>CAMYMR010000007.1 GCA_947259285.1 uncultured Woeseiaceae bacterium | reverse complement strand
GATATCCTCATCCCGCTCGTGGGATTGGTGTTTATGGGCTGGTTCATCTTTCGCTTCATGCTTCTGCTCATCCGGAATGCGATACGTATTTCTCAGACTGCACGGCAGATCCGGCACATCGATCTTTTCGATACGTCCCTCATCCGGCCCTACGCGCAACAGGGCGTTCGCACCAGCTTGCTCGCCGTCGTTTGTCTGTCCGTCTCAGCCAATCTCTGGTTGGATCCCAAAGCGCCGGCGATCGGCACCGCCGTATCGCTGATCATGCTGGTTGGCGCCTCTGCATTGGCGCTGGTGCTTCCGACCTGGGGCATTCATCAGCGACTGAAAACACTGAAGCAGGTGGAACTCAAGCAGGTTCGACAAGCGATTGCTTCACGGCGAAATCCGGAATCGCGATCGGTAGATGACGCGCAGCAGCTCCGCGCAGATCTCGCGATCGAACGCCGTCTCATGGAGATCAGCGAGTGGCCGTTCGATGCCGGAAGTTACGGCAGAGTGGCACTGTATATCTTTCTGGGTTTCGGCTCCTGGGTGGGCGCGGCACTCGTGGAGCGCCTGTTGGAATCGCTCGGACCCTGAAAAAATAAGGGTGAAACCAAAGTTTGCGCGTTGGCTATATCCATAAACCCCGGTTCGAACCCTATTCTGGGAATGTGGCGAGACACTCATAAGCGCGGGAGACAGGACTTGGACGAAGACAAGGATCAACAAGAGATCAGCATTCGAAGTCAGCTTACGCTGCCCTGCGGCGCCAGCGTCAAAAACCGGCTATGCAAAGCCGCTATGACAGAGGGCCTCGCCGACTCCGCTAATCGCGCCACCGGCAGGCACGGCAGACTTTACCGGCGCTGGGCGGAGGGCGGCGCCGGCTTGCTGCTCACCGGCAACGTGCAGGTCGACCGACGCTACCTCGAACGGGCCGGAAACATCGTTATTGACGGACCGCAAGACGCGTCGCAGGTGGGCGCGCTCGAGGCCATGGCCGAGGCAGGGACCAGCGGGGATACTCAGCTGTGGATGCAGATCAGTCACGCCGGACGCCAGACACCGGCGTTGATCGCCTCGGAACCGGTGGGGCCGTCTGACATTGGCGTTGCGTTGCCCGGCGGTCGCTTCGGCAAGCCTCGGGCACTGACCGGCGACGAGATTCGCAACGTTATTGCGCGTTTTGCGTTCGCCGCCGGCATTGCGAAGCAGACCGGATTCACCGGTGTGCAGGTGCACAGCGCACACGGCTATCTGCTATCGGAGTTTCTTTCGCCGAGGGTCAATCAACGCGATGACGAGTGGGGCGGCTCGCTCGAAAACCGCGCACGACTGCTGCTCGAGTGCGTACGCGCAGTGCGCAAGGAGGTCGGCGCGGATTTTGCCGTCGCCGTGAAACTGAATTCGGCCGACTTCCAGAAAGGTGGGTTCTCCTTCGAAGACTGTCTCCGGGTTATCGAGATGCTGAACCAGGAGGGCCTCGACCTCCTGGAGATTTCCGGCGGCAACTATGAACAGCCACGCGAAGCCTATTTCTTCGACTACGCAGTCAAGGCGAGCCAGGTTGCGACGATGCCGTTGATGGTCACCGGTGGATTTCGTTCGGCAGCGGGAATGAACGATGCTCTGGCGGGTGGCGACGTCGACATGATCGGCCTTGGCCGACCGCTGTGCACGGATCCCGATTTCCCGGCAAAGATCATGCGAGGCGATCTGGATGTTGCGCCTGATGTCGAGAGCGCGCTGCGCGTCGGCCCGGGGATCCTTGGGCCCCACTCACCGATCGCAATGATCAAGGCCATCAATGGATTTGCTCGTATCGGCTGGTTCTACGAGCAGATCTACCGACTGGCCGATGGGCTGCCGCCGGACCTCTCGATGACTGCGCTGCGTGCCCTGATAGCGTACGAGAAGACCGAGAAGAGGAAAGCCCGTGAACTCGAACGCTGAATTCAGACCTCGAGATAGCGTGCGATACCTTTAGCCGCTTCGCGACCTTCATGCACGGCGGTTACGACCAGGTCGGAGCCGCGCACCATGTCGCCGCCGGCAAAGACTTTCGGGTTGGTCGTCTGGAAGGGATAGGCACCGAGTGCTGCGACGCGGACTCGGCCACTCTGCAACGTCTCGACCTGGAAATCATGAAACCAGTCCGGCGGGTTTGGCCGAAACCCAAACGCGATGACTACTGCGTCCGCTGGGAGCATTTCTTCGGTCCCGGGAATCGGCTCCGGTCGACGCCGTCCGTCCGCGCCCGCCGCGCCCAGCTTTGTCTCGACAAGCTTGACGCCGGAGACATGATCATCGCCCAGCAGCTCGATCGGCTGCCGGTTGAACAGGAAACGCACGCCCTCTTCGCGTGCGTTAGCAACCTCGCGTCGCGATCCCGGCATATTCTTCTCGTCGCGCCGATAGGCGCAGGTGACGCTGGTCGCACCCTGGCGAACCGCCGTGCGAACGCAGTCCATCCCGGTGTCGCCGCCGCCCAGGATAACGACGCTTTTGCCTTCCAGGTCGATATACGGCGCAGCGCTCTCATCGTGCCCCAGCTCTCGATAGACATTACCTACGAGGTAAGGCAGCGAATCGTGCACCCCGGGCAGATCCTCACCGGGGAAACCACCCTGCACGTACTGATAGGTGCCCATGCCGAGGAACACAGCGTCGTACTCATCCAGTAGTTCCCCGAATGGCTTGTCCTCACCGATACGCGTGTCGAGGATGAACTTGACGCCCATGCCTTCAAGAATCTCACGGCGCTGGTTGACAATGTGCTTTTCGAGCTTGAACGGAGGGATACCGTAAGTCAGCAGGCCGCCGATCTCCGGGTACGCGTCATAGACGACCGAACCGATGCCGTTGAGGGCCAGCACATCGGCCGCCGCCAGGCCGGCAGGCCCCGCGCCCACGATACCGACACATTTGCCTGACGCTTTTACATTGGACATGTCCGGCCGCCAGCCCTGTTTGACCGCCTCGTCGGTAATGTAGCGCTCTATGTTGCCAATACTGACGGCACCGATGCCGTCACTGAGCGTGCAGGCCCCTTCGCAGAGTCGATCCTGCGGGCAGATGCGCCCGCAGATTTCTGGCAGCGAGTTCGTCTGATGCGAAAGATCGGCTGCCTCGAACAGCCGGCCTTCTTCGATCAACGCCAGCCAGTTCGGGATGTAGTTATGAACCGGGCATTTCCATTCGCAGTAGGGATTGCCGCAGGCGATGCAGCGGCCGGCCTGAGCCGCGGCGCTCGCGCCGTCGTAAGAGCCGTATATCTCGCCAAAGTGCTTGATGCGTTCTTCGACCGGCTCCTTTTCCGGGTCGCGACGCGGGACTTCGAGGAATTGCAGCGGATGCTTCGCCATCACGCAGCCCGTCGCAGCGATTCGATCAGGGAGCCGAGTTCGGTTGCCTTCGGCTTGACCAGCCAGAACTTCGGAAGGAACGTGCGGTAGTCGTCCAGTATGGTCGCGCCCCACTGACTGTCGGTTGTCTCGACGTGCGCACTGATGAGCGATCGAAGATGATGCAGGTGCGCCTCCATGCTTTCGGGCGTCACCCGATGGATATCGATCAGCTCGTGGTTGTATCGATCGACAAAGTCGCGATCGATATCAAGCACGTAGGCGAATCCACCGGTCATGCCGGCGCCCAGGTTAACGCCGGAGCGCCCGAGAACGACGACAACGCCGTCGGTCATGTACTCACAGCAGTGATCCCCGGCGCCCTCGATAACTGCCGTGGCGCCCGAGTTCCTGACGGCAAATCGTTCACCGGCACGGCCAGCCGCGTACAGCTCACCTCCCGTCGCTCCATAAAGACAGGTATTGCCGATGATGGCGGTCTCGTTCGCGACGTAACCCGCATCGGCCGGCGGGCGAACAGTAATTCGTCCTCCGGTCATCCCTTTACCGACGTAGTCGTTGGCATCGCCCGTCAACGTCAGGTTCAGGCCCGAGACATTCCACGCACCGAAGCTCTGGCCGGCCGTACCCCGCAAGTCGATGTCGAGCGGCGATTCGTGCATGCCGTGATTGCCGTGTCGACGCGCGATCTCGCCGGAGAGCCTGGCCCCGATAGAACGATTGAAATTTTGAATCTCAAACTCGAACCGACCGCCTGTCATCGCCTCGATGGCCGACAAAGTCTCGGCGACCATGCGTTCAGCGAGCTCCCCGCGGTCAAAAGGCTCGTTGCGAAGGTCGGTGCAGAACTGCGGCCCGCCCCGGGTCAGTCCGTCGCTCGAGATTATCGGGCGGAGATCCAGGCGAGACTGTCTCTCAGTCTCGCCCGGCAGCAGCTCGAGCAGATCGACTCGACCGATCAGATCCTCGAGTCTTCGTACGCCGAGTTCGGCCATGATGTGCCGAACCTCTTGTGCAATGAAATGAAAGAAATTAATCACCATCTCGGGCAGACCGACGAAGTACTCACTGCGCAGCACGTTGTTCTGTGTCGCGACGCCCGTCGCACAGTTGTTGAGATGGCAGATACGCAGATACTTGCAGCCCAGCGCCACCATGGGGCCCGTTCCAAAGCCAAAACTCTCGGCCCCGAGCATCGCCGCTTTAACGACATCGAGGCCGGTCTTCAGGCCACCGTCTGTCTGCAGTCGAACCTTGTGGCGCATGTCCTGCGACCGCAGGACCTGGTGCGTTTCCGACAGTCCGAGTTCCCAGGGGCTGCCAGCATACTTCACCGAGCTCAACGGACTCGCGCCTGTGCCGCCGTCATAACCCGAGATCGTGATCAGGTCTGCGTAAGCCTTCACGACACCCGTTGCAATAGTGCCTACGCCCGGCTCGGCAACCAGCTTTACGGAGACGAGCGCCTCGGGGTTGACCTGCTTGAGATCGAAAATCAGCTGCGCCAGGTCCTCGATCGAATAAATATCGTGATGCGGCGGCGGAGAAATGAGGCCCACGCCGGGCTTCGCGTAGCGCAGCTTCGCGATCATTTCGTTGACCTTATGGCCCGGCAGCTGGCCGCCTTCGCCCGGCTTCGCGCCCTGCGCAATCTTTATCTGAATCACCTCGGCATTAACGAGGTATTCGGCCGTGACCCCGAAGCGGCCGGACGCGACCTGCTTGATCTTCGAGCGGCGTTCGTTGCCGTAGCGTGCCGGGTCCTCTCCACCCTCACCGGAATTCGAGCGCCCGCCCATGCGGTTCATCGCGATAGCAAGCGCTTCATGAGCTTCCGGTGACAATGCGCCCAGGGACATGCCCGCGCTGTCGAAGCGCGGCAGGATATCTTCGATCGGTTCGACCTCGTCGAGCGGAACGGCCGGTCCCGCCGGCGCAATCTTCATCAGATCACGCAGCGTCGCGACGGGGCGATCGTTAACGAGCCTCGAATATTCCTCGTAGCGCGAGTAGTCGCCCGATCGAACGGCCGACTGCAACGTCGCAATGACGTCCGGGTTGTAGCAATGATACTCACCGCCGTGAACGTATTTCAGCAGTCCGCCTTGATCGACCGGCGCCCGCGGTTCCCAGGCCAGGGCGGCCAGCGCTTTCTGATCGTTCCACAGGTCGTCGAAATTTGCGCCCTCGATTCGCGACGTCGTATCGGTGAAACAGGTATCCACGACCTCGGAGTGCAGCCCGACGATCTCGAAAAGTTGCGCGCCACGATAGCTGGAGATGGACGAGATGCCCATCTTGGACATGATCTTGAAAAGCCCCTTGCGGATACCGCGTCGATAACTGCGGCCGAGCTGTTGCTGCTCGCTGCCTTCGTGGCGTCGCGCGACTTCGTGCAGTGACTGATAAACGAGGTACGGATATACCGTGGTTGCACCGTAACCAATCAGGCACGCGATGTGGTGCGGATCTCGCGCCGCGCCCGTCTCTACAATAATGTTTGCGTCACAGCGTAAGCCGATTCTTACGAGATAGTGGTGTACCGCCCCGGTAGCCAGCAAGGCATGTACAGGCAGTTTGCCTCTCTCGAGGTAGCGGTCGCTGAGCATTAGCAGGAAATTGCCATCGCGAACGGCCTGTTCAGCCTGACGACAAATCATATCGAGCGCGTCGGGCAACGACAGACTCTCATCTACATTGAGGTCGATAAACGCATGCCGATCTTCGAACATGTCCGGACCAAGGAGTTGCCGCAACTTCGCCTGCGACAGCACCGGCGAATTGATGATCACATGCTCCGCGTGTTCTGGGCCGATATCAAACAGGCTGGACTCGCGACCGATGTTGGTCTGCAACGACATGACGATTCGCTCGCGCAACGGATCGATCGGCGGGTTGGTGACCTGCGCGAACTGCTGTCTGAAGTAATCGAAGGGCGACCGGATTTTCTTCGACAGCACCGCCATTGGCGTGTCATCGCCCATGGAACCGACGGCCTCCATTTCCGTCTTTGCGAGGACGGCCACGATCTCGGTGAGTTCCTCGCGCGAGACGTTGAACATCTTCTGGTACGTCGCGAGAACCTCGGGCCCCATGGGTTCCGCGGCCGTCGCCGTATCTACGAGCTGCGAATCAAGATATCGAATGCCTTTCTTGAGCCATCGTTTGTAAGGCGCTCGAGCCTTCAGGATGTCGTGGATTTCATCATTGTCCAGCAGGACACCGTTGACGAGATCCGCAGCGAGCATTTCACCGGGTCCCAGTCGGCCTTTCCTGACGACGTCTTTTTCCTCGTAGTCGTAAACGCCGACTTCCGACGCGATCGTCAGGTGGCGATCCTTCGTTATCACAAATCGCGCCGGTCGCAGCCCGTTGCGATCCAGGCAGCATGCGGCATAACGGCCGTCGGTAAGTACGATGCCCGCCGGGCCGTCCCACGGTTCCATCTGACAGTCGTAGAACTCATAAAATGCACGTACGTCGGGGTCGATGTTGTCAACCGTCTGCCAGGCAGGGGGCATGAGAATCCGCATTGCCTGGATGACATCCATGCCGCCCGCACGCAACACTTCGAGCATGTTGTCGAGGCTCGATGAATCGGAACCAGTCAGGGAAATAATCGGATCGAGATCTGAAATGTCATCGAGTTTATCGGAACGAAAATTCTTCGCGCGGGCGATCGCCCAGTTGCGGTTGCCCTGGATCGTATTGATCTCGCCATTGTGGGCAAGAAAACGGAACGGCTGCGCCAGTCGCCATTCCGGCAACGTGTTCGTCGAGAAACGCTGGTGGAACACACACGCCGAAGACTCGAGTCGTGGATCCTTCAGATCGGGGTAGAACTCGGGTAATGCAGTCGGCATGATCATGCCTTTGTAGCTGATCGTTACCGACGACAAGCTGGCAACGTAAGTCTCGGTATCGGCCAGCCGATTCTCGGCTCGGCGCCGTGCCAGAAATAAACGCCGGTTGAACGGACCCCGCGGCAACTCATCAGGCGCGTTGACATAGACCTGCTCAATTCTCGGCAAGGTTGCCAATGCCTGCTTGCCACATGCCGAAGCATTGATCGGAACTTCACGCCACCCGGCGACCTCGAGCCCGATTTCGGCAATGCACTCATTGATGACCGATCTTGCGGTTGATGCCAATGACTCGTCCTGGCTCAAAAAGACGCACCCGGCCGCAAAGCGCTCGGATACTTCGAAGCCTTCTTCCTGTCCGACCGCTCGCAGAAAATCTCGCGGAAACTTGATCAGCAGGCCGCAGCCGTCGCCCGTCTTACCATCCGGCGCCACGGCGCCACGATGTGTCAGCCTTGCAAGTGCCGAGATGGCCGTTTCGACCACCCAGTGGCTGGGAATATCGTCGAGATTTGCAATCAAGCCGAACCCGCAGCTGTCGCGATGGACAGCCGTGTCATGCAGGGTTTTGGCGTTTTGCTGTGTCATACGTGCCGTCGGGAGCGCAGGCGTTCCCTGGTGTTAACTCAATTCGTTGGGTTGGCGAAGAACGCCGCGAACCGGTAAGTATAGAGCAGGAAGCCTCGCCGAGGCTCCAGCGTGCCGAAAATCGGTCGGTTTTTGGCGGAAAATCGGGCTGTTACGGCTGGCTTTCGGGGTAAATCAGCCGCCGATGGCTATGGTTGCGCGCGTAACCATAGCGATGCTTCGTCGCTGCAGTCGTCTAGAACGACGTCGGCCTGAGACGAATGGCCCCTGTATTTCGGAACGAAACGGCGGGCGCCAGGGGAATATCGATGTCGAAACGACCATCGAGTTCGTAAGCGACGTCCTTACGGACTCCCTGGCGAACGATCGAGAGCAGCTGCGGTGCCGATTGCAGCAGATTCAGGTCAACGCTAATCGCAAACTCGCCGCTGCCGCTCGCCGGCACTGAAAACTCGCCGGGTGTCTGGCCGCTCGCGAAGCGCTGCCCGTCGAGTTTCAACGAGTAGCTGACCGAGCTGACAGGCAAAGCAAACGGATTCGGGTTCTCCACATTGAACGACAGCAAGAACGTCTGGCCATTAAAACCGAGTCCCATGACCTCGACACTGCGTAGCTCAACGCTTGGGCTCTTGACGATGTCTTCCATGGTCGTCGCACATCCGGACACAGCAAGCGCAAGCAGCGCAAGGCCCGGGGTCAACGTTCGATAGACGTTCCTCATTTCAGCTCCTTGCCCAGTTCGCCCCAGCGCGCAGAAATCAGCCGCCAGTCACTGCCGCCTTTTTCGAGCTCGAACGCAAATTGGTACGCGTCCGCGCTGAAGCCCAGAGCACCATCGTGCTTGCCTGCCATGCCCACGGTGACCCGGGCTTCCGCCGCAGAGTCGCCTATTACACTGATTTCGTCGATCGACATAATCAGCTCGATTGCGTTCATTCGCAGGAAATAGAACCGCAATGTATCGCCAATACGAGCGCGGTTATAACCACGCGAATCAGCATAGGCGGGCGAGATCATGTCCATCAAGGTATCTCGTTCTTTGGCCTCCGCCGCCGCAGCGCCGCGCTCGATCCAGCTTCGAACCTCGGCCTCAGGCCCGGGTGACGGTCCGCCGCAAGCAGTCAGCAGCCCCACCAATGCAATCGCGGGTAACCCATAGCGGAGGTAACCCCGCCCGTGAATTGCCGCTTGATCTCCTGTCATCTGGTAAAGTCTACTGGTATCCGATGCCTTATTTGTCCTGATTGGCTCAATTTGTGACCGGGTTCGCACTTGCTTTGCCGCGACGCCCGCACACTGGATACAGAGCGATAGCCTGGATCAGTCGATATGCCAGTAAAACTCCTGAGCGAAAGCATGGACGCCACGATAACCGATGACGATCAGGTCCGCATCGAGGCGATCCTGTCCTTCTGGTTCAAAGAACAGGCGCTTACAGCGCCTCAAATCGATCAGCGCATGGAAATCTGGTTCAACGAAGACCCGGTATTCGATCACGAAATCAAGAAAGACTTTGAGATTGAAGTCACCAAAGCCAGCAACGGTGAGCTTGAGCATTGGGGGCATGACCCGCTTGGCCGTCTTGCATTGATCATTCTTATTGATCAGTTTCGTCGCAATATTTATCGTGGCACAGCGAAGGCATTTTCCAAAGATCAGCTGGCCCTCAAGCTATGCGTCCAGGGCGCCATGGAAAAGAAGGATCGAGGCCTTACGCCGATTCAGAAGGTCTTCTTCTACATGCCGCTGCAGCACGCCGAGTCACGCAAGGTGCAGGCAAAATCGGTCGAACTCTATAATCGTCTCGCGGCGTCGGTGTCACCAACACTGCGGGAGACGTTCTTGACGATTGCGCACTTCGCCGAACTCCACAAGGACATCATCGATCAGTTTGGACGCTTCCCCTACCGCAACAAGCTATTGAATCGTCAGAACACGCCGGAAGAGGATGAGTACCTGGCCGGTGATAGCCCCGACTTCGGCCAGGGCGGCACCTAGCTCGGCGCGGCCTGGACTTTCGATATCCGGTTGTAGCGCAACGACAACATGATGGCCGCGACACCCAGCCCGACCACGAAACCGCCCCAGATGTAATTCGGCGGCGCTTTGAACGTAATAGCGGCGAGGAACGCCAGCGGAAACGCCAGCACCCAGTAAGAAAACATATTGACGATCATCGGATATCGCGTGTCTTTGTAAGCACGCAAGGCGCCCGCGGCCCCAATCTGCACGCCGTCCGCTATCTGGAAGATCGCGGCCATCAATAACAGGTTGATCGCTATCCCACGCACAGCCGCGTCGTCCGTGTACAGGCTAACGACGCCGTTCCGGAACGTCAGCAGGAATATCGCCGAGAGGCTCATAAACAGCGCGCACAACCCAATGCCCACGGCGCCGCTCAACCGTGCGCTGTGCAACTTGCCGGCACCGATAAGCTGACCTACCTGAATCGTCGTCGCGGAGCTCAGCGCCAGCGGAACCATGAACATCGTCGCCGCAAAATTGATCGCAATCTGGTGAGCAGCCGTGATTTCCGTCCCGCGAGTGCCCATAAGAATGGAAACGGCGGAGAAAAGGCCGGCTTCGGCCGTGATGGTTATCGCGATTGGTATACCAAGCGCGACTATTTCCTTGAGCACCGGAAGTCTGAGCGGCGCCAGACGCGCGAAGATCCTGAACGGCTGGTAATGCTTACTGACGAACATGTACGCGGCAAGTGCCAGCGCGACGAGCCACATGGTTATTGCGCTGGCGGCGCCGCAGCCGACGACGCCCAGCGCCGGCGCGCCGAATTTGCCGAACATAAGGACATAGTTAAGCAGCACGTTGCAGGTCAACGCGAACAGGGACGTGAACATGATCGGGCGCGTATGACCAACACCCTCGGTTGTAAATCTGAGTGCAAGAAAAATGAAAATGCCGGGGCCACCGAACATGATTGCGTGGACATAACCGACCGTGAGATCACGAAACTCGGGGTCGATGCCTATCATCACGAGCATCGGGGCAATCGCGAACTGGGCGATCAGAATCAGCATCACGCCGAACGAGATGCCCAGGTAAACGCCCTGTCGCGTGTAGCGCCCAATCAAACCGTAATTACCGGCCCCAAAGTGCCGTGCTGCGATAGGCGAGATTGCCATCAACAAGCCCAGGCATAATGAAAAGCCCAGAAACCAGACGCTGCCTCCAACGGCAACCGCGGCGAGCGCATCGGCACCCAGGCGCCCGGCCATCACCGCATCGGCAAACTGCATGCCAGCGACGGCAAGATTGTTAACGATCAGTGGCCCGCCCAGTCGTAGCAGCGACTTTGCCTGCACGCGCCATCCGCCGTCTTGTACCGCCGCCATGCTGCGCATCTTATCCCAGGGAAGCTCTGATCAACTATTTCGCGAATGATTGATCAGCGGCTCCCTAGTGATCGAGTCTGCGGATGGTGTAAAGTTGCGGCGCCCCTGCATAACAGCGAATAACGGAGACAGGTATGTTGCACGATGGTCGATCGATTCGAGTTGCCGTGATCGGTGGCTCACGCATTCCGTTTTGCCGGTCACACACAGCTTATCGCGATTGCACGAACCAGAACCTGATGGTGGCCGCAATGGACGGGCTGGTCCAGAAATTTGACCTGCGAGGACAAACCCTCGGCGACGTTGCGCTCGGCGCAGTGATCAAGCACTCGAAAGACTGGAACCTTGCTCGTGAATGCGTGATCGATTCGGGGCTCTCTCTGCAGACCCCTGGCGTCGACCTGCAGCGCGCCTGCGGCACAAGCCTCGAGGCCGCTATTATGATCGCGAACAAAATTGCGCTCGGGCAGATCGAGGCGGGCATGGCCGGAGGAACGGACACGATTAGCGATGCGCCGATCGTCTATCCGGATGACTACCGCAGCATTCTCCTGGAAATGCATCGCGCACGATCGGCCACGAGTCGCATCAGCCCTTTGTTTCGCATTCGGCCGCGGCACTTCAAGCCGGTGCTGCCGGGGGTTCTCGAGCCGCGCACCAAGCTCTCGATGGGGGAAAGCACCGAGCTAACGGCCAAGGAGTGGGACATTCCGCGAGAACATCAGGACCAGCTTGCACTGTCCAGCCATATCAAAGCCGCGGCGGCTTACGATGAGGGCTGGTTCGACGATCTCGTCGTTCCGTATATGGATGTCGAGCAGGACAACATTATCCGGCGCGATACGACATTCGAAAAGCTTAGCGCGCTGAAGCCGGTTTTCGATAAGAGCGGCGACGGCACGATGACCGCGGGCAACAGCACGACGCTGACCGACGGCGCCGCCGCGGTTCTGCTCGCATCGGAGGATTGGGCGCGTGTGAAGAACCTGCCCGTAATGGCATACCTGACATTCGCCAGATTTGCCGCCGTTAATTTCATTGACCAGGAAGGTCTCCTGATGGCGCCCGCCTATGCCGTCTCGGATATGCTGAAGCAGGCAAATCTGGATCTGCAGGATTTTGATTTCTACGAGATTCACGAGGCGTTCGCCGCTCAAACGATCGCGACGCTGAAAGCGTGGCAGTCCGAGGAGTTCTGCCGCGACAAGCTTGGACGCAGGTCGGCAATGGGCCCCATCGACCTGTCTCGACTGAACACGAAAGGCGGCAGTATCGCAATTGGCCACCCTTTCGCTGCGACAGGCGCCCGTATTATCGGCACCATGGCCAAATTGCTGCAGGAAAAGGGCTCCGGGCGTGGCCTGATTTCAGTCTGCACCGCCGGCGGGATGGGCGTTTCGGCTATCATGGAGGCGGCTTAAGCACGGAACCCGCTTTCAGTTATCCCGCGCCACGCCTGCCGGGCGGCGCCGGGCGCGAATAGCAGTTGCGAAATAACTGGTCAGCGGTGTCCGGGAATCGGGGATTATGATGGGGGACTTCAGTGCGTTGCTCGGCACGATCAACGCCTTCCTGTGGCACAACTACGTGCTGTACGCGATCATCGGAACCGGCGTCCTGTTCACCTTCTGGAGCGGCTTCTCGCAGTATCGCGCCCTGACCCACGGCCCAAACGTCGTGCGCGGCGTCTATGACGATCCGGACGACCCGGGCGCCATCAACCATTTTCAGGCCTTATCGGCAGCGCTCTCTGCAACCGTTGGCCTCGGCAATATTGGCGGCGTCGCATTGGCAATCGCGCTCGGTGGGCCGGGCGCCGTTTTCTGGATGTGGGTCGCCGGCTTTTTCGGGATGGCCATCAAGCTCACCGAGGTGACGCTGTCGATGCTGTACCGCAATACAGCGGATCCTGAAAACCCGCACGGCGGCCCGATGTGGGTGGCCTCCAAAGGACTCGAGCGGCGCGGCCTTGCCGGGCTGGGTAAGGCAATCGGCGTTTTCTTTTGCGCGATGTTGCTCGTCTCTACCGCAACGGGCGGCAACATGTTTCAGGCCTGGAATGTGGGCGAGCTTACCGAGGAATACTTCTCGGTGCCGAGCTGGATCACCGGCATCGTGCTCGCGGTGCTGGTCGGCGCGGTCATTATCGGTGGCATCAAGCGCATCGGCAAAGTCACGGCGACACTTGTGCCCCTGATGGTTTTTCTTTACCTCGTCGCTGGCAGCTACGTTCTTTTTGCCAATGCGGGCGATATACCCGGCATGTTCGCGCTGATGGTCAAATCGGCGTTCATGCCGACCGAAGCTGCAGGCGCATTCATCGGCGGTACCGCCGCTTCTGCATTCCTGTTCGGCTTAAAGCGCGCGGTGTTTTCAAACGAAGCGGGCCAGGGGTCTTCACCAATCGCCCACGCCGCAGCAAAGACCGACGAGCCGGTTCGCGAAGGCATCGTGGCCGGACTCGAACCTTTCATCGACACAATCGTCGTTTGCACGTTTACAGCGCTGATTATCCTCTCGACCGGCATCTGGAACCGCGCGCCGGATGTAGCATTCGAGACCTTACCCCGGGTCGAGCAAACCACGGATGGCTGGCAATTCGCACAGACGCCGCTTCCCGGCGACAACTGGGTCATCGGCGATAAAACGACGCTGGTTGTCGAGGCGCATCTGAATGAAGACACCAGCCTGACGCGACACCGTATCGAGGGTGTCGTTACCGCAAGTGAAACGGGTTACGCGACGACATGGAACAACTTTTCGGGGCCCACGCAACCGACAATCGTCGGTGATGGCCTATATCGAAGCTATGTCGGCGCAACCTTGACGGCGAAGGCGTTTGACAGCGTAGCGCCCGGTCTCGGTAAATGGCTGGTCACCATCGCCGCCTGGATGTTCGCGATATCCACCATGATTTCCTGGAGCTACTACGGCGAACAGGCACTGGTGTTTCTCGCCGGTGAGAAAGCCGTGTTCGGCTACAGGATCGTGTACTGCCTGCTGATCATTGTCGCAACACTCGGCCTGGTTCGAACCGCTGCCGACCTCGACAACGTGATCGGCGTAGGCACGGGTGTCATGATGTTCGCGAATCTCCCGATCTGCTGGATTTTCGGCTATCAGGCGATGCGCGCATACAGGGAGTATATCGGTCGACTGAAGTCCGGCCGCATGGGTCCCGATCATCCGCCGCCGCATCTCGACGACTTGCTGTCAGGCCGCGATGTTCAAAATAAATAAGGAAGCGATGCTTCGAGGTCGACGGTTGTAAACAGCCGAAATTTCACCAGAGTCTACGAGTCTTGGGACGCGCCTTGCCGGCTCTCATCCCGCTTTTGTCGATACGCGTTGAGCGCCGTGTCGAAACGATTCTTGGCCTGTGCCGTAATTCCGCCGCGTTTGTGCTCGTCGATCATGAATGTCTCCAGTCGGCCAACGAGTTCGTCCATGTCTGCCTTCGGGAAGGGCTCGACCTGTCTGAGATCCGCCGGAGCGTTCTGCAGTGCGCCAAACAGGTTTATCCAGTGTTCGCTTTGTTTTCCCAGATCCAGCAGCTGGTAGAAATAAGGCCCCGGTCGCTCCGTATCACTGGACAAGAGGCTCATCAGACCGGCAATCAGCGAAGCGGGCACGAGCAACAGGTCTCTGAGTCCGTCAACAATGAGTTTGACCTGGAGGACGCCGATATCACGTACCAGGGTCCAGCGGTCCACGGTATCGTTGCTTTTTTCGGGGAGTGCATTCATTTGGATTTCACACGACAAATGTCAATCAAGACAAGGAATTATAGCTCGATCGAGTGGCGCCCGGCATGGCTTTACAGTACTGTTGGGCGCGTCTGAACCTGCTTATCGGATTTATGCCGACTTACCAATCAACCCCTGAGTTCAAACACGGGCAGTCAGAATCCACCGGAATCCTGCTCGTCAATCTTGGCACGCCGGAGGCACCGACGCCGCGAGCGGTGCGACGATTCCTGAAGCAGTTCCTCTCCGATCCGCGGGTCATCGAATATCCCCGGTGGCTCTGGTGGTTGATTCTCAATGGCATCATCCTGAGGATTCGGCCAGCGCGATCTGCTGCCGCCTATCGAAAAATCTGGACCGATGAGGGTTCGCCGCTAATGCTGTTCTCAAAGGCCATTGTCGAGGGCGTTCAAAAGGAACTGGAGAAACGACTGTCGGGGTCGGCGAACGTGGAGCTGGCCATGAGCTACGGGGAGCCGTCGATCGATGCGGCGATAGGCCGACTTCTGGCCAAGGGCGCCAGGCGGCTGCTGGTGCTGCCAATGTATCCGCAGTATTCGGGCACCACGACGGCGTCCGTTATCGATGCCGTTGCGCGCAAATTCAATCGGCTACGGTGGATCCCGGAGGCGCGGTTCATCAATCAGTACCACGATGAGCCCGGTTATATAGGTGCGCTTGCCGCCAGTGTTCGCGAATATTGGGATAAGAATGGTCGCGGTAGCAAGCTGATGCTCTCGTTTCATGGCGTGCCCAGGCAAACCCTGCTTGACGGCGACCCCTATCATTGCCAATGCCAAAAGACGGCTCGGCTGCTTGCGGAAACCCTCGAACTGCGCGACGATCAATGGTTGCTGTCGTTTCAGTCTCGCGTTGGGCGTGAAGAATGGTTGAGACCCTACACGGATGAAACTGTTGCAGAGCTAGGTAAGCAGGGCATCGGTCGGCTTGATGTTGTTTGCCCCGGCTTCTCCACCGACTGCCTTGAGA
Source organism: uncultured Woeseiaceae bacterium (assembly GCA_947259285.1). Taxonomy (GTDB): domain Bacteria; phylum Pseudomonadota; class Gammaproteobacteria; order Steroidobacterales; family Woeseiaceae; genus UBA1847. The sequence continues at coordinate 30,045 of CAMYMR010000007.1, read as the reverse complement.
CACTCGAGGAGATCGCGATGCAGAACGCAGAGTTATTTGTCGAGTCGGGGGGCGAATCCCTGCACTATATTCCTGCTCTGAATGCGCGCGACGACCACATCCGTTTTCTCGCCGGCCTGATCGAAAAACACGTCGGCGGCTGGCCACAAACTTACGTCGATGATCCTGCATCCGGCCAACGCGCGCTGGCGATGGGCGCTTCCAGATGACCACGATCGGCCGGTTTCTCGAGTTTTCCGTCCGCACGACGGATATTCTCGAGTCACTGCAATTCTACAAGACGCTCGGATTCGTCGAGCTCGAGATTGGCGATATGTGGTCTCACAAGTATGCCGTGGTCAGTGACGGTGAGCTGAACATCGGACTGCATGATCGAGAGTTCGATGCGCCCGCGTTGACTTTCGTCCAGCAGGATCTCGCAAAACACGGCCGATCGATGACGGACCGTGGTGTCAACTTCAGTTATATGCAGCTCGATGAAGATTCCTTCAACGAATTACGTTTCGCGGATCGGGACGGGCATGCAATAGCAATGCTCGAAGCACGGACGTTTCACGCGAGCGATGAGTCGGAACGAGATTCGCTATTGGGCTCATGGCTCGAGCTCACGCTGCCAGTCCGTGATGCTTTGCATGCGGCACAGTTCTGGGCGCCCATCGCGCCCACGCTGCTGGAAATGCGTGAAGATCCTACCGTACACATGCGTTTCGACGCCGACGGCGCTCCGTTAGGCTTATCCGAGAGCATCGCATTAGACGGCCCATCCCTGTCGTTCAGGTGCGCCGACCGTGATGCCCTGATGGGGTCGCTCGAGCATCATGGAATGCGCTTCGAGAAGTTTCCCGGTTTTGAGGGCGCTTTCGTCGCCGTGAAAGCGCCGGAAGGGACGATGCTTTACGCATTTGAGGAAGACTTCCTGGGCGAGGCCTACGAAGTAGACGAGTCGGGCGACGTCAGCGACTTTCCGGGCTAGCCAGCACCCTATTCGAGCGCCTGGTAAACCACCGCTCTGAACCTTTCACCCATATCCGACCGGGTTGGGCGCGCCTGCGACATATAGACCCCGACCAACTGCTCGGTGGGATCAATCCAGTAGACGGTATTGAAGGCGCCGCCCCAACCATACGCGCCCACCGACGACAGTTCGCCATGCTTGCCGATGTCTGATACCACGGCAAACCCGAGCCCAAAGTCGGCGATACTGTCGCCATCCCAGTCGACACGCCCGGTACGCATTAGCTCCACGGATTTTCGGCCGAGGATTCTCACTTCGTCAAGCTCGCCATCGTTCAGCAGCATCTGCAGGAAGCGAGCGTAATCTGCCGCCGTAGATGACAGTCCTGCGCCTCCTGAAAAATATGTTTTCGCGCCGACGATGGGGTAGAGCGCGTCATTAACTTCGATGTCGGTGCCGCTGCCTTCGTGCTCAACCAGGCCAACCCCGTCAACATTGTTATATAAGGTGACAAGACGGCCTGCCTTTTCATCTGGCAGGTAGAAGTACGTATCCTTCATTTGCAGTGGCGTAAAAATCTGCTCGGCAAAGAACTGGTCCAGCGACCTGCCACTAAGCACTTCGATCAGATATCCGAGAACGTCTGTGCTCAGGCCGTAGGCAAATTTCGATCCCGGCTCGAAAAGCAAGGGTTGAGTCGCCAACAGCTTCATTTGCGCTGCCAGCTCGAGCTTCTGGACCGTCAGCCCGTCGATGATCCCCGCGTCACGGTACGACGCCTGAACTTTGCTTGGAATAAACGGATAGCCGATGCCCGACGTATGCGTTAGCAGATCGATAATGCGAATCGGCTTTGTCGCAGGAACCGTCGCGGTAACGTTGCCTTGTTCATCAACTTCGGAGATTACCTCCATTGTCGTGAACTCCGGAATGTACTTCGCAAGTGGGTCGGTCAGCTGAAAAAGGCCTTGCTCATACAGCGTCATTGCCGCGACCGAGGTTATCGCCTTGGTCATCGACGCAATACGGAAAATGCTGTCCAGTTGCATGGGCCTATTCGTATCAATATCGGCAAAGCCAAAGCTCTTGTGGTAAGCGACTTCACCATTTCTGGCAATGAGTGCCACAGCACCGGGAATTTTCCCGGCATCCACCTCGGCACTGATTGCAGCGTCGATTCGTGCAAGTCTTTCAGTGATTAGCCCCGGCGTCACGTCTTTGTCTCGCAGGCCGAGCTGCGTCAACGCCAGCGCCGCTATTAGCACCAGCATGCCGATTGTTGCTATCGCTTTTTTCACACCGCTCTCCTCTAGCGGCACGCTACCGCAGAGCCTTCATCAACGCCAGCGCACGGCCAAGATAACCGCCTCCGAACAGGTTCAGATGATTCAAAACATGATAAAGCTGGTAAAGATGCTGCCGCTTTTGGCTGCCTGCCTCCAGCGGCCAGGCGCGTTCGTATGCCTCGTAGAACGCTCGTGGGAATCCGCCGAATAGTCGTGTCATCGCGAGATCCGTCTCGCGGTCGCCGTAATAAACAGCCGGATCGAACAGCACGGGCTCGCGATTACTGCTGGCCCAATTGCCGCCCCAGAGATCGCCGTGCAGCAGGGAGGGCACGGGCTCGTAGCCTTCAAAGAGCGCGGATAGTCGATCGAGAAGGCGCTTTCCTTCTCTCTGCAATTCGCCGGTAAATCCGTTGTCCGCCGCGAGCTCAAGCTGGTAAGCAAGGCGATGCTGCTGAAAAAAGGTCGCCCAGTCCTCCGACCAGGGGTTATGTTGTGGCGTCAGTCCGATGGTGTTATCGCGATGCCAGCCGAACCGGGCGCTGGTCGCACGGTGCATGGCGGCCAATCGCTCACCCAGCTGCCGCTCCGTATCGGCGTTCGGCCGGTCGAACGACAGCCACTCCAGCGCAAGATAGGCGGTATCCGGAGTTTGCCCAACGGCGAGCACCTCCGGAACACGTATCGCATTCGATTCGGCGATCTCTTGCAGGCCCTCCGCCTCGGCCGAAAACATCTCGGCCGAGGCGACGCCCCCGGTCTTGAGGAAGATATCGCCTTGTTCGGCACTGAGACGCCAGGCGGCGCTGATATCGCCGCCGCCGATGGGGCTCAGCCGCGGGTCTTTTGGAACAGCGATTCCCGCCGCGCTCAACTGTCGCGCTAATGATGACCAGTCCCGCACCGTCGAACGGCCTTAGTGCCGGTAGATGTCGGAAACGCGCTCGGCCTGTCTTCGCAGAGCGCTGCCGATGCCGACCTCATCGAACAGCGCGTTGATCTCGCCCAGCCTTGGCGCCGTGGGCTGCATCGCCGTCTCGGCATTCTCGATAGGCGCGTCACAGGCGATGCCGGTCAGACGACGAGCAAGCATGGCGTCATCTCTATGGGTTTCGAGCTTCGTACCCAGTGTCTTGGCGCCGCGCACATTTACCTCATGCACCTTGTCGATGTTGTCGTAAATATTTTCGAGGCTGCCAAAATGATTCAACAGTTCGGCGGCCGTCTTCTTGCCCACGCCGGGAACACCCTTGATGTTGTCCACCGCATCGCCAGCTAGCGCGAGAAAATCCGCGATCTGTTCCGGCCACACGCCGAACGACGCCGGTATCTCGTCATAATGGAGCTTTCCCTTACCGGCGAAATCCCAGAATACGTCTTCCTTGGTCAGCAGCTGCGTCAGGTCTTTGTCGCGACTTACGATCGTCGATGCGCGGCCCTGATCTCGTCCGTGCGTCACCAGCGTGCCGATCAGATCGTCCGCCTCGTACGCAGGGCTGGCGCATTCCATGACGCCAAGTGCGCGCACAAAACGACGGCACTGCCCGAACTGGCGTTTCAGCTCTGGCGGCGCCGGCTCGCGATTGGCTTTGTACTGCGGATAAATCTCGGTACGAAACGACTTCGACAAACTTTCGTCGAATAAAACGGCGACGTACTCGGGCGTAACGTTTTCCATGAAGTCGCCGATGAACCGGCAGAAGCCATAGAGCGCGTTTATCGGATTGCCGCTCTCGTCGACCATGTCATCGGGCATGGAATAATACGCGCGAAAGACGTAGACGCTTGCGTCGATCAGGTACTGCATTACCTGAGAGTTAAGCGCACGGCGCGCATGTCAGTCATGAAAATGTACTTCAACGATTTCCTGGCCGTTGGACAGATGATCACTCAGGCGCGCGTGCAGCGGGCTGGAACGCGGAATATGCGCAAGCAGATATTGCATCTGGTCGGTCAGCACCCGCCGGCCTTTCAGATAAATGTATTCGGCATAGTTGGGCGTGAACGGCACCGCTATCAGCTGCATGGCAGCCTGCTCCGGGGTACGACCACCCTTGTAATTATTGCAGCGGCGGCAGGCCGTTGCGACGTTGGTCCATGAATCGGTGCCACCTTGCGATACCGGCGTTATGTGATCACGCGTCAGATCACGTGTCATGTAGCGCATCCCGCAGTAAAGGCACAGATTTGCGTCGCGCCTGAACAAGGTGCGGTTATTCAGCGGCGGCACGTACTGATCCCGGTTCCGTGATAGCCCCCGGCTCGTGCCATGTGTCGCGATGATCGAGTTCACGTCTATGCGGCTGCGGCTGCCGTCAAATGCACTGTATCCGCCGAATACGGAGTAAAGGCGAGTGCCGCAGTCATACGCAACCTGCTCGGCATGGTAGAGACGCACCGCTTCGCGGTAGTCAATCCATTCGAGCGGCATTCCTGCAACATCGGTTCTCAAGACCTGCTGCGAAATGTCGGACGCGAGCCCGGCGAGCATTTCCACACCTCACTAAGAGTCACTGGACGCATTCAAGATTATGACGAATCTTAGCTGCTCCGCCAAGGAACCAGTCGACGCATTGACGCATTCGCCGCCATTTCAAGCAAGCACTACAGCGTCTTCAGAACCTCGTCCAGGGTTTCCTTCGCGTCTCCGAACAGCATGCGCGTATTCTCCTTGAAGAACAGCGGATTCTGAACGCCAGCATAGCCCGTTGCCATACTGCGTTTTAATACGATTGACGTAGCGCCCTTCCAGACCTCCAGTACCGGCATACCGGCGATCGGGCTATCCGGCTCTTCCTGCGCCGACGGGTTCACGATGTCGTTTGCGCCGATGATCACGGAGACATCGACTTCGGGAAAATCGTCATTGACCTCGTCCATTTCGAAGACGATGTCGTAAGGCACTCTCGCCTCGGCAAGCAGCACGTTCATGTGGCCCGGCATACGTCCCGCGACCGGGTGTATGCCGAAGCGGACGTTCACGCCTTTCTCTCGTAATACCCGCGTAATTTCGAAGACCGTGTGCTGCGCCTGCGCGACTGCCATGCCGTACCCCGGGACGATCATGACCTCTTTTGCGCCGGCCAGGAGTGCCGCCGTCTCCTGCGCGTCGATGGGGACGACCTCGCCCTGATCCGCGCCGCCGCCACTCGCTGCTGCGCCGCCACCGGTACCGAAGCCGCCCGCAATAACTGCCAGGAATTTTCGATTCATTGCCCGACACATGATGTAGCTGAGGATCGCACCGCTCGATCCAACCAGCGCGCCCGTGACAATAAGCAAGTCGTTGCTGAGCATGAATCCGGTGGCGGATGCCGCCCATCCGGAGTAACTGTTCAGCATCGACACAACAACAGGCATATCCGCACCGCCGATCGCCATGACCATATGGATACCGAACAGCAGTGAGATTATGGTCATGATGACGAGGGGCGTCATGCCGCCGCCAGCCGCAGACTGCAGTACGAATTCGCGTCCAAACCAGATCGCGCCGAGCAGCAGCAGCAGGTTTAGCCAGTGACGCGCAGGCAGGAGCAGCGGGCTGCCGCTGATGCGGCCCGACAGTTTGCCGAACGCGATCACCGAGCCCGAGAAGGTCAGCGCGCCGATCAGGATTCCGAGATACGTCTCGATGTCGTGTATCGTCAGCTCGATGCCGACGAAATGCTTGTCGGGATCCATAAAGTTCGCGAATCCGACCGCGACAGCGGCGATACCCACCAGGCTGTGCAACACGGCGACAAGCTCCGGCATTTGGGTCATCTGCACGCGTCGCGCGAGCACCAGGCCGATGCTGCCCCCGATGAGCAGCGCACCGACGAGCAACGCGTAATGCTGCGTAACGACGCCGAGCACTGTTGCCAGCAAAGCAATCGCCATGCCGATGATGCCGAACCAGTTGCCGCGGCGCGCAGTCTCCGGGTGGGAAAGGCCGCCAAGCGCAAGGATAAAAAGAACCGTCGCAGTGATATAGGAAACAGTTACGATGCCCGCGTTAATCATGCCGGTCTCACTTTCTGAACATTTCTAGCATGCGGCGCGTTACTGCAAACCCACCGGCGATGTTGATGCTCGTTATCAACACCGTCGCTACGGCGATCCACATGATTAAGTTATTGGCTGAGCTAATCTGCAGCAGCGCACCGATGACGATAATGCTGGAGATTGCGTTCGTGACACTCATCAGCGGCGTATGCAGTGCGGGGGTGACATTCCAGATCACCATGTAGCCCACGAAGCACGCCAGCACGAATACCGTGAAGTGCGCCATGAACGATGGCGGCGCGACCGCGCCGAGGCCTAGCAACGCGAAGCCGGCCACCACCGTCGCAATAATCGGTCCCGCTACGGATGGCTTTTTCTCCTCAACCACGGGAGCAGGTGCAGGCTCAGCTTTGGGCGGTGCTGCCGTTAGTTTCGGCGCCGGTGGTGGCCAGGTCGTTTCGCCGTCTTTGCAGATCGTCGCACCACGAACGACCTCGTCCTCGAAATCGACAACGATACTGCCGTCCTTCTCCGGCGTCATGTCTGTCAGAAGATGGCGCAAGTTGCTCGCGTACAGCTGGCTCGACTGCGCTGCGAGCCGGCTGGGCAGGTCCGTATAGCCAATGATCGAAACGCCGTTTGCCTCTACAACCTCGTCGGGCCGGGTGAGCTCGCAGTTGCCGCCTTGTTCCGCTGCGAGGTCGACAATTACGCTGCCGTCGCGCATCGATCGAACCATTTCCGCGGTAATCAACTTGGGTGCCGGTTTTCCCGGAATCAACGCCGTCGTGATAATGATGTCAACGTCTTTCGCCTGCTCCGCGAACAACGCCATTTCGGCCTCGATGAATGCCGCGCTCATTACCTTCGCATAGCCGCCCTCGCCGGAGCCGTCTTCATCGTCTTCGAAGTCCAGCATCAGGAACTCGGCGTCCATGCTTTCGACCTGTTCCTTTACCTCGGGACGCGTATCGAATGAACGAACGATGGCGCCCATGCTTTTCGCCGCGCCGATGGCCGCCAGTCCGGCAACGCCGGCGCCAATCACCAACACTTTGGCGGGAGGAACTTTGCCAGCAGCAGTGATCTGTCCTGTGAAAAAGCGGCCGAAATGCTGCGCGGCTTCTACGATCGCACGGTAACCCGCGATGTTTGCCATCGAGCTCAGCGCATCCATTTTCTGTGCGCGTGAGATTCTCGGCACGCTGTCCATGGCCAACACCGTGGCACCGCTATTCGTCAGCTGCTCCAGAAGCTCGGGATTCTGACCGGGCCATACAAAGCTGATCAGCGTCTGGTCCGCTCGCAGGCCGGCCGCCTCATCGCCCTCGGGAGCCCTGACTTTAAGAACGAGGTCGGATCGTTCCCACAGCTCGCTTTTCGACGCAATTATTTCGCAGCCGGCACCTCGGTATGCTTCATCAGAGTAGCTCGCCGCAGCACCCGCACCGGACTCGACCGCCACACTAAAGCCGAGCTTGACGAGTTGTGTCGCAACCTCGGGCGTCGTTGCGACCCGACGTTCGCCTGCGTGGGTTTCCTTGGGAACACCGATTCTCATTCTCGCGCCTCCATTTGGACTGCGGCAGTGTAACGAAGGCAATCTGCAGGCACAAAGGAAAAGACCTCCCGTCGGAGGTCTTTAGGCAGTTTCTCGGTTAGCCGTTCAATCTCTTGGAGCCGGTCGCGGCCTTCGGGTCAGACGATCCCGCAGCCGTTGCCGCTGGTCCGGCGTCATCCTTTTGTAGCGATCTCTCAGCTGCTCTCGGCGTTCCCGATTCATCTGCCGGTAGTTACGGTAGTTCTTTCGTATGCGGTCCTGCTCTTCGGGAGAAAGATTCTTGAAGATCTGAGCACGTTCCCGAATCAGTTCACGCCGCTCATCGGACAGTTTGCGCCACGATTGAAATCGGCCTCTCGCCTGCTGGCGCTCTTGTCGCGACATGGCATCCCAGCGTTGCGCACCCCTCGATAGTCGCTGCTGGCGCTCCGCCGGAAGAGAGTCCCAGCTGCTCTCCAGCTGGCTGAGAATCTCGCGCTGCCCATCACTGAGTTCATGCCAGCTAATTCCGTCATCCTGGGCATTAGCTAAGCTGACCACCAGTAATGCGGCGATAGCCACCGCGGTCCGTGCAACAAGGTTGTTAGCTTTCATCATCTTTCTCCATCGATTCTTCACCTTGCGGTACGGGATCGATCCGTTCTTCATTCTCGGCCGCTACTGCTTCGTTGAGGATCAGCCAGTATTCATCCGATTCCTCCCACATGCCGAGGTACTCCAGCAGTTCGATTTCCGGCGGTTCTTCGTCCGCGGCCAGAACCTCTCCGCCGTACAGCAGCAGCCCAAAGACAACGGCGCCCAGTCTGTGGTCAGCCGACATCGCCATCCGTTTCCGCCATGTCGAGCCAGCTGTAAAATTCCAGGTCCTCCAGCATATCGATACTGTCCTCGCCGAGCAGAATCTCCATATCAGTCGCCGCCGTTGTTCCGTTCAGGTCTGTTACGACGCCAGGACTTTGTAACCACACCACGGCGATCAGCACTGCCGCCGCAACACCTGTCGCAGGCATCCAGTTGGACCACTGGTGTTTAGGACGCCGCAACTCGGCAAGCGCTTCATGGCGGCTGCGATTCAGCTTCGACAGCGTTGCTGCATCCAATGCACCAACGGACTCATCGAATGCAGCCTTTGCCTTCTTTTCGAATGCCTTGTCTTGCTCGTTCATCGTTCACCATCCGCGGACCCGTAATCGCCGGGCCTGTGTTCTTCCAGTTTTTCCCGCAGCGCGTGTATCGCCCGGGAGTAGTGTGTCTTTACGCTGCCCTCGCTGCAGCCCATCGCCACAGCGGTCTCCGCAACGTTGAGACCTTCGAATGTGCGCAGCATAAAGGCTTCGCGCTGTCTCGCGGGCAACGCATACACCGCCGTTTCGAGGCTTCGCATCGCCTCGCTGTTTTGCAGCTCCTCGTCCGGCGTTCGCCCGCCGGAGTCCGGCGCGGCCGCGATTGCATCATAATCGTTGTCGTCGGCGGGTTTGCGCTTGAACCAAACGAACACACGATTGCGAACGGCCTGCCGACGGTGCCAGTCGCGCACGCTGTTTTGCAGTATTCGATAGAACAGCGGCGTCCACTCCTCGGCGGCACGATCCGAGTAATTGCGCGCCAGCTTGATCATCGCGTCCTGAACGAGATCCAGCGCCTCGTCTCGATCCCGCACCGCAATTTCGGCAATACGCAGCGCACGCCGTTCCACCTCAGCGAGGAACTGGTTAAGTTGCCGTTCTTTTTGCAGTGCCTGTGTCCCTGTTGATGGCGTGCCGGCACAAGATACCGCAAAAACCGTGGTGCTGACTTCCATATCTCTTGACTCCACGACGAGGTCATCTAACGTGTCTGCCATGTTTAACGGGTGAGCAACAGGTCCGGTTGACAGGTTTGACCGCCGCCTTCTTATATTATGTTAAATCTATAGAGACAGCCCGATTAGCAACATCATCCTTCTGAACATCGCAGTCAACGTGCCCTTGTCGCGCGAATTCGACTATTTGCCGCCTGCGGACGGGCCGGTTCCGGTACCCGGATGCCGGGTGCGCGTGCCCTTCGGACGACGCCAGGCGATTGGCCTGGTCCTTGGTCACTCCGATGAGTCGGCGCTGCCCGCGGGCAAGCTGCGTCGCTGCACCGAAATAATCGACACGACTCCGATCTTGTCCGCGGCCGATCTCCGGCTGATCCGTTTTACAAGCGACTACTATCACCATCCCATCGGAGAGGTGGTGGCAGCCGCACTACCCGCCCTGCTGCGTCACGGGAAGCCCCTGCACCCGACCGTTGAGACCATCGGCGCGACGGATGCCGGCGAAGCGACGAATGTCGATACCCTGGCCACAAGGGCACCGAAGCAAGCCGAATTGCTGGAGCTGCTGCTGGATGCTGGCGTCGTCGGTGTCGAGGCCGACCGCCTGACCGAAGAGCTGCCTAACTGGCGGCGCGCCGCGGCCCCACTCTTCAAGAAAGGCTACATCACGCGCCGTGATATGCCCTCGGACGACTTCAATGAGACGCTGACAAACACTGCATCGAGGCGGCTGACGCTTAACGAGGGTCAACAACGGGCGCTTGCAGCACTACGTGCAAGCGATACCTTCGGCGCCTACCTGATAGATGGCGTCACGGGCAGTGGCAAGACCGAGGTCTATCTACAGCGGATGCAGGACATTATCGACCGCGGAAAGCAGGTACTGGTTTTGGCCCCCGAGATCGGGCTGACACCGCAACTGATTGCAAGACTTCGCGACCGCTTAGGTATAGAACCGGCGCTGCTGCACTCGGCCCTGACCGATAACGAACGACTGGCTGCATGGCGTGCTGCCCGTTCGGGCGCCGCACGTCTCGTGGTCGGAACTCGCTCGGCGATCTTCACACCGTTAAACCGTCCGGGTCTCATAATCGTTGACGAAGAACATGACCAATCCTTCAAGCAACAGGAGGGACTGCGGTATTCGGCCCGGGATCTCGCCATCGTCCGCGCTAAACAGCTTGACGTACCGGTGATACTGGGCTCTGCGACGCCAACGCTCGAGATGTTGCAGCATTGCCAGACGGGTAACTACGAGCACATTCGCCTGCCGGTTCGTGCCGGCGGTGCGAAGCCGCCGACGATACACCTGATCGACACAGTTCGCACACCGGCGACGGACGGCATCAGTGAGCCCTTGAGCGCTGCGATCGAGAGCCATCTCTCGGCAGGCGGGCAGGCGCTGATTTTTCTGAACCGCCGGGGCTTTGCCCCGACATTGATCTGCGGCAGCTGCGGTCATATAGCCGGCTGTGAGCGCTGCGACTCCCGCCTGACCGTTCACGCCGGAAAGAAACAACTGCGTTGCCATCATTGCGGGGCCGTTCGTCGACTCGACTCGAGCTGCGGTGAATGCGGAGAACCCGTGAAACCGCTTGGCGAGGGCACACAACGACTGGAAGAAGCGCTTTGCTCAAGGTTTCCCGATCACGTTATCACCCGCGTCGATAGCGACAGCACGCAACGCAAAGGCGCCATGAACGAGGTGCTCGATCGCGCAACGGAGGGCGCTGCCGACATCCTCGTGGGCACCCAGATGCTATCCAAGGGCCATCACTTTCCCAAGCTGACGCTGGTTGGCATCGTAAACGCGGATCAAGGCTTGTTCGGCACCGACTTTCGAAGCGCAGAGCGCCTTGCACAGTCTATCGTGCAGGTCGCGGGGCGTGCCGGCCGCGAGAGTCGGGCCGGCGAGGTGCTCATCCAGACCGCATTCCCGGACAACCCGTTCTGGTCGACGCTGATCGAGGGCGGCTACCGCCAGGTCTCGGAGCAAGCTCTGGCTGAGCGCCAGGTCACTCGCTGGCCGCCGTTCACGCGGCTCGCGCTGTTGCGGGCGGCGGCACACAGACATAGTGACGCATTCAGGTTTCTTGAGGATGCAAAGCGAATCGTTGCTGAAAATGCGGACGATCGCACCCGCATCCTCGGCCCGGTCGACGCTCCAATGGCGCGTAAAGCAGGCCGATACAGGGTGCAGCTCCTTTTGCAAAGCAGCGATCGCCACGCTTTGCACAAGCTGCTTGGGGTGCTGCGCCCGACGCTGGAACAGCAGTCCTCAGGACGCAAGGTCCGCTGGTCAATCGACGTTGATCCCATCGAACTCTTCTAGGAAACCTCTGATCCGATATTTCACGGCTGCGCGGGTAGCGGCCACGAGGCCTACATCGAACGAAATATCCGGGTAGAATTGCCGCCTCGCAATTGCAGCACTGCCTGTCCCCATGAAGCACATCGTCGCTGATCTCCTCAAGGATGCCCTCGCCAAGCTGCCGGAACTGGCAGAGGCGGCGTCTGACTTTTCGATTCAAGACACGGTTGAGCGTACCCGCGATGCCAGTCATGGCGACTTTGCCAGCAACATCGCCATGCGGCTGGCCAAGCCGGCGCAGAAGAGCCCACGCGATATTGCTACGAGTATTGTCGAAACCCTGGCGGAGGCCAGCGATGTCGACAAGGTCGAGGTGGCCGGACCCGGCTTTATCAATTTTCACCTGGGCTCCACGGCCTTTCATGCCGAGCTGGAGACGATTCTCGATCGCGGCACCGAATACGGGCGGCAGCCTAAAAAAGACGGGCCCCGGATTCTTCTCGAATTTGTGTCTGCTAACCCGACCGGACCGCTGCACGTCGGTCACGGTCGACACGCTTCGTACGGCGCCACGGTCGGAAACCTGCTGGAGGCAGTCGGCTACCCGCTCGAGCGCGAGTACTATGTTAACGACGCCGGACGACAGATGGATATTCTGGGTTTGAGCGTCTGGCTGCGCCTGCTCGAAGCCGACGGCATTGTCGTTCCGTTTCCACAGGGCGGCTACCGTGGCGCCTATATTCGTGAAATCGCGGCAGCGATCAACACCGACGGTGTTACTGCTGTTTCGGGCGAAGCGCTGCTGTCCGATCTGCCGCCCGACGCGCCGGAAGGCGACAAGGAAGCGTATATCGAAGCGCTGATCGCGAGGGCGAAGTCCTTGCTGGGTGACGCCGGTTTTGACCATATTCGCCAGCAAGCCCTCGACTCGATTCGCGACGACATTGAAGACGACCTTCGCGAGTTTGGCGTGACCTTCGACCGCTGGTACTCGGAACAAAGCCTCACCCGGGGTAATGCGATCGACACGGCGCTGACCGTACTCGAAGAGCGTGGCATGCTCTACAGGCGAGACGGCGCCACCTGGTTCAAGGCAACAGACTTTGGCGACGAGAAAGACCGTGTGGTCGTTCGTGAAAACGGGGCGAAGACCTATTTTGCGTCGGACATTGCCTATCACCATGAGAAGCGCGAACGCGGCTTCGATCACCTGATCGACATACTCGGCGCCGATCACCACGGTTACGTAACACGAGTCCGTGCTGGACTCGAGGCGATGGGCTATAAGGGGGACTCGCTTGAGGTGGAACTCATGCAGTTCGTGACGCTGTATCGCGGCGGTAAGAAGATGCAGATGTCGACGCGTTCCGGTGAATTCGACACGCTGCGACAACTACGTGCCGAGGTGGGCAACGATGCGGCGCGTTTCTACTACGTATCCAGATCCAATGACCAGCACCTCGACTTCGACCTGGACGTCGCGAAGTCCCAGTCCAGTGACAACCCGGTGTATTACATTCAATACGCACATGCCCGCGTGGCCAGCGTTTTTCGGCAGCTCAAAGAGAAGTCCCTCGACTGGGACAGTGCTAAGGGCAGAAATCAGCTGGGACTTTTGCTCGAGAAACAGGAAAAGGCGCTCATGACGTCGCTGAGCCGATATCCCGAAGTTGTCCAGCTGGCTGCGAACAATCGCGCGCCTCAACATCTTGTTCATTACCTCCGCGATCTCGCCAATGACTTTCACACGTACTACAACGCGCATGCCTTCATTGTTGATGATGCCTCGCTGCGCGACGCAAGGCTTTATCTCGTTTCCGCCGCACGCATTGTGATCGCAAATGGCCTGGGTATTCTGGGCGTTTCCGCGCCGGAGAGAATGTAGTGGCAAAACGCAAGAAGCGCCGCGTTAGTCGTTCGAAAAAGACCGAATACCCGCCTTTTGTCTGGATGCTTTTCGGTCTCGCGATCGGCCTGTCGGTCGCGTTCGCTGTCTACGTCAATAGTAACGAGCCGACGCCCGCAGCAAATGTCGACGCGCCGGCGCCGGCGAGCCTGCAAGACACTATTGATTACAATGACGAGACACCGGCGGCTCCGGCCGCAACGGAAAAGCCGGAAGACAAACGCTTTACGTTCTACGACATACTGCCCAACTTCGAGGTCATAACGCCCGAGACCGCGCCGGAGGTTGAGGCCGACGTCGCGCCGAAAGCAATTGACGAGCCGGGCGTTTACGTGCTGCAGGCGGGCTCCTTTTCCACCAACAAAGATGCGGATCGCCGTCGCGCTGAACTCGCCCTTCACGGCATCGAATCTCATATTCAACGCGTCAAGGTCAACGACAAGAATTATCACCGCGTATACATTGGTCCGACCGACGACCTTGACGAGCTGAACATGCTGCGCAGCCGCCTGCGCGCCGCCAAGATCGACGTTTTCCGGATCCGCTTGAGTGATTAGGGCCTGTGACCGCTTGTTTCAGCTGCGTTAGGTGTCCGCCCGGCGTCGGGCGGCTCGCCGTCCTGATCGTGTTCTTGCATCTGGGGGCCTGCACGACCACTCCGCCACCCGCGGATGTTGCCGAACCGCCGGCAAGGCCGGTTGAACCCGTACCGGAACCCGTGCCGCCGCCACCACCACCACCGCCGGCTAAATCGACGCTGCGCCTTAGCATCGCCTCTGTCGGCGATATGATGATCGGTACCGACTACCCGCAGAATCACCTTCCAGACGACGATGGCATCAGTTTCCTGACCGACGTTGCACCGTTTTTGTCGGCGGCTGACGTGGCTTTCGGCAATCTTGAGGGTGTTTTGCTCGACGGCGGCGAGCCCGCCAAGAAATGCAGCAATCCGAGTGCCTGTTACCTGTTTCGCTCACCCACGCGCTACGTCGATCACTATCGCACAGCCGGTTTCGACGTATTGAGCCTCGCCAACAACCACGCCCGCGATTTCGGAGAGGCGGGCCGCAGCAGTAGCATGCGGGCGATCGCCTCGGCCGGCATGCACCACTCCGGCCGTGCCGGCGACTTCGCAAGCCTGGAGGTTAATGGCCTCGCCATTGCAGTGCTTGCATACGCCGTTACCAAGAACTCCAACATGCTGCTTGACTATGCGCTCGCGTTCCAGACGGTGGCCGATTTCTCGGCATCGCATGACATTGTCCTGGTTTCATTCCACGGCGGCGCAGAGGGTGCCGACGCAACGCACGTGCCGTTTGCCGAAGAAGAATACTATGGTGAACCGCGAGGCGACGTCGTCTGGTTTGCGCGCGGCGTAATTGATGCAGGCGCCGACCTTGTAATCGGCCACGGACCGCACGTTGTACGCGGAATGGAGCGTTACAAGGGCAGGTTGATCGCCTACAGCCTCGGTAACTTTGCGACGTATTACGGAATCAGTGTCGCCGGCATAAAAGGAATTGCGCCGATCCTGATAACCACGCTCGACGGATACGGAGCGTTTGTCGAGGGAAAGATCATTTCGACGATACAACGACGGCCGGCCGGGCCGAGTGTTGATCCTGATGCTCGTGCACTGAATCTAATGCGGGGCTTAAGTGAAGAAGACTTCGGAGAATCAGGACTCAGGTTCCTGCCGGACGGCAGGATACTGCCGACCTACCGGCCGCCGCTCGAGCCGCACGTACTGCAGACACCCGAAGAATGACAGCACGGCCGATTATTCTCATGCCGGGCATTGCTCGGAGGGTTCCTCAAGCGTCGTATGAAACGAAGTGACGCAGGACGCCTGAACGAGCGGAACCCGATGCGAGTGAGGCAAGATGCCGAGCGAGCTTGAGCGAGAGGAACTCCCCGACGGACTATTTGAACTCCACGCCGAGCGACCGCAGCTTTCTGTACAGATGCGTGCGCTCCATCCCGACGCGTTTCGCGAGCTGCCCAACCTTGCCATCGCACAGCGCCAGCTGTTGCTGCAGGTACGCACGCTCAAATTGCTCGCGTGCCTCGCGAAGCGGAAGTGCCAGGAGGTCCTGCTTGACCAGCGGCTCGTCGATCGCCGCTGCAGCACTGATCTCATCTTCAACCTCTTTGAGTCCGATATCGTCGTCGCGGCCCGACAGCAATAGTCGCCGCACGAGATTCTTGAGCTCGCGTACATTGTCAGGCCACGGATAGTTTCTCAGCCGGTTCTGCGCTGCAACGCTGAATCGCCTGAAGGTGAGGCCTTCGGAGTCCACCAGTTTGTCAACATAGTAGGCAAGCAACTCGGGTACGTCCTCCGCATAGTCGCGCAGCGGCGGGACGCGAACCTGTAATTCGCTAAGCTGTGCGACCAGATCACGTCGCAATGCGCCCGACTCGATTCTGGATTCATAATCGACGCCGATCGTGGCCACGATGCGCGCATCGGCCTTTGACGGCCGAGAGCCACCCACGCGTGTGAAGCAACCGTCTTCCAGTACTCCGAACAATACCCGCTGCGCGGCGTCGTTCAGATCGGCGAGCTCCTCGATGACGAGGGTTCCGCCCGACGCCCTCTCGAACGCGCCGGCGATGACTTCGTCGCCATGCTCGCTACCAAGCAGCTGCTCTTCGAAATTGCTCTCGGTAATCGAGGCTGCGGTCAGGGTTGTCAGCGGCTCATCCGCCCGGCGGCTTAGCGCGTGCATGTAGCGTGCAAATGCGCCGCGGCCCGTTCCGGGTTCCCCGCTCATCAGAACCGACCCATCGTGTCGCGCATACTGTTGTACTCGCTCACGCAGCCCCTGCATCAAGGCGCTTCGGCCCACGGGCGCTAACAGCGACGGCAACAGCTTGCGCGCAGTCTTCGTTTGTCTACCCGCAGACTCGAGTGCCGCTTCTACAGTGCGCAGCAGCTTCGCCAGCGACAGGGGCTTTTCGACAAAATCAAAGGCGCCCAGCCGCGTTGCTTCCACCGCCGTATCGACCGTGCCATGCCCCGACATGATCACGACCGGGCAGTTCAGGTCGCCAGCGTCCGACCATTCGCGCAACAGCGTGATGCCATCGGTATCCGGCATCCAGATGTCGAGCAAGATAAGGTCAAACTTTCGCGATTCCATTGCCTTGCGCGCTTCATCGGCATTAGCCGCAGCCGTGACGCCATAATTCTCGTCCGACAGGATGTCTTTTATCAGAGCCCTAATGTCGGCCTCGTCGTCGACCACCAATACATGAGGATTGCTCATGCTTGTTCCCTCCTTATGTCTGCGCGTCCGGGCGCTTTGGCAATTATCATCTCGCGTGCTGCATCATTGACTGGCAGCCGAATACTGATCATTGCCCCACCATCATTGCGGTTACTCGCACGAATTGAACCGATGTGTTCTTCTACCAGCTTCTTCACTATCGCCAGGCCAAGTCCCGTGCCTTTCGGTTTCGTCGTTACATAAGGGTCGAAGATTTGATTGACCGACCCCGTGCTGAAACCCGGTCCGTTGTCTTCAACCTTGATCTGGATCATTTCAACCTCATCGATCTCTGCGGCACTAATGTGAACATCAATTCGGCCGTCACTTGTACCTTCCAGTGCTTCGACTGCATTCCGAATAAGGTTGTGAAGCATCTGCCGCACTCGACCCATGTCCGCCTCGATCAGCGGCATCGTAGGATCGGTCGTCAGCACCATCTCCACGCCGCTTTCCTGAGCCCGATACAGATCGACGACTTCGTGGGCCAGCTTGTCGATATCAAAAAGTGCAAAGTCCATGTCGGGCGCGCGCGCGTAGTCGCTGAAGGCATTGACCATTTCCTTCATCGCCTCCACCTGTTGCACGATCGTGTGCGTGGCACGATCGAGAACCTGCGCCTCCTCGTCGGGCATCGTATGCAGGTACTTTCTGCGCATCCGCTCGGCAGAAAGCTGAATCGGCGTCAACGGATTCTTGATCTCGTGCGCCAGGCGTCGGGCCACCTCACCCCAGGCCGCATCGCGCTGTGCCTGAAGTAACGCGGTGATGTCATCGAACACGATGACATACCCCGCCGCATGACTCTCATCACCGGGTAATGCTGTACATGCGCAGGTCAAGACGCGGCGACCGACGTCCCCGCGCAGGACAATCTGTTCGCGCCATTCCGTTTCGCCCGCATCGAGATGGACGCAAGCAACATCCACGAACTGATCCAGGAGCGGGTTCTCTTCGGCGATTTTAGGTAGCGACTCGCCGGCACGACGGTCGAGATCGACGCCCAGGATCGAGCTCGATGCCTGGTTCGCAGCGCGAATCGTGAGGTCTGTCTCTAACGCAAGAACGCCTGTCGAAAGGCGGGCCAGAATGACCTCGAGATGGGTCCGCTCGGCTTCAACCAGCGCCTGGTTGCGACTCGCCTCGCGACGGGCGGTCGCAAGACGCTGAGTCATGTCGTTGAACGAGCTGATCAAGAAACCAATCTCGTCGCGCGTCGGGGTTGGCAGACGCGTATCGAAGTCGCCCATCGCCACGGCTCGTGTTCCGGCCACGAGGTCCTGAATCGGCGCGACGAGTCTGCGCGACAACACGAAGGCGCCGTATATGGCCGCCAGCAAACTCAGCAGCAGCACGAAAGCCAAAGTCAGCGATAACAGGTCCTTCAGGTCCTCACGGAAAAAGACAAGCTGCTGATACTCCTGGTATGACTTTTCGACACTGTTGATCATGCGCCCCAGGCGCTCCGTGACGGGGTAGTGGGCCTGCACAACGCGAACCTCGCGCGCGCGGCTGCCCTGTTGCCTGAATACGACGGCCGTCCGGACCCCCACCCGGCCGGTACCGAAGGACTCGAGGCTGACGAACGGCCGATCCTGCTGCATTTGCAGCACCACCTCCTCGGACAATGGCTTCGGCAGGCTTGCGGCAGGGCTATCTGTACTCGTGGCGAGGACGGTGTTGTTCTGGCCATACAGCGTCATCTCGCTAGCGCCGACCTCGCGTCGCAGCATGCTTAGCTCGAAGACAATCTGCCTGTCGTTGACCCGCGCCAATCGTTTCGCGGCCTCCTGCGTTGCAAACAGGTTCTGGCGTTTCTGCATTTCGAGGGCGGCACGACTTAGCGTAAGCGCGTTCTCGAGTCCCTCTTCAATCTGCACGTTAAACCAGCTATCGATGCCGCGATTGATGAACTGCATCGAGAAGTAGAAGACGACGAGCAGTGGCAGGACCGCCAGCCCGACGAACATACCAACCATGCGCGCCTTGAGTTTTGCTCCCGGTACGTTTTGACGATAGTCGCGCAGCAGTCGTGCCAGATTGCCAAAAAGCAGAGCGATCAGCAGAACACCGCCTGCGATATTGATGGCGAGAATAATGTCCTGCAGCCGATCGAAATCGTCGGACTTCTGCACCGTCTGCGTCAGGAGGAACAGCGCGGCCAGGGCAAGACCGACGCCTGACGACGCCACGAGAAAATACAGTGCCCTTTTTAGCGCTCGAGCGGCCATTCGAACCATTCGCTTTGCAGCTGCCACTGGCCGCGCCAGAAAAACAACAGTCTTAAGGTCGCCGGATACTGCCGCGTATTGAGCATTGCACGCAGTCGAAGACGATAGTCACGGTCAGATTGCAGCAGTGCATCGTCAATGACGGGCAGGCCCTGGATACGTCCGAGACTGTTGAGCGCGGAATAAAGCGTTGCGAAGGAGTCCTGTTCCCCGCTGTTCAGGTTCTTCACGATGTAGCGCTGGCTCAAGGGGCGGTACTCGAGCTCGTAACGCACGGCCAGCTCCGCCTCGGCATCGTCAACGATCCACCGGCGCACTCGAATGACCTGCATCTGCAGCTCGATGGTCAACGTGACACCGCTTTCCAGCGCTGCCAGCGCCTCGCTGCTTAGAACAAGCTGTAAGCGCGCGTCGAGCGTATGAACGCCATCCCGCACCTCGGTCGTTGCAGACCGTACCTCGAAATAGCCTTCTCGCTGGATTTCTTCCTGGGCCAGACCGGTCCCGATCGCGAACACGGCCGCACAGACAACGAACAGGATGATCGTGGTCCTTTGTTGGCTTGATCGCAGAAACTGGAGCATCGTGTTTTCAGGAAACCTTCTTTTCGAGGCATGCGTAGTAGAAGCCGTCGAGCCCCGCTGTACCGGGCAGGATCTGGTATCCGCAGGCCTTCCTCCGCATTAGATCGCGGATGTTGTTATTTGGCAACATCTCGTCCTTTACCGCATCAACGTGATCGTCGAGAAATGCGGCGACCACATTGTCATTCTCAGCTGCCAGTGTTGAACAAGTGACGTACAACAAGAATCCGCCTGGCGCGAGCAAGGGCCAGAGCGCCTCAAGTAAAGCGCCCTGCAGGCGCCTTAGTTCCTCGACATCGCTGGCTCGACGCAGCAATTTGATGTCGGGATGTCGACGAATCACGCCGGTCGCCGAACACGGCGCGTCCAGCAAAACACCGTCAAACAGCCTGCCATCCCACCACGCTACAGGTTTCGATGCATCGGCGGCTATTATCGTTGCGTCGCGCCCCAGTCGATCGAGGTTCTGCTTGATGCTGTGGATTCGCGACGCGTCGCTTTCGACCGCCGTGAGTTCGATATCGCCGCCTCCTGCTTCAAGAAGGTGGCCGCTCTTGCCCCCCGGTGCGGCGCAGGCGTCAAGTATTCGCCCACGGGTTTTGGAAAGTAGCCAGCGTGCCGCTATCTGTGCAGCCGCATCCTGCACCGAGGCATCGCCGTCGGCAAAGCCGGGCAGCTCATCGACCGACGTCGGATTGGACAGACGCAGTGCATCCGGTAGTCCCGGCAAAACCTCCGCGGAAATTCCGGCTGCCGCCAGTCTGCCCTGATAGTTTGCCGCTTCTTGTCGCGATGAATTGACGCGCAGCCACATCGGCGCGCGTTCATTGTTGGCCACGAGAATCGCTTCCCAGTCATCGGGCCAATCGCGTTTGAGTGCTTCTATCAACCACCTCGGATGATTCCACCGACGCTCCTCATTGAGCTGCGGCTCGCGGGCCAGGTTTTCGCGTTGAAAGCGTCGCAAACAGGCGTTAATCAGGCCCGCGTGCTTTGGTCTTCGCAGTAATCTTGCAGCTTCGACTGTCTGTGACACTGCGGCATGGTCCGGTACGCGCGTATCGCTCAGCTGGTACAGACCAACTGATAGCAGCGCACTGATCACGCTGTCCTTGCGCTTTAGCGGCCGTGCCAGCAGCTCGCCGGCCCAGCCCTCGAGCTGCCAGTGATGACGCAACACGCCGTAGCACAGCATGCGCAGCAGGGAACGATCGTTAGCTGAGAGGCCGCTTTCATTGTCTGCAATCGCCGCATCGAGTGACCGGCCGCCCGTGGTGACGGCGTCGACGATCTCTGCAGCAACTGCGCGCACCCGGGCTCCGGCGCTCGCCATTTTCTAGCCTAGTACTCGACCGACCAGGTCGAGTTGGTTCGAAAATTCGCGGGCTGCTATACGTCGTTTGCCGGGCAGCTGCAGTTCGAGCATTCGCAGCGCACCGCGGCCACAAGCGACTACGATACCATCGGCGCCACTGGCTACGACCGTCCCCGGCATTGCACTAATGTCTTCGACACTCTGCGCTTGCCAGCATTTGATGCGCAATGATTCTTCCGCTTGCGCCGCATCGGCGGGGGCAAACATGAACGCTCCGGGAACCGGGTTGTAGGCGCGCACCTGGCGCTCCAGTTCACTGGCGCTCCTGGACCAGTCGAGCTGTGCGTCCGGCTTCTGTATCTTGGGGGCATAGGTCGCCACTGTCTCGTCCTGAGGAACGGCTTCGATTCTGTTTTCCAGAATGTCGTCAAGGTGACGTGCCAGCAGATCGCCCCCGAGCTTCGCGAGTTTGTCGTGCAGTGATCCGGCGGTTTCGTCGTCGGCTATCTCGATCTGGCTGGCGATGAATACGGGACCGCAGTCGAGACCGGCCGTCATCGACATCAGGCTGATTCCTGAAAACTTGTCGCCCGCGAGGATCGCCGCCTGAATCGGGGCCGCACCTCGCCAACGCGGTAGCAGTGAGGCGTGCACATTGATACAGCCCCGAGAGGGTATGTCCAGCACATTCTGCGGCAATATCAATCCGTAAGCTGCGACAACCATGACGTCCGGCTCGAGCGCCGCAAGGTCGGAAACCACTCCGTCTTCACGCAGGGTGACGGGCTGCAGGACCGGGATGCCATGCTTTTCGGCGTAACGCTTTACGGGGCTCGCCATGATGTGTTTGCCGCGGCCGGCGGGACGATCCGGCTGGGTCAAGACGGCGACGGGGACGACGCCGGAGTCGACCAGCGCAGACAAAGAGGCACACGCAAACTCCGGCGTGCCGGCGAATATCACCCTGGCATCTTTCATCGTGACGGTGTTGGCGCTGTCCGCGTTTAAACCGCTTACGCGACGACCGCGGCGGATTGATGGCGACGTTCTTTGAGCAGCTTCTTGCGAATGCGCTGGCGCTTCGCTTCAGACAAATAGTCAACGAACAATTTTCCGAGCAGGTGATCCATCTCGTGCTGGATGCAGACCGCAAGCAGGCCCTCCGCCTCCATTTCCTGAGGTTCACCCTGTCGATCGAGAAAACGAACACGAATGTGCTCGGCGCGCTCGACCTCTTCATAGTATCCGGGAACGGAGAGGCAGCCCTCGTCGGTGGCGATCACGCCGTCCTTTTCGAGGATCTCCGGGTTGATCAGTACGTGCGGATCAGACCGATCGGCGGACACATCGGCGACCAGCAGCCGACGATGCACGTCCACCTGCGTTGCCGCAAGACCGATACCCGGCGCGGCGTACATGGTCTCGAACATGTCGTCGATTAGCGCGCGCAGATTATCGTCGACGACCTCGACGGGTGCCGCTTTCGTCCTGAGCCGGGGGTCAGGGAATTCCAATATCTTTAGTTTCGCCATAATTTCCTGAAAGTCATTCTCGTGACGGAAGATGCAAAATCAACCCTTCAAACCATAATGAATCGGGCGATATTTCGCGTGAACTCCTACAAAAACGACCTAAATGTTTGACTTTATTGAATAAGATGTCGGACAATGCCGCCTGAAAAACACCCTTTCGGAACCCGGTTGGGACCGGAAATGTGACGTAATTAGCAGCCTGAGCTTGATCGGACCGACATAGTATAGCAATGCCTGGATAGCGCCGGCTGAAACCTAATTGATTGGAGCACCCGCGAATTATGTCCCTCAGCAAGATTTGCCTGAAACTGAGTTGCAGGCTGACCGTTCTTACGCTCGCCGTAACCCTGGCCGGATGCTCTCTAAATCCGTTTTCCCGCGATGACGATGCGCCGAGCAGCAGCGCGCCGGTTGTTTCCTCGCCGCAGACATCCGGCGGAGCCTCGACGTCGATCGAGCCTGATCAGCGAGCTGCACCCGCACAACCGTCATACAGCGAGCCCGTTCTGCAGCCGATCAGTGGTCCTGTACCGCTGGCTTCCGGAGCCCCCGACGAGTATGTCGTACAGGTCGGCGACACGCTTTGGGACATCTCCGCAAAATTCCTGAAGGACCCCTGGTTCTGGCCCGAGATCTGGTATGTGAATCCGGATATCGTAAACCCGCACCTGATCTATCCCGGCGACGTGCTCGGTCTTGTCTACATCGACGGCCAGCCTCGCATCACCAACCTCCGCGGTTCGGCCTACCGGCTATCACCCCAGGCGCGTGTAACCCCGCTGACGGAGGCGGTTAACAGCATTCCTTACGAAGCGGTCGCCGCGTTTCTCTCGACAGGCGTTATTCTTGAGAAAGATCAGGCCGACTCTTTGCCGTACATTGTCGACACCCGCGGTGAACACCTGATCGCGGCGGCTGGCAACGAGGTCTATGTGCGTCGTGTTTCCGGCGACACGCCGGGCACTCGCTACAACGTTGTGCATATCGGCGATCCGTTGCGGGATCCCGACGATAATCGCCTGATCGGCTATGAGGGACTCCTGGTGGGCGAGGGCGTCCTCACGCGCGGCGGGGACCCGGCGACCGTCGCGTTGACCGATACTAACCGCGAAACGGTGAAGGGCGACCGGCTGATCCCGGATACGGTGGATATCCCGCTCAATTTCTTCCCGCGCGCACCGAGTACTGTCATCGACGGCCGTATCATTTCGGTTGTGGGCGGCGTGACCCAGATAGGACAGTATCAGGTTGTCGTCATAAACCGCGGCACCAACAATGGACTGTCCGTTGGCGACGTCCTCTCGGTCTTCCAGACCGGCGAAGTGGTCAAAGATCGCATCGGCGGCGGAACGGTCAAGCTGCCCGACGAGGAAGCGGGCACCGTGATGATTTTCAAGACCTACGATCGCATTAGCTACGGTCTCGTGATGGAGGCAACGCAGGCACTTCATGTACTCGATGCGGTGCGCAATCCGATTCGCTAAGGATTGAAACGAAGTCGAAGACGGCGCCTTCCAGGCGCCGTTTTTTTTGCGGGCTATTCGCTCGATTCCAGGCAATTATTGCCACGAGTTCCGCCGCGTTTGACGGTATCATGAACCCGTGCTGCCACGGACCCGCTTATGGACCAGACAAGCCGCGCATGGCTGATTCTTTCGCAGGCCCATTTGCGCGTCGCCGAATTCAGGACGCTTTGCTCGCGCTATGGCGACGTCACCGCCATCATTGAACAACCACGGCGTGAACTGAATGAAGCCGGCCTGACCGACGACAAAAGTCAGGCTATCGCCTCGCCGGACAATGCAAAATTGGACAGCGCCGTCGCGTGGCTCGAGCACGATTCACACCACATCGTTGCGCTGGGTCAGGACGATTATCCTGAATTGCTGTCGCAGATACCGGCGCCACCTCTGCTCTTGTATGTAAACGGCAATGTCGACGCCTTGCAGTTGCCGTCGCTAGCGATAATTGGCAGTCGCAACCCGACGCGAGGGGGGCTCCGCAATTCGCTGGAATTCGCCAGGTATCTCGCGAAAAGCGGATTCTCTATCGTCAGCGGACTGGCGGAGGGCATCGATACCGCCGCGCATCGCGGGGCAATGGATGCCGGCGGCAAAACGGTTGCATTTCTGGGTCACGGCATCGACCGGGTCTACCCTGCGGCCAACCGCGACCTCGCGCACGCGATCTCTGGAAGCGGCGCGCTTGTCACCGAATATCCACTCGGAGCACGACCCCTGCGGCACCATTTCCCCGAGCGTAACCGGCTTATCAGCGGCCTGTCTCTCGGAACGCTGGTTGTCGAGGCGGCAAGGCGCAGCGGCTCGCTGATTACCGCACGGCTCGCGACCGAACAGGGGCGGGAGGTATTCGCGTTGCCCGGCTCTATCCATAATCCGCTCGCACGAGGCTGCCATGCCCTGATTCGACAGGGTGCAAAACTCGCCGAAACCGCTGCGGATATATTGAGTGAACTTTCGCCACTTACCCATCACATGATGCAAACTCCAGCGAAAACAACACATCCGGAGGCGGAACCGGCTGATGATGACGAGGACTATGTAGAATTGCGCAAGCTGTTGGGCCACGATCCGGTCAGCATCGACGAATTGGCGGCACAATCGAGTTTGACGATTGACCAGCTTTCCTCCATGCTTCTGATCCTGGAGCTCCATGGAGAAGTGGAGTCATTGTCCGGCGGACGATACACCTTATCAGGTTGAGCATTTAGTCAAACGCAGCGCAAGGAGCCGCTCCAGGCATGAAAGAAAACGTACTTGATGTGCTCATGTACTTGTTTGAAACGTACGTCGACACAGAAGAAGATCCCGAACCCGATCAGAATGAACTGCGCGCCGAACTGTCGCGCGCAGGTTTCGGCGATATGGAAATCGATCGCGCTTTATCATGGCTGGATGCGCTGACGGACCAGCAACAGAGTCTCGACTACGGCCATCAGACCCGGCACGGCACGCGCATCTTCAATGACTTCGAGCAGGAACGGCTCGATTCGTCGTGCCGCGGATACGTCACCTATCTTGAGCAAATCGGCATACTGTCCCCCCCGCAACGAGAAATTCTGGTCGATCGTTTGTTAGCGCTCGAAACGCCGGACATCGACGTCGATCAAATCAAGTGGGTTGTACTGATGGTGCTGTTTAGCCAGCCGGGCCAGGAGCTGGCCTACGCTCGCATGGAAGACCTTGTCTTCGAGGAAGCCTCCGGCTTACTTCACTAGAACACCCGGCTTGTTCGGTCGGTAGTTTTGCGGCTTTGTGCCGGGCAAGAAAATCGATTTCCTTGACACACAGCGAACAAGGCTGTAATTGAACCGCGGCACGCACTGCGGTTTTTTTGTTTTCGGGTCACTTATATAAGATGTCAAAGAATCTCGTCATTGTAGAATCGCCCGCGAAAGCGAAGACGATCAGCAAGTACCTTGGCAAGGATTTCGATGTCCTGGCCTCCTACGGTCATGTGCGCGACCTCGTCCCCAAGGAAGGCGCGGTCGATACGGAAAACGAATTTTCGATGAAGTACCAGATCATCGAACGCAATGAAAAGCACGTGAAAGCGATCATTCGCGCCCTTAAGAAAGCCGACGCCCTTTACCTCGCAACTGACCCGGATCGCGAGGGGGAAGCGATCTCGTGGCACC
Source organism: uncultured Woeseiaceae bacterium (assembly GCA_947259285.1). GTDB lineage: Bacteria > Pseudomonadota > Gammaproteobacteria > Steroidobacterales > Woeseiaceae > UBA1847. The sequence continues at coordinate 3,649 of CAMYMR010000007.1, read as the reverse complement.
TGATCGAGTTGCTGAAGGAGAAAGAGGCGCTCAACGCCAAAGCCGTGCATCGTGTCGTTTTTCATGAGATCACCAAACAGGCCGTGCAGGATGCCGTCGCCCACCCGAGACAGCTGTCCGACGCTCTGATAGGGGCCCAGCAGGCGCGCCGGGCGCTTGACTACCTCGTCGGATTCAACCTGTCCCCGCTATTATGGAAGAAGGTCCAGCGCGGACTTTCGGCCGGCCGGGTACAAAGCCCTGCGCTACGGATGATCGTTGAGCGTGAGCTCGAAATCGAAGCGTTCAAGGCTCGCGAATACTGGTCAATAGAAGCAAAAGTCAGCAAGAACGAACAGCCCTTCGCCTCGCGACTCGTCAGCTACAAGGGCGAAAAAGTTGAGCAGTTCAGCTTCGAAAACGAAACGGCCGCTCGCGAAGTGGAGAACACGATTCTGGATGCCGCACAGGGCCGGCTTCAGGTTCTCAGCGTCTCGAAGAAGCAGCGTCGCCGCAACCCAACCGCCCCGTTCACGACATCAACGCTGCAACAGGAGGCGTCTCGCAAGCTCGGCTTCAATACGCAGCGCACGATGCGCGTCGCGCAGAAACTTTATGAAGGTATCGAGCTTCCGGGCGAAGGAAACGTCGGTCTTATTTCGTATATGCGCACCGACTCGGTGACGCTGGCGGACTCGGCCATCGAAGAGATTCGGCAGGTCATCACGGGGCGCTACGGGGCTGACAATCTCCCGGAGTCGCCCCGCGAATTCAAGAACAAGTCGAAGAATGCACAGGAAGCGCATGAGGCGATACGCCCGACGTCTGTCTCGTATATTCCGGACGAAATCAGAGGCTCTCTGGATGAGGACCAGTACAGGCTCTATTCGTTGATCTGGAAACGCACCATGGCCTGTCAGATGGTGCCGGCCGTTTTTGATACGGTTGCCGTAGAAATGGCAGCAGGCAACGAGGAGCTCGGCCATCGCATGCGCGCCAATGGTTCGGTCCTCGTCAACCCGGGTTTCATGGCCGTTTACCAGGAGGGCAGAGACGACGCCAAGGATGATGACAGTGATCGCTTGCTTCCGGAAATCGAGGAAGGCGACTCGATCACGCTCGACGAGCTGCTGACGGAACAGCACTTCACGGAGCCGCCGCCGCGCTTCACCGAGGCAAGCCTTGTGAAGACGCTCGAAGAGTATGGCATCGGCCGCCCGTCTACCTATGCGAGCATCATCGCAACACTCAAGAATCGCGAGTACGTCGAGACGGATGGCAAACGATTCATTCCGACCGATATAGGCCGGATCGTCAACGGATTTCTGACCGAGCATTTTACGCAGTACGTTGACTACGACTTCACCGCGCGCCTCGAGGATGACCTCGACCGGGTGTCGCTCGGTGAGAAAGAGTGGGTGCCGCTGCTCGAACAGTTCTGGGGGCCCTTTCACGAGCTCTGCGAGGAAAAGGAAAACTCGGTCACCCGTGAGCAGGTGGCGCAGGCCCGTGAGCTGGGTGTCGATCCGAAAAGCGGTAAACCGGTCACAGTGCGAATGGGTCGCTATGGTCCCTTCGTGCAGATCGGCACCAAGGACGACGAGGAAAAGCCGAAGTTTGCAGGCCTGCGCCCTGGCCAGAAGATGAACGAGATCGATCTCGAAACGGCGATGGAGTTATTCAAGCTGCCGCGCAAGCTCGGTGAGACCCCGGACGGTTTGCCGGTGTCAGCGAGCGTTGGCCGCTTCGGGCCATACGTTCGCTACGGTGACAAGTATGTCTCCATACGCGGCGAGGATGACGACCCTTACACGATCGAACTGCCGCGCGCGCTCGAACTCATCGAGGCAAAAAAGATCGAGGACGCAAACCGCATCATCCAGGACTTTGAGGACGATGGCATCCAGGTTCTCAACGGTCGATACGGCCCATACATAACCGACAAGAAGAAGAATGCTCGCGTACCCAAGGACAGGGACCCAAAGTCGCTGACGCTGGATGAATGCAAGGAGCTTCTGGCTGCCGCGCCGGAGCGCGGACGGCGAGGTAAGAAGAAGGTCGCGAAAAAGAACGGCCCCGCCAAAGAGGCCAAGAAGAAGCCGGCCAAGAAGAAAGCCAGGAAGAAGAGTACGAAGAAAAAGACTGCGAAGAAGTCGGCCGCCAGGAAAGCAAAAAAGAAAAGCGGCTAGCGGAGACCTTTAATGTTTGTAATGCGTGCCGCTGAGGTCTTGCTGGGGGGTGGCATCATTGCGTACCCGACCGAAGGCGTGTTCGGTCTGGGATGCCTTCCCGACGATCTGCCTGCGGTAGAGCGGCTGTTACGCGTCAAGCAGCGCGATGCCCGAAAGGGCCTGATACTCATCGCGGCAAACAGCGGACAGCTCGATGGATGGGTGGCACTGCCCGAGGGACGCTCGATACCTGAGCCGGATCCGACGCACCCGGTGACCTGGATCGTGCCGGCCGGCCGCAGAGTGGCTCCGATTATTCGCGGCGAACACGAGGGGCTCGCCGTGCGCATTACGAGCAATCCGGTCGCCGCCGCTATCTGCAACGCCGTTGACTCTCCCATCGTATCGACGAGCGCCAACCTCAGCGGCAAACCGGTTGCGCGCAATCGTATTGTCCTGCGCCGTCAATTTGCACAACGTGTAGACTACATCGTGCCCGGGGACTGTGGACCTGCATCGGGCGCATCCGAAATTCGTGACCTCTCCAGCAATAAAGTGCTCCGGCCGCACCGACAATGAGCAATATCGACGATGTAAAAGACTACCTGGTCGCCTTGCAGAACCGCATCTGTGCGGAACTCGAGCAGCTGGATGGACGGGCACATTTTGCACACGACGCCTGGCAGCGACCGGGCGGCGGCGGCGGCGAGAGTCGCGTACTGGCCGAGGGCAGCGTTTTCGAGCAGGCCGGCGTCAGCTTCTCGCATGTATTTGGCGACCAGATGCCGCCGTCGGCGACGAAGACGCGACCGGAGCTGGCTGGCAAGCGCTTTCAGGCACTCGGCGTGTCGCTCGTATTGCATCCTCGCAGCCCCTATATCCCGACGACGCACGCGAACTTCCGCTTCTTCAGCGCCGGCGATAATAAGCCGGTCTGGTGGTTTGGCGGCGGTTTCGACCTCACGCCGTACTACCCGTTTCATGAGGACGTACTGCACTGGCACAAGACTGCCAGGGACGCCTGCCTGCCGTATGGCGATGACCTGTACCCGCGCTACAAGGAGTGGTGCGACCGTTATTTCTACCTCGAGCATCGCGGCGAGACCCGCGGTGTGGGCGGTCTGTTTTTCGACGACGTCAACGAGCAAGGCTTCGATAAGAGTTTCGCTTTCGTAAGGTCCGTCGGCGACAGTTTTCTGAGCGGCTACAGGCCGATCGTGAAAAAGCGCATGGCACACCCCTACGGCGACAGGCAGCGCGATTTCCAGCTGTACCGACGCGGCCGTTACGTCGAGTTCAACCTGCTCTACGATCGCGGCACTTTGTTCGGGCTTCAGTCTGGCGGCCGAACCGAGTCGATCCTGATGTCGCTGCCGCCGCTGGTTCGCTGGACGTATAACTGGCAGCCTGAACCGGGCTCCGCGGAAGAAACCTTGTACCGTGACTACCTGAAACCGAGAGATTGGCTCGGTGAGAATAATGTCTGATCTTCGCCCCTT
>CAMYMR010000006.1 GCA_947259285.1 uncultured Woeseiaceae bacterium | reverse complement strand
GTCGTCTCGTCACCCGGCAGCGCATCCATTTCCGCACGCAGGCCGACGGCAGGCCTGCCGGCATCCACTCCTGCGATTTGGCCAATCACGGCGTGACCCACGCCGGCATAGTCGTACGGAATTTCGAGGCGATCAAACTCCGCGATAATCCGCTGCGCGGTATCGGCCTCTTCAAACGCGAGTTCGGGATGTTGGTGAAACCAGCGTCGCAGTACGACCAATCGTCCAAATAGCTCATTGCTGAGGCCATATGGGATGCCGGGACTCGACGTGTTTTCCCGCGTATTCATGCCTGTTCAAGCAAACACTGTGGTCAACCGTTCATATTCTACACCCTATTCAAACTGGGCGGGGGCAACCGCAAGCAAGGACGACAGCTGGTTGTTATTCAGCGCTTCCTGCTACCATTCTTAACGGATTGTGACGGACACAGGTCGCAGCAAACTGCAGGAGTCGTCTGAAAGCCATGCCAGCTGAACTTTTCAAAGTCATCGCGAGGTTCGAGAATGCTGAAGGCGAGCCGTTCTGGGGATCCGAATACAAGGTCACGCTGCTCGATCGGGACCGCCTGCTCGATGATAAATTGGGTTCGGCCTCACTCCGCAGCGACGGCACTGCCGAATTTCTATTTTCGGCAGCGGATATTCTCTCTATTGACTCGATCGGTGAACGGAAGCCTGATCTGTATTTCCTGATCACGGAGCACGGCAATGAAGTGTTTCGTTCCGAGATCATCCCCGAAGTGGATTTCGATGCGACCGATCCGGTCACGGGGCGACAAGACAGCCTGACGCGAGAATTTGGTCCGTTCCGCGTAACCGGGTAGTTATTAGGGCTGGCGGCGACGATCGTCGTCGGGGTCAGTCGACCTTTATGGATGGCGATTGCACAAGGACCTTAAGCGTACAAGGCGCTACGGGATGCTAGGGTCGGGATGTCCCGCCGTTTGAGCGTTGTCTCGAATCGACATGTCCACGAGGATGTCCGTGTACGGCACTGAAGGCTGTTTTCTTCCCCGCGCCCCGGTCTTCATCCTGACAAGGCCATAGCGTTCCATCGTCTTGAGCGTCCGCGTCAAATTCGACTGTGAGCGATGGGACAGCCTTGCCAACTCGGAAATACTCTCCGGCTTCTGTTCCGCGATGAGGGTAAGCAGTTCTCGGTTTTGATCAGACAGGACCTGGGCCAGCGAGGTCATGGAGTTGAACCAGATTTTCGGCTCCCCTCTTTTCCGTTTGCGTTTGCCAGCCGCAATCGCTCTCGTATATGCCTGGAATTCCTTCAACGGCATAATTCCCACTTTGATCTGTTTCATAAGTTCACTCCTCGCTTCTTCAGCGCGGCAATTACTCCTTTGTCAAAGTCGGCCAATAGTGATTCTGCGTCTACGAACTCGTACCGACAAATCCGTCCGTCTATATGCATATGATCTGCCGCATCGGGATGTGGCGGCTTTCGTTCCGGCCCAAGGCGGGTGATTGCTGAATGAGCATTATCAATTCCAAAAATTCGCTTCCCCTGGCGATCATGCAACGTCAACGAGTACTTAATGCCGTGAGGCCACTTCGGCCTCATTGCCACGGCGCTGACCGCATACCTGATCCAGTACCCACCCTCATAAACGTAGTTGAGGCCGTCCAGGTCCAACAACAACTGTAACGTGTGGTCGGTGTCTTTCATCACCAACATATATCATCAATTGATATATTGTCCAATCTGCATATCCAGGAATTTGACCCTGAAATACTTAATCTGCGGGACAGTGCGATTTTGATGAACCACCTTCGGTAGTTCGAATTCACCCTGTCACACGGGCAAACAAAAAGGGCGCCGCAAGGGCGCCCTTTCCATTTGCTTGGTGGTGATGGGTGGAATTGAACCACCGACCTGCGGGTTATGAGTCCGCCGCTCTGACCATCTGAGCTACATCACCGTATTGTCTGTATTCCACCCAACCTTATCACCTGATGGGTGGAATGGATTCGGATCGCCTCTGGGCGATCCTCACCCCCTTCGGGGGCGCCGGAGGCGTCCAAAACGCTGTCGCGTTTTGTGAACCACCGAGCCTTAAGGCTTATGAGTCCGCCGCTCTGACCATCTGAGCTACATCACCGAAAATCTGCCCGCCGACCATGCTGTCACGCGAGGGCCGCAAATTCTCCTGATAGGACCCCTGACTGTCAAGGCAATCACAGCCCTCGGCAGCCGGTTTTCCGGTACAGTCTGCGTAAATGGGCTTAAGTTTCGTCTACCTTCTGGAAATGGCGGGAACAGCGGCGTTCGCCGTCAGCGGCGCGCTGGCCGCGTCCCGCAAGAACATGGATATTTTCGGCTTTTGCGTGCTGGCGCTGATGCCGGCGGTCGGTGGCGGCACGGTCAGAGACATCATTATTGATCGCGTTCCGGTGTTCTGGATAAGCGACAATCGTTATGTAGTCGTTGCCATCATCGCGGCTCTGATTGTCTTCTTTACCTCGTACAAGCCGGGTTCACGTCGACGGATTTTGGTCTGGATGGACGCCCTCGGCCTGGCCCTGTTCGCCGCCCTCGGCACCGAGATTTGCCTGCAGCACGACACGGGGCCCGTGGTCGCGATCATGCTTGGAGTTACAACGGCCGTCACCGGCGGCATGATACGTGACATCATCTGCAATGAGATTCCACTGATCCTGTCTCGCGAGATTTACGCGACGGCGGCATTTATTACGACACTCGTTTACGTAATCGCGGACAGCCTGGGTCTTGACGATCACGTATCGCTGCTTGTCGCCGTCGTCATCGGATTCACCGTTCGGGCGCTTGCGATCGTATATAACTGGTCGCTGCCATCATTCGGCATGCACAAGAACAAATAGAAAAAAGGGGACATTCTACTTAATTCCCAATCCGAGCCGATTAAGTAGAATGTCCCCCTATTTTCTAAACGTTAAACCGGAAGTGCATGACATCGCCTTCCTGCACGACGTATTCCTTGCCTTCGAGTCGAAGGCGGCCCGCCTCTTTCGCGCCGTGCTCACCATTGCCCGCAACATAGTCTTCGTAAGAGATGACCTCGGCACGAATAAAACCTTTTTCGAAATCCGTATGAATCTCGCCCGCCGCCTGCGGGGCCGTAGCGCCTACCTTGGTGGTCCAGGCGCGAACCTCCTTTGGGCCGGCCGTGAAAAACGTCTGCAAGCCCAGCAGCGCATAGCCATGTCGGATCACGCGATTCAAGCCGGGCTCCTTGGCGCCGAAGTCCGCCAGGAAATCGGCTTTGTCCGCTTCGTCCAGCAGCGCGATTTCGGCCTCGATGGCGGCACAGATCGCGACAACCTCAGATCCTTCGTCTGCCGCATATTGCTCAACCGCCTCGAGATACGGGTTATCGACAAAACCATCCTCGGCTACGTTGGCGACGTACATGACGGGCTTCGCCGTAATCAGGTGAACGCTTTTCAGGATCCGCTCCTGCAGGTCCGTGGTTTGCATCGAGCGGACCGGCAGTCCCTCATCCAGGTGCGCCTTGATGCCGGCCAGCGCGTCGCGGTGCGCGATGGCGTCTTTCTGACCGGTCTTCGCGTTTCGCGTCGCCTTGTCGAGCTGTTTTTCGACCGATTCCAGATCGGCGAGCGCCAGTTCGGTATTGATTGTTTCGATATCATCAGTCGGGTCGATCGTCCCGGTGACGTGCGTCACGTCGTCGTCCTCGAAACACCGTACGACGTGCGCGATCGCGTTGGTCTCGCGGATGTTGGCCAGGAACTGGTTGCCGAGACCCTCGCCTTTCGACGCGCCCGCGACCAGCCCGGCAATGTCAACGAACTCCATGGTCGTCGGGAGGGTTTTCTGAGGCTTCACGATCTCGGCGAGCACGTCCAGGCGCGGGTCCGGCACCGGGACCACACCGACATTCGGGTCGATCGTGCAAAACGGGTAGTTCTCGGCAGCGATCTCGGCGGCCGTCAGCGCGTTGAACAGCGTCGATTTCCCGACGTTCGGCAGACCGACAATGCCACAGGTAATTGCCATCAGCTTTGCTCTTTCGTATGCAGCGCCTTCATCGCCGCGTTCAGTCCCTTGTCCATGAGAAGCGGCATGACCTCGACCGCCTCGTCGACCGTCTTCAGGATTTCGGACTCTACCTCGCTGGAACCACGCTTGAGTACGTAGCTCGTGACCTTGCTCTTCTCGCCGGGGTGCCCGACGCCGATACGCAGACGCACGAAATCGGGCCCGCAGTGCCGAATGATGTCGCGAAGGCCGTTGTGTCCGCCATGACCACCGCCTTCCTTGAATCGTGTCGTTCCCGGCGGCAGATCAATTTCGTCATGGGCAACCAGCAGCTCGGAGACACGCAGGCGGTAGTAATCGAGCATCGAGCGTATCGGTCCGCCACTGAGGTTCATGAAACTCTGTGGCTTTACGAGCCAGACGTCATCGCCGCGGAGATTGATGCGGCAGTACTCGGCGTCAAACTTCTTCTCATAACGAAATACACCGCCGTATTTGCGCGCCAATGCGTCCACGAACCAGAAACCCGCATTGTGCAGAGTCCTCTCGTGCTGCTCCTCGGGATTGCCGAGGCCCGCAATGATTTCAATCGCATGCGACATGGGGTGGCAATGTTAAACAAAAAGACCGCCAGATGGCGGTCTTTTCGCAGCATCCGTGATGATGATTACTCGCTTTCGGGCTCGTCGCCTGGAGTTTCGGCTTCGGGCTCCGCGGCCTCGCCTTCTTCGCCGACTTCCGTCACTCCGACTTCTTCCTCTTCCTCCTCGATCACTACTTCCTTGATCACATGGATCGAGACGATCCCGCGGTCCGCCTCCGGACCTTGAGCAAGCGCGGGTATCTGAACGCCCTCCGGCAACTTGATGTCGGAGAGGTTCAGCATCGCGTCGAGCTCCAACTCGGAAATGTCGACATCGATGTACTCGGGTAGATCCTTCGGCAGGCAGACGACCTCGACTTCAGTCATCAGGCGCGAGACCTTACCGCCGCCCAGCTTCACGCCGGGCGCTACGTCTTCGCCGACGAAATGCAGCGGAACGTTCATCTTGATTTCCTCGTCTTCAACGATTCGCTGAAAATCGAGATGCATGATGCGCGGTCTGGCGGGATGGCGCTGCATATCCTTGAGAATCGCGGCCTGACTTTTATCGCCGACCTTAATGTGGAGGATGCTCGAATAGAACGATTCGTTCTCGAGCTGTTTCAAGACCTTGTTGTGGTCGAAAGACAGCGCCCGCGGCGGACGCCCGGCACCGTAGATAATTGCGGGTACTTTTCCCTGATGACGCAGGCGGCGGCTCGCACCTTTGCCCTGATCCTCACGGATTTCCGCAATTAGATCGAAGTCGTCACTCATGACAGTTCTCCATAACTAATTGTTTTTGCTTAAATTTCTTAAGCTATCGAATAAACGCAGACCGCGACCAATCTGCGCAAGGGCGCGCATCTTAACTCAAGTCGCTGCTGACCACCACCCTGCAGGCCGCCGCCTTGCGGCCGATCGGTGATGCAGCGGCGCTGCATCACTCGCGGGCACGGCCCGCTCCTACAACACAGGTGCGATCAATCGACGTAAAGGGACGATACCGACTCGTTATCGCTGATTCGGCGCATGGTCTCGGCCAACAGCTCGGCGGTAGAGAGCTGCCTGATCTTGGTGCAGGCGCGCGCCTCCGCGTTCAGGGGAATGGTGTCCGTTACGACCATGTTATCCAGCGCCGATTCCTGGATGCGTGAAACGGCAGGGCCGGACAATACGGGATGGGTAATGTAGGCGTCGACGCTCGCGGCGCCCTCCTCCTTCAGCGCGCCCGCCGCCTGGCAAAGGGTGCCCGCCGTATCGACCATATCGTCGATCATGACGCAGTTCTTGCCCTCGACCTCGCCGATAATGTTCATGACTTCCGACTGGTTGGCCGCGGCACGCCGCTTGTCGATAATGACAAGATCCGCATCGCCCAGGCGCTTGGCCAGTGCGCGCGCCCTGACAACGCCGCCGACATCCGGGGATACCACGACCATGTCGTTGTATTTTTGTTTCCAGGCATCGCCCAGCAGGATCGGAGACGCGTACACATTGTCGACGGCGATGTCGAAAAAACCCTGGATCTGATCGGCATGCAAATCGACCGTCAGAACCCGGTCGACGCCGGCCGTCGTTATCAGCTTCGCCACGAGCTTCGCGGTAATGGGAACACGTGACGACCTTGGTCGCCGATCCTGGCGACCAAAACCGAAATACGGAATGACAGCAGTAACGGTGGCGGCCGACGCTCGCTTGGCCGCATCGACCATAACCAGCAGCTCCATGAGGTTTTCCTGCGTCGGCGGACAGGTCGGCTGGACGATGAATGTCTCCCTGCCGCGGATATTCTCGAGAATCTCGACGTTGACTTCACCGTCGGAGAAACGCCCGACCAGGGCCTTGGACAGAGGGATCCGGAGGTAGCGGGTAATATCCCGCGCGAGCTGCGGGTGGGCGTTACCCGAAAAGACCGCCATCGTTCCGACTTCCACGATATAACCTCAAGGCTCAGAATGGCTGGGGCGGCAGGATTCGAACCTGCGATACACGGGATCAAAACCCGATGCCTTACCGCTTGGCTACGCCCCAATCCGCGTTAAAGTGCGTTGCGGCGCAATTGTGCGGCGAGGGTCCAGTGCTGTCAACGATCGAAGAACAACCACTGGTCGATGACCATGCGCACGCGCGTTTCGGCATTCGTCGCTGACAGAATGCGCGGCATCTGTTGGCCACCGCCCTCACGATAACGGGAAATTTCGACCACCCAGTCACGTTGGCGAAGGCGCACAAGGCGGCCTTGTTCATCGAGTTCCGTTTCCGCCGCCGCTGACGGGTCGGGAACGCCGAGTGCCCAGTATCGCAAGCTTGCAACGGGAATCGTCCAACCGTAGCGATAATAGAGTTCCGACTCCACATCCTGAAGCCAGGTCTGGGCGCCGTCTTTGTCCGTCAACAAAACCGAGCGCCCGTCACCCTCGATGCGCACCGTGCCAATTCCCAACGGTCCGCCAACGGTCGCGTCGAAGGCGTCGTCCTGCTGTGCCCAGTTGAATTTACCGTTGAAACCGTCGTTGCCCGCCTTGACCGCTATGCGTCCAACGAACTCCCAGTCACGGACGTTACTCAGAACCGCACTGCGCGCCTCCCAGGTGCTCATATCCGGCAGCTGCATTCCCTGGCGGGTGACGGCGCATCCGGCAAGCAGGCAAACGCCCAGCATGAGCCAGGCGCCTGCACGCAGCAAAGGCTCAGGGCGTGTCGGGGAACAGGCGATTACGAACATCATCCAGCAAAGGACTGTCAGGGGTCTTTTCCGTTGCCGACTCCAGCAGCTCGAGCGCGTCCTCCTCGCGATCCAGCGCGAGAAGCACTTCGACGAGATGCGCGGCAACTTCCGGATCATCGAAACCGGCGTACGCCCGCCGCAGCTCCGTCAGCGCCTCGGTATGGCGGCCAAGCTTGAACAACACCCAACCCATGCTGTCGATGATCGCCGGGCTGTCGGGATCGAGTTCGAGTGCTTTTCTGATCAACACTTCGGCCTCGGCATAGCGCTCGGTCCGATCGGCAAGCGTATATCCGAGCGCGTTGAGTGACAGCGCACTATCGGGCCACTTCCCGGCAGCGGCCGTGTATGCATCGAGCGCGTCGTCGAGCCGACCCATGCGAAGCAACAGCTCGGCCCGGCTAAGCGCAATGCCTTCCTGCTCTGGCCGGAACTCGACGGCACGATCGTAGAGCTCGAGGGACTGCTCGTATTGCTCAGCTGATGCGTACAGCTGAGCCTTGGCGATAAGCATGTCAACCGCGTGCGACGGCGAACTCTGCGCAAATTCATCGAGCACCTCTACCGCCGCATCGAGATCGTCTTTTTCAAATGCGAGCAGCGCGCCGGCACGGCGCTGCGCGGCGGGCGCATTCATACCGTAGCGAACTTCACGGTAAAGAAGAATTGCCTGATCGAAATCTTCGCGATAATCCGCGATACGCCCCAGATAATAAAGGGCATCCATGCGGTACTGACCGGTCGCGAGCAGGTCCTCGAAATCATCCCAGGCAGCGTCGAGGAACTCCTGGCGGAAGTTGATGATCGCCATAAGGCGAAGCGCATCAGTACGTCCCGACTGTTCAAGCAATACCTGATTCACCTGGCTCAGCGCATCATCGTCACGCCCCGACATCATGTACATGATCGCCAGCTCCATTCTGGCGTCGGGATCGGGGTCCGGGTCATCACCAATAATTCGCGCCGTATACTCGATCGCCCTTTCGGTGTCGCCTTCGATAAGCATCGACCGGGCGTACAGAAGCTTCGGCTTGATGTTCTCCGGGTCAAGCTCGCTCGAGCGCAAGGCCCGCTGCTTTGCGTGCTCGGTGTCGCCGGCCTCCAGCGCGAGCACGGCCGCCGCATAATGAGCCAATGGCGAATCTTTGTAGGGTTTCGCCAGCGACCGCATCAGTTTGTCGGCCTTTTCCGGCTCATCTTCTTCCGACAGATATCGGACCAGCGAAAGCAAGCGTCGGCCGGCCGGCTCCTCGCCTTTCTCGACAAGCCGCTTGAAACTCTTGCGCGCGTTACGCAAGTCACCGCCGCGAAAATAACATTGCGCGAGGTAAATACGCGCCTCGTCGCTGTCCGGCTCCAACTTCGCCCATCGCTTCGCAGCCTTCAGCGCCTCCTCATCAAAGCGATAGGAGAAAGCAACCATGGTTGCTTTTCTGGCAACCTCGGCGCTCTTGCTGAGTTCTGCCGCTTTGCGATACTCGACGGCGGCCTCGAGATAGTCCTGTCGTTGCAGGGCCATCTCGGCCTGCAGGATGTGGGCGCTGGCGTCAGAGGCTTTGGGCTCATCGGCGGCGGCGACGGGCTCGGCGATCAGGGCGAATAGCGTTGTCAGCACGGTGGCTAACAGCCATCGTCGAAGTTCATGCATAAAATGTCGTCCGTTTATTACACAGACAAGGAACTCGCGGTTCAGTTCGCTTATCATACGCACTCCGAAATCCTTGAGTGCCGTATCGGCGCCAACAGTAACGTTATGCCGCTGCAAATACTCGGGCTGAACCATAACACGGCACCTATCGAAATTCGCGAGCAAGTCGTGTTCGCGGGTGACGACACCCCGCGCGCGCTGAAGAGCCTGCTAGCGCTCGATGGAGTCGAGGAGGCAGTGTTGCTGTCGACCTGCAATCGCACCGAGTTCTACGTGATAACGGATGATGGCGGCGGCGGCCGCGTGCGGTCCTGGTTGCAGGACGAACGCAACCTTGATCCGTCCTTCAGCGATTCGCTGTTCACTCTGCAGGGAAACGATGCGATCCGGCATATTTTCCGCGTCGCCTGTGGCCTTGATTCCATGGTACTCGGCGAACCGCAGATCCTTGGCCAGCTAAAAGATGCGTATCGTGACGCACAGAGATCCCAAGCGCTTGGCAGGAAGCTCAGCCTCCTTTTCCAGCATACCTTTGCCGTGGCCAAAAAAATCCGCACGGACACCGAGATCGGTGCAAGCCCGGTGTCTGTCGCCTCGGCCGCCGTCAATCTTGCCAACCAGTTCTTCGCCGGCTTCAAGAAACACACGGCACTGCTCGTCGGGGCCGGCGTCACGATCGAACTGGTTGCGAAGCATCTGCACAAACGCGGCATTGGACGTATGTTCGTCGCGAACCGCAGCGTAGAGCGCGCCCAGGAACTTGCCGGCCAGTTTGGCGGTTTCGCCCTGCCGCTGTCGGAAATCGAGGGCACTCTTCCCGAAGCCGACATTCTTATTACGTCGACCGCGGCAACAGAGCCCGTCATTACGTTCGAGCAGATGCGGGCGGCCATCAAGGCTCGCAAGCGTAAACCGATCTTTGCCGTCGATATCGCGGTGCCAAGGGATATTGAGGCGAGTGTCGCCGATTTGAGCGATGTTTATCTTTACACGATCGACGATCTCGACAGGGTGATACTGGAAGGCCAGGGAAATCGCGAGGCGGCGGCTGTGGAGGCGAATCGTCTGCTGGACGAGGAAATCGCGCGCTATGCAGGCATCGAGCGATCGAAGGAAGTGGTTCCGGTGATCGCGGCGCTGCGAGAGAACGGTGAAACCTTGCGCAACGAGATAGCCGCGCAGGCGCGGCGCCGACTGGCACGCGGTGAGTCGGCCGAGGATGCCATCGACTACGCGACCGCGGCGCTGATGAAGAAGCTGCTGCACAAGCCGAGCGTCGCGCTGCGGAAAGCTGGCGAAGCAGCGGATCAGGATCTCATTGACGCCGCGCGGTCGATATTCGGGCTCCGGGAAGACTGACAGGGTCGTGCGATGAAAGATTCTATTCGCTTAAAGCTCGAGTCCGTGCAGGAGCGGTTCGAGGAAATTGCCGGCCTGCTTGCCGACCCCGACGTCATCTCCGACCAGAACCAGTTTCGCAACCTGTCGAAAGAGTACGCCCGGATCGAGCCGGTCGTGCAGTCGTTCGAACGCTATCGGGCGATCCTCGACGACATCGCCTCGGCCGAGGAAATGACGGCGGACGCCGACGCCGAAATTCGTGAGATGGGCCAGGAGGAATTGCAGAGTCTTAACTCACGTCGCGAGGCGTTGCTGGCCGAGCTGCAGAAATCGTTGATTCCCGCCGACCCGCATGACGAGAGCAATGTCTTTCTCGAAATCCGGGCAGGCACCGGCGGCGACGAGGCCGCGATATTCGCCGGCGATCTGTTTCGCATGTACTCCAAGTACGCGGAGTCGAAGGGGTGGTCGATCGAAATCCTCTCGGCACGCGAGGGAGAGCACGGCGGCTACAAGGAAATCATCTGCCGCGTATCCGGCTGCCGGAGCCGGATGAAATCGAAGCCGAAGAGGTTAATCCGGCAGATCTCAGGGTCGACACCTATCGCGCATCGGGTGCGGGTGGACAGCACGTCAACAAGACGGACTCCGCCGTGCGGCTTACTCACCTGCCGACCGGCATCGTCGTCGAGTGCCAGGACGAACGATCGCAACACAAGAACCGGGCTCGGGCTATGTCGCTGCTGCAGGCGCGACTGCTGGACGTCCGTGTGTCCGAGCAGGAAACAGAGCAGGCGGAAAGACGTCGTTTGCTGGTGGGTTCCGGCGATCGCAGCGAGCGCATTCGGACCTACAACTTTCCACAGGGTCGTGTCACCGACCACCGCATCAACCTGACGCTTTACAAGCTCGATGAAATCATTGAAGGGCATCTCGAACAGGTGATAGAACCGCTGATCAACGAGTACCAGGCCGACCAGCTAGCAGCCCTCGGCGCCACCCAATAATATTAGAGAATAATCAGGGGTCGACAAGAAACCGGTCTCGTATTCGAATTGAGCACCGGTTCACAGTTCTGAAAGTTCACGGTGCATTAAGTCAAAACGCGCCGGCATTTTTTCATCGATTTGTTACGTTAAATCTCAATGACAAGGGCAAACCTGGCGAAAGCCAGGGACGCAAAGCCACCGGTCTACGGGCAGGAGCCTAGGACAGCGGGGTTGCCAAAACCAACGCCGAAGAAATACCTGTATTCGGCGAGTCCGGCGTCATCGCCGGTCGAGAGTTCTGGTCGTTTTGCCCGAAATCAGCAAAAGGACTTGACCAGGAATCTCGATGAAAATACGTATCACGGACCGATCTCGACTTGGCGTTTTCTGCCTCTCCGCAATCTTGCTGTGTGCTGCAAACCTCGCCATCAGCCCCGAGGCATTGGCAAAGCCCCGTAAGGACACTGCTCCCCAGAAAGGACAGGGTAAGGGACTGCTCAAGAAAATCCGGGAGAACACTAACTCTCCACCGAGTATTTCAGGGACACCCACTGGAACGGTACTGGAGAACTCCTTCTTCGACTTCGTGCCGGACGCATCGGATCCGGATGGCGATTCGTTGAGCTTCACGATCGCCAATAAGCCGGCTTGGGCAGACTTTGATCCCACCACGGGCGCCCTCTATGGGACCCCGACAGCTTCTGATGTCGGCCAGTACAGCTCTATCACGATAGCGGCCAGCGACAGCAAAGCAACCGCTGAGCTGCCGGCTTTCGCCATTGAGGTAACGTCGACGGGCGTGGCCGCCGTGACGCTCAACTGGCAGGCGCCCACGCAAAACACCGACGGCACTCCGCTCACGGACCTTGCGGGCTACCGCATTTACTATGGCGTCAATTCCGCAAACCTGGGCAACGTCATCGAGGTGTCAAATCCGGGCATCACAACCTACGTCGTCGACGGCCTGACCCCTGACATCTGGTACTTCGCGTCGACGGCGTTGAACAGCCAGGGCATGGAGAGCGACCTCTCGGCCCAGGCTATCCGGGATACACGCTAGTCGATACAAATAGACCGGGGTCGAACCGAGGTTTTCGCCAGTCAAGCGAATACCGCGGTTCGACCCCTGTTTATTGGCCCAGCGCCTGGTCGAGATCGCCAATCAGATCCTCGATCGCCTCAATCCCCACGGAAAGCCGTATCAGCTGATCGTTGATGCCGAGTTTGCGGCGCTCTTCTTCCGGCACGCTCGCATGCGTCATGATTGCCGGATGGTCGACCAGGCTCTCGACGCCGCCGAGGCTCTCGGCCAGCGAGAATAGCTGGCAACGCTCGAGGAAGCGGCGCGCCTCGTCGAGGCCGCCCGTGATAAAGAACGTGACGATTCCGCCGAAATCGTCCATCTGTTCCTTCGCGAGTGCGTGCTGCGGGTGCGACGGCAGTCCCGGGTAAAGGACGCTTTCTACACGCGGGTCCTGTTCGAGCCAGGTGGCGATGCGCATCGCGCTGTCGCAATGCCGCTGCATCCTGACATCGAGCGTCTTCACGCCGCGCAACGCCAGGAAGCTGTCGAAGGGGCCTGCTACGGCGCCAACTGAGTTCTGCAGATAGGCCAGCTGCTCTGACAGTGACGCGTCGGCCGTGACGACGATGCCGCCAATCATGTCGGAATGTCCATTGATGAATTTCGTCGCAGAGTGCATGACGATGTCGGCGCCGCGCTCGAGTGGTCGCTGCAGGCAGGGTGTTGCAAACGTATTGTCGACCACGACGATCGCGCCGCGTTGTCGGGCGAGTGCCGCCACTGCGCCAATGTCGACAATCTTCAGCAGCGGATTGCTCGGCGTTTCTACCCAGACCATTTTGGTGTCTTCCTGGAAAGCGCTTTCCAGTGCCGCGGGATCGGTCATATCGACAAAGCTGAAGGTAAGCCCGGCGCTGCGCTCGCGGACGCCAGCAAACAATCGGCGTGTGCCTCCGTACAGATCGTCCATCGCGACGACGTGACTGCCGCTGTCGATCAGCTCCAGTATCGTCGCCGTCGCCGCCATGCCCGAGGCAAATGCGAAGCCCGACGAACCGGACTCGAGGTCCGCAAGACAGCGCTCGTACGCCATGCGCGTGGGATTCTGCGTACGAGAGTACTCGTAACCCTGATGCTTGCCGGGACTCGACTGCACGTAGGTGGAGGTTGCATAGATCGGCGGCATGATGGCGCCGGTCGACGGGTCCGGCGCCTGGCCGGCATGGATCGTACGCGTCGCGAATCCCTGTTTCTTGTCCGTGTCAGTCATGGGCAAATACTCACATCTCGCGACGAAGGTAATTAAGGACGTCGGATCGGGTGATCAGACCGACGAAGTCGTCGCCGTCCATGACCGCCGCATAGGGCTGTACGCGGAGCATGGCGACCAGGTTGTTCATGCTCTCTTTCTTATCGAGCTTGATAAAGGCGGACTCCATCGCGTCCGCGACATTGGCGGTCATGAGCTCGGGTTTGCCGTACACAAACTGGATGATCGCATCTTCGGTCACGACACCAACGAGATCGCCTTCGTCCATGACCGGCAGCTGCGAAAACCCGGCATTGCGGAGGCGATTGTGCGCCGTCGTCAGGACATCGCTCGGCCCGACCGTAATGGTCGCTCGCTCGCCGTGCGGCCGCCCGACCAGGTCGCGCAGATCACCGAACTGCTTGCGTTTGATAAAGCCCTGATCTTCCATCCAGAAATCATTGAAGAGTTTGGACAGGTACTTGTTGCCGGTGTCGCACGCGAAGGTGACGACGGTTTTTGGCTCGGTCTGCTCGCGACAGTATTTCAGCGCCGCAGATAGCAGCGTTCCGGAGGAGGAGCCCGCGAGCACACCCTCTTTCCTCAGCAATTCGCGCGCGGCTGCAAACGACTCTGCGTCCGAGATCGCATACGCTTTCGCAACTTTGCCGAAGTCGGCGATCGTGGGGATGAAGTCTTCGCCAATGCCCTCGACCAGCCAGCTCCCGCCCTCGCCCAGCCTGCCGTTGTTAATGTAGTCGGTGAGGACCGAGCCGACGGGGTCCGCCACGATCAGATCGACGTCGAGCGCGTTGTCTTCGAGATACTTGCCCATACCGCTGACCGTGCCGCTCGAACCGACACCAAGCACGATTGCATCCAGATCACCGCCCATCTGATCGATTATTTCCGGCGCCGTCGTCCGCTCGTGTGCCAGCGAATTGTCGGGATTGCCGAACTGATTGATAAAGTAAGCGCCCTGCTCCGCCGCGATGCGCTTGCCGAGGTCCTGGTAATACTCCGGATGGCCACGTCCGACGTCGGACCGCGTGAGGACAACTTCGGCACCCATCGCGCGCAGATTGAATATCTTTTCCTGGCTCATCTTGTCGGGCAACACGAGTATCAGGTGATAGCCTCTTTGTGCGGCAACCAGCGCGAGGCCCAGCCCGGTATTGCCGGCGGTCGCCTCGACCAGCGTGTCGCCAGGCTTGATGTCGCCGCGCTTCTCCGCCTCGCCGATCATCGAGATGCCAATGCGATCCTTGATCGAGCCGCCGGGATTCATGAGCTCCAGCTTCAGAAACAGGCGGCATGGCCCGGTGTCGATGCGCGTGACCTCGAGCATGGGCGTCTTACCCACCATGTCGAGAATATTGGAATACACGTTCATGGGGACATCAGTTACATTGGAAAGCAGCCGCGAGTGTACGCGATAGCACCGGACCAGCACTAGGGAAACTCTGATCAAATCCAATGTGTCAGGAACATAATCGACGGATTGACGCGGTGCTCGGGAGAGCCGCAACAAAACTGGCCGAGGTCAGTGATTCGGCAAGGCTCGATGCCGAGATCCTGCTTGGCCTGAGCATCGACATGCCGCGCAGCTACCTGTTCGCACATCCCGACGACGTCCTTGACGATGCGGCATCCGATCGCTTCGATGCGTTGTTGCAGCGAAGGCTGCATGGCGAGCCGATGGCCTACATCGTGGGCACCCGGGAATTCTGGTCGCGCGAGCTCCTCGTCAGTCCGGCGACGCTGATTCCTCGCCCGGAGACCGAACTGCTGGTGGAACTGGCGCTGCGAGAGATTCCCCGCAAGGCCGAGTGGAGCATACTGGATCTGGGCACGGGCAGCGGCGCGATCGCCATCGCGCTCGCAGGTGAGCGATTGCTGTGCGAGATATGCGCGGTCGACAACAGCCGGGCAGCGCTCGCCATCGCGCGCGAAAACGCGCGGCAGCTCTCCCTTGGCAATATCACTTTCCTTGAGGGCAGCTGGACGCAGCCGGTGCGCGACAGGAAGTTCGACGTTGTCGTGGCAAATCCGCCCTACGTTCGTGCCGACGACGAGGCCCTCGCCAGGCTGCGACACGAGCCACTCGAAGCGCTGGCTTCCGGTGAGGACGGCCTGGATGCCATTCGGGCGCTCGCGGTCGAATGCGCGGATATCCTCGCGGATGACGGCATCCTGTTGCTCGAACACGGGGCAGAGCAACTCGACGACGTCGCGTCGCTACTGGCAGCAAGCGGCTGGACGGATATCCGGAATCACAGGGATTTTTCGGGTCACCCTCGCGTGACAGCAGCACGCAGGGGTGGTAAATAACGGCGCTCACTTATTTTTTCGAGACAACATGATCACCATAAAGACTAATCACGGCGACATCTCGGTGGAACTGTTTGACGACAAGGCCCCGATTTCGTGCGAGAACTTCCGCCAGTACGCCAGAGACGGACACTTTACAGACACGATTTTTCATCGCGTCATTCCAAACTTCATGATCCAGGGCGGTGGCATGGATGAAAACCTGTCCAGCAAACCCACGCGCGATCCGATCAAGAACGAAGCCGACAACGGTGAGTCGAATCTGCGCGGCACCCTCGCGATGGCGCGCACCAGCGTGGTCGACAGCGCGACGTCGCAGTTCTTCATCAATCTCCGCGACAACGACTTCCTCAACCACGGCGGTCGGGATTTCGGCTACGCCGTTTTTGGCAAAGTCTCGGAAGGTCTCGATGTCGTTGATGCAATTGCTGCCGTACCGACCGGCAATCGCGGCGGTCATTCAGACGTTCCGCTGGAGGCAGTCACGATCCTCGACGTCATCGTCGATGACTAGGGCCTAGCCAGGCACTGGCAGAGACCTGATGTCCGCCGATACGCTGAGCCGCGCCGCACGTCATCTTGCCCTGCCGCAAGTCGGCGAGCAGGGCCAGCAGCAGATTGGCCGCGGCACCGCCTTGCTCATCGGTGTTGGTGGTATCGGCTGCCCCGCTGCCACGTATCTCGCCTCAAGCGGCATCGGTCGCCTGATGCTCTGCGATTTCGATACTGTCGATGAAACCAATCTCGGCCGGCAGGTGTTGTACGGGCCCGGACATATCGGCGAGCTCAAGGCCGAGGTCGCCGCATCGAGGCTGAGAAAGGTCAATCCTGAAGTCGATGTTGTCTCCATTCCATTCAGGCTCTCGGATAGCGCGCTGGCCGACGCGGTAAACGAGGCCGACGTCGTGCTCGACGGTTGCGATAATTTCAGCACGCGCTTTCAGGTTAACGACGCCTGTGTCGCGGCAGGCCGTCGGCTGATCACGGGCTCAGCGATTCGTTTCGAAGGACAGCTTGCTGTCTTCGGGCCCGATTACTCCGAATCTCCTTGCTACCGCTGTCTTTACGTTGAAGCCGACGAGTCGCTCGGCAACTGCGCCGGCAATGGCGTGCTCGCGCCGGTGCCGGGTGTGATTGGGACCATAATGGCAGCCGAGGCGCTGAAATTCCTCGCCGGGGTCGATACCGCGGCGCCGGTCCTGCGCCTCTACGACGCGGCTGCAACCGAGTTTCGCCACCTGGCGATTCGAAAACGCACCGACTGCCCGGCATGTTCCAAGAACGCATAACTATTGTGGGCCTGCTGCAGGCGGCCGCGCTCCTCACAGTCCTGTTTTCATTCGTAACGAGCTTCGACCATCTGCACTACAACGTCGAACTCTTTGCGCATTTCAGGCTGCAGTACCTGGCGATTTCGCTGATCCTGTTTATCTTCTTCGCAGCAGCACGGAATCTCACCCTCGGCGCGTTGCTGCTGGTTACGGCCGTCTTCAACGCAAGCTATGTCTTGCCCTGGTATTTCGGCGGCGATCAGCAGAATGACAGTGCGGGGATCAAGCTCCTGCACGCCAATGTTCTGTCAACCAACGACGACTACGACCGCCTGTTTGAACTCGTGGCAGCCGAGCAGCCGGATCTGATTTTTCTCCAGGAACTCTCGCCCAAATGGCTCGAGGCAACCCGCCCCCTGCAAGACAACTATCCCTATACATACACGGAACCCAGGGAAGACAACTTCGGCATCGGCCTGTTCTCTCGCCTGCCGCTCGACTCAGTCACTCATGTCGACAGCCCGCCTCTGAATTTTCCCACGATAATCGCCAAGTTGGCCGTCAACGGTGAGCTGCTGACGGTCATCAATACGCACCCGATGGTCCCGCTTGGCCGGGCCAACGTCGAAGCTCGTAATGAACACCTGGAGAGCGTCGCTGCTCTCGCCAGGCAGGTGGAACATCCCGTAATGCTGATTGGCGACTTCAATACCACGGTATGGACCCGCCCTTACCGCGTTCTGGAGGCGAGCACGGGGCTCCGGAACTCGCGACAGGGCTTCGGCATCCTGCCAACGTGGTCCACATTCATGCCGTTTGCGATGATCGCAATCGATCATGCGCTCGTATCGGATGACATTGGTGTCGTCGAGACGAGAACCGGCCCGCGCATCGGTTCCGATCATCTTCCCCTGATCCTTAGCGTAGCGCTATAGAGCCGTCGCCCGCCGCAGCCGACGAGAACCGGGGCTTTCCATGCCTGGCGGACATTGCGAGACAAACTGGCTATGCTTTCCGAAACTGACTCGGGGCGAATCCCATGAATCGTAATCTTGTCGTATCGCTGCTATCGCTCGCCGCTCTCGCCGGCCCGCTCGCGGAAGCAGCGCCATTCTCGGCTGAACACCTGGTGCGCTTGCAGCGCGTCGGCGCGCCAGGCGTTTCGCCGGACGGTAAGCAGGTAGTCTATACGCTGCGGACCACGGACATGCAGGCTAACAAAGGCCGATTCGATCTTTGGCTAACCGGTATCGACGGGAAAGATACGCGTCAACTGACCAGCCACGAGGCCAACGATACGGACCCGGCCTGGTCGCCCGACGGCAAGCACATCTACTTCCTGTCCTCACGCAACGGTTCATCGCAAGTTTGGCGCATTGCGCTCGATGGCGGCGAAGCGATCCAGGTCACGAGGCTGCCGGTCGATGTCGGCACGTTTCGTATTACGCCAAAGGGCGACGGACTGGTCATCTCGTTGCAGGCCTACCTCGATTGCGAAGACATCGCATGCATCGCCGCACGCGACAAGGCGGCGGCGGAAACAGCGACGACAGGGAGCGTCTACGATCACCTGTTCATGCGACATTGGGATCACTGGCTGAGCGAAAAGCGCTCGCGCCTGTTCGCTGTATCCCTGGAAGACGGCGTCGCGGCAGATACCGAGCCGCTGCTGCTGAGCAAGGATGTAGACGCCGACGTGCCTTCTCGCGTTTGGGGCGGCAATGAAGAATATGCCGTATCAGCCGACGGCTCTACCGTGTATTTCGCGGCAAGGATTCGCGATGCGGTCGAACCAACGTCCACCAATTTCGACATTTACTCAGCGCCGATGAACGGTGACGGCCCGGCAGTAAACCTTACCGCCTCCAATCCTGCCTGGGATACCGCGCCCGTGGTCAGTCCCGACGGCAAGAGTCTCGCGTATCTTGCGATGCGACGCGCCGGCTTCGAGGCGGACCGTTTTCGCATCATGATTCGGGATCTTGAATCGGGGAAGGTCCGTGAACTTGCCGCGGATTGGGACCGCTCACCGTCGTCCATCCATTTTTCGACGGATGGATCGGCGCTGTATGCAAACGCGCAGGACGTCGGCAACAAGACCTTGTGGCGCATCGACGTTAGCGCTGGCGAAGCGGTGAAAATGGTGCACCGTGGCAGCGTCAGCGCGATCGACACCGGGCGCAATGGGGTCGTGTTCGCAAAGAACGACCTGAAGTCGCCGAGCGAGATCTACGCGATCGCGGACGGCGAGACTAAGGCCCGTCAGCTGACCCGTTTTTCGGCACCACAGCTAAAAGATATCGAGATGGGCGATTACGAGCAGTTTTCGTTCACCGGCGCTGCCGATGACACCGTGTTCGGTTACGTCGTCAAGCCGACCGGCTTCAAGAAGGGCCGGAAATACCCGGTTGCCTTCCTCATTCACGGCGGGCCGCAGGGCAGCTTCGGCAATAGTTTCCACTATCGCTGGAACCCGCAGACCTATGCGGGACAAGGATTCGCGGCGGTATTCATCGATTTCCATGGTTCAACCGGGTACGGACAGGATTTCACCGACAGCATTTCCGGCGACTGGGGAGGCAAACCGCTCGAGGATCTGAAGCTGGGCCTGAAGGCTGCGCTCGAAAAATACGATTTTCTCGACGGGGACAAGACCTGTGCTCTGGGCGCGTCATACGGCGGATTCATGGTCAACTGGATCGCCGGAAACTGGCCGGATCGTTTTGACTGCCTGGTCAATCATGACGGGCTGTTTGACCATCGCATGATGTATTACACCACCGAAGAACTGTGGTTTCCCGAATGGGAGAACGGCGGTCCTTACTATGCGAACCCGGACAACCACGAGAAATTCAATCCTGCAAGCTACGTTGATCGCTGGCGAACGCCAATGCTGGTAATCCATGGCGAGCTCGATTACCGGGTTCCGGTTACGCAGGGAATCGCGACGTTCACCGCCCTGCAGCGCCGTGGTATCGCCAGCAAGTTCCTGTACTTTCCGGACGAGAATCACTGGGTACTGAAGCCGCACAATTCCGTGCAGTGGCATAAGGAAGTCAACGACTGGCTGCACCAGCACCTTGATTAGCGCAGAGTGACCTGGCGTTGGGCGTTCTCAATTACGGTTAACGTGCCGACAACTCGATGGTAACCTTGAAGGCATGAGCAAATTCCTCAAGCGACTGCATGACCGCTGTGAACCGCCTGGTCTCGAACAGGCGATATTGCGGCGGCTGCCGAAAGCGTTGCTCATAGGAACGCTGATTCCAGCCAGTTTATCGGTCATCGCGCGCCTGCTGCCGCCCGCGGAAGACATCGATCCGGCCAAGGCGATTCTGAACGTCGATATATTCTCGATTGCGGCCACGATTACAGTCTGGACTGCCGTTTTCACCGTCGCCATCGGCTGTATCGTTGTCGTGATCATGAAGGGACCGGCCTACGTCGCGGACGCTTATCCGGTCGCGCACGCCAATCGCCCGCGACGCCCCTCAGACACAGAAAAAAATTAGGGTCGAACCGCAGTTTCGGCGAAAACCTCGGTTCGACCCCGGTTAGCGCCATTCAGGCCGCGTTGGCCGCACCGGGGTCGTAGCCCAGATTTGGCGCCAACCACTTCTCGGCTTCTGCAACGCTGATGCCCTGCCGTTTCGCGTAGGACTCGAGCTGATCGCGACCGATCTTGCCGACCGCGAAGTAGCGCGCATCGGGGTGCGCGAAATAGAACCCGCTGACGGCCGCCGTCGGATACATCGCGTAAGACTCGGTCAACCTCAAGCCTATGCTCGCTTCGACATCCAGGAGCTGCCATAGCTTGGCCTTCTCGGTGTGATCCGGACACGCGGGGTAGCCCGGGGCGGGCCGTATGCCACGGTATTTTTCTGCGATCAGGTCTTCGTTGCTGAGCTGCTCACCGGCGGCGTAGGGCCAGAACTCACGGCGGGTGCGCTGGTGCATATACTCGGCCAGCGCCTCGGCCAGACGGTCAGCCAGTGCCTTGAGAATGATCGCGCTGTAGTCGTCGTGCGCTTTCTCGAATCGTTCGACGTGTGCATCGATCCCGATACCAGCCGTTACGGCAAAGGCGCCGATATAGTCGGCGAGCCCGGATCCCGACGGCGCAATGAAGTCGGCAAGACAAGATTGTGCATGGCCTTCGGATTTTGCGCGCTGTTGCCGAAGATGAACCAATCGCTTTGTAACGGCGTCGCGTTCTTCGTCCGAATATACGAGCACATCGTCATGGTCTTCGGAGTTCGCAGGATAGAAGCCGACGACGGCGCGCGCCTGCAGCCAGCGTTCGTCAATGATCCGGTCGAGCATCGCCGCGGCATCATTGAAAAGTGAGCTCGCCGCCTCGCCCACAATCTCGTCGTTCAGTATTTGCGGATACTTGCCGTGGAATTCCCAGGCATTGAAAAACGGCATCCAGTCGATGAAATCCCGCAGCGTCGCGAGATCGATGTCGTCGAACACGCGCGTGCCCAGGAACGCCGGCTGTGGCGGTGTATAAACGCTCCAGTCGCACTCGTGTTTCCTCTCGCGCGCCTGGTTGAGCGACAGCTGAGGCGCAAGGCGCTTCTTGTTCGAGTGCTCATTCCGCCGGCGCGCATTGTCCTGGCGCGTCTTCTCGACCAGCGCATGACAGGTTTCGGGTTCGACCAGAGCCTGAGCCACGCCAACCGACCGCGACGCGTCCTTGACATAAATGACCGGGCCCTCGTAACGCGGCTCGATCTTCACAGCCGTATGCGCCGGCGATGTCGTAGCACCGCCAATGAGTAACGGAAGCTCGTAGCCCAGCCGCTGCATCTCACTCGCCACATGCACCATCTCGTCCAGCGACGGCGTGATGAGCCCGGACAGGCCGATGATGTTGGCGTTCTCGCGCCTGGCGGCCTCCAGAATTTTGTCGCAGGAAACCATGACGCCGAGATCGACAACCTCGAAGTTGTTGCATTGCAGAACCACGCCGACAATATTCTTGCCGATGTCGTGCACATCACCTTTCACGGTCGCAAGAACGATCTTGCCGTTGGAACTCATCTCACCGCCTTTCTCCTGCTCGATGAACGGCACCAGGTGCCCGACCGCCTTTTTCATCACCCGCGCCGATTTCACCACCTGCGGCAAGAACATCTTGCCTTCACCAAACAGATCGCCAACGACGTTCATGCCCGCCATCAGCGGGCCTTCGATAACGTCGAGAGGTCGATCGCTAGCAATCCGCGCTTCTTCTGTGTCGTCGATGATAAATTCATCGATACCATTCACCAGCGCATGCTCAAGCCGTTTTTGAACGGGGTGCTCTCGCCAGGAAAGATCCTGGCCTTTCGCAACGGTTCCGCTCGCCTGACCTTTGTAGTTTTCGGCGGCCGCCAGCAGCTTCTCGGTGGATTCCGGATCGCGGTTGAGAACAACGTCCTCGACGGCATCACGCAGGTCCTTGGGAAGATCATCATAGATCGCAAGCTGCCCCGCGTTGACGATGCCCATGTCCATGCCCGCGCGAATCGCGTGATAAAGGAACACCGAGTGGATCGCCTCGCGCACGATGTTATTGCCGCGGAACGAAAACGACACGTTGCTGACGCCGCCACTGACCAATGCATGCGGTAGCGTCGCCTTGATCTGGCGAGTGGCCTCGATGAAGTCGAGGCCATAGCTCGAGTGCTCCTCGATGCCGGTAGCGACGGCAAATATATTCGGGTCGAAGATAATATCTGCCGGATCGAATCCGACCTGCTCGACGAGAACCTGGTAAGAGCGTTGGCAAATTCCGACCTTGCGCTCGATCGTGTCTGCCTGGCCCTGCTCGTCGAAGGCCATGATGATGACGGCTGCGCCGTAGTCGCGGCAAAGCTCGGCCTGGCGTATGAAAGCCTCCTCTCCTTCTTTCAGGCTGATCGAATTGACGACCGCCTTGCCCTGCACACACTTCAGACCCGCCTCGATCACCGTCCACTTCGACGAGTCGATCATGATTGGCAGGCGCGAAACATCGGGTTCCGACGCGATCAGATTCAGGAAGGTCACCATCGCCTTTTCAGAGTCGAGCATGCCTTCGTCCATGTTGACGTCGATGATCTGTGCGCCGTTGTCGACCTGCTGGCGCGCGACCGCAACGGCAGCCGTGTAGTCGTCGGCCTCGATCAGGCGCCTAAAAATCGCTGACCCGGTGACGTTGCAGCGTTCGCCGACGTTGACGAACAGATCGCCGGGACCGATATTGAAGGGCTCGAGACCCGACAGGCGGCACTTCACTGGCACCGTCGGCACGCTGCGCGGCGAGCGGCCGCGCACGACCTCAGCGAGGGCCCGAATGTGGTCCGGTCGGGTGCCGCAACATCCGCCGACCAGGTTAACCAGACCGCTGTTCGCAAACTCCCCAATCACTGCGGCCATCGCTTCCGGCGATTCATCGTACTCACCAAACTCGTTCGGAAGCCCGGCATTTGGATGGGCACTGACCCGCGTATCGGCAACCCTTGCGAGCTCCGCGACATACGGGCGCAGCTCACTCGCACCGAGGGCACAATTGAGGCCAATCATGAACGGATTCGCGTGACGAACCGAATTCCAGAACGCCTCGGTCGTCTGGCCGGACAAGGTACGTCCGGAGGCGTCGGTAATCGTTCCTGAAACCATGACGGGCAGTTCGACGCCGGTCGCGCGGAAGCTGCGTTTGAGCGCGACGATCGCGGCCTTGGCATTCAGCGTGTCGAAGATCGTTTCGATCATCAGAAAATCGACGCCGCCCTCGATGAGGGCGCGCGCCGCAGTCTCGTAGGTATCGGCCAGGTCGTCGAACTTTATGTTGCGAAAGCCCGGATCATTGACGTCCGGTGAGATCGACGCCGTGCGGTTGGTCGGGCCCAGCACGCCCGCGACGAAACGCGGAACCCCGGTCTTCGTTGCGTAAGCGTCGGCCAGCTCGCGCGCGATTCTCGCTGAAGCGCTATTCAGCTCGGCAACCAGCGACTCCATTCCGTAGTCGGCCATCGACGGTGCGTTGGAATTGAAGGTGTTGGTCTCGATGATGTCCGCGCCGGCTTCGAGAAACTGCGAGTGAATATCACGTATGACTTCGGGTCGCGTCAGCGACAGCAGATCGTTATTGCCCTTGAGGTCATGATCGAAGTCGGCAAAACGTTCGCCACGATAGTCGTCTTCGCCAAGACCGAAGCCCTGGATCATCGTACCCATGGCGCCGTCCAGCAGAAGGATTCGTTCGTCCAGCGAACGCTGGAGCTGCGCTATTCTCTCTTTGCGATCCATCGTCCTGCCCTCACGCAGCCGCTTGTTTCGGACGAACGCCCAGCGCATGGCATATGGCGTAGGTCAGCTCTGAGCGGTTCAGGGTGTAGAAATGAAATTCATCGACGCCCTCTTTCTGGAGTGCGCGCACCTGCTCGATGGCGACGTTGGCCGCAATCATGTGACGCGTCGCCTCGTCGTCTTCAAGGCCCGCGAAGCGTTGCCGCAACCAGTCGGGAACGCTGGCGCCGCACATTTTTGCGAATCGCTCCAGCTGCGGGAAACGAGTAATGGGCAAGACGCCGGGAACCAGCATCGACTCGATCCCGGCGGCAGCGCATCGGTCCCGGAATCGCAGAAACACCTCTGTATCAAAAAAGAACTGCGTGATCGCCCGCGACGCGCCCGCGTCGAGTTTTCGCTTCAGGTTATCCAGATCAAACTCGGCGCTCGGCGCCTCGGGATGAACCTCGGGATAGGCGGCGACGGAGATATCGAAGTCGGCAATCCTGCGAAGACCCGCAACAAGATCGGCCGCATAGGCGTAGCCATCCTCGTGCGGGACGTAGCCGTCGGATCCCTTTGGCGCGTCGCCACGCAGTGCCACCAGGTGGCGTACGCCCATGTCCCAGTAGTCACGTGCGATATCGTCGATCTCGCCGCGACTGGCACCGACGCAGGTCAGATGCGGCGCAGGCGTCAGCTCCGTGTCCCGGATGATTCGCTCGACCGCGGAGTGCGTGCGCTCGCGGGTCGAACCATCGGCGCCATAGGTGACCGATACGAATATCGGATCGAGTTCGGCGAGGCGTTCGATCGAGGCCCAAAGCGTCGCTTCCATCGCCTCGGTACTTGGCGGGAAGAACTCGAAAGACACTAACGGTCTTTCCGCGGTATCTGCTGTCATGGTCTTGTCCTGCATTCGGTCAGGCCGCGGCAACCGCGCGGTCAGCGGGGGTTGCTACGGCGAGCAGCCAGTCGGGGTTCTTGTTGGGGATTCTTCGAGGTTTCGCGAGACGCATACCCTGCGCTTCCGCCCATTCGGCGTAATTGCGCCTCATATCATCGGCGTTGCGACCGGCCAGTGACGACAACAGCAGGATGCGTCCGCCCGGCCGCAGCAAACGCGTTGCCTCGGCAAGCGCTTTCTCGGGATGCGCGCCATCCGACAGCACGTCGTCGAGAATAATGGTGTCAAATTCCTCATCCGCGAAGGGCAATGAGACCATGTCGCCTTGCCGCAGGGTGCAGTTCGGCAATCCGGCGAGCAGCATGTCGGCTCGCGCCAGACGTCGTGCCTTCGGATCCGTGTCGACGCCAACGACGCGCTGTGCTCGCGATGCAAGCAGTTTCAACAGTCGACCCTGGCCACAGCCGACGTCCAGGAGATCACCAAGAGGATGGGACACGGTCAGCTCGACCAGGGCCCGATGCAGCGCGCGATCCTTATCCTGCGCAGGTTCCAGCCCGTCGAAACGACGAAGCCCGCGCAAAAGCTCGATGTCCTTTGCGAACTGTGGCTCATCTTTCGGCAGCAATTCCAGCAGCCGTCGTCGCCTCGCGGCATCGCCACCTTTGGTCGCGACCCGGTAATAGACGAAATGACCGTCTCGAAATCGTCTCAACAGCCGAGCATCACACAGCTGCTTCAGATGCTGCGAGACGCGAGGCTGACTTTGACCCGTCACGGCGGTGAGCTCGGAAACGCTGCATTCGGCGACAGCACATAGCGAGACGATCCGGGCCTTTATCGGGTCGGAGAGCGTTTTGAACTGGCCAAGAAGGCTTGTCGTCGACGGTAACATATTAAAATATAAATATTAATGCATACTTATGGCGATTCAGTATATCCGATCTGGCGATCGGGGGCCATGCAAGAATCGCGGATTATGTTGAATAACGGCGAAATCGCGGCCGGCGTCGTCCCCCCGTTCGGGGACAATGCCCGAATGGGGGAAGCCGCTCCTACTGGACCGAGTCGGGTCCCAGAACGACGTTGTCGACAAACAGCCGTTCAATGTCCACCGCATCGAAGTTCCGCCGTTGCCCACAGTACTCGCAGACAACCTCGATGGCGCCCTCGGCCGCAAGCGTCTCGCGAGCTTCGTTTTCACCGAGCATCTTCAAGACGTCTTCCGTCTTCTGCTGCGAGCAGCGGCATCGGAAACTGACAGCGCGTGTCTTGTAGACACGAATATCGTCTTCGGCGAAGAGTTTGCCGATCAGACCGATGCCGGCGTCACCGTGAAAATCTCTGTCGCCCAGCGTTTCAGCCAGAATATGCAGGCGGTTCCAATCATCCGGATCGATGGGCTGGCCCGGAACCTGCTGCAGCAGAATGCCGCCAGCGACGTCTTCATTGGCGACAAGGGCTATATGGCTCGGCACCTGCACGGATCGCGCGAAATAGTGCTCGAGGCTCGCCGACAGGGATTCAGCACTGATATCGACGATGCCCTGGTAGGGCCGCTTGCCATTGTCCACGGTTACCGCGCAATGTCCTTCTTCGATCAAGTCCGCGAAATTCGATACGTCACCGGCAGGCCCGACCGATGCCAGGCCTCGGAGCTTGAGGTCGCTCGTGCACTGCATCACGAGCATACGTAGAGCGCCCCGACTCTGAATCTGCAGGGTTATCGAACCATCGAACTTCAGGCTGTGGGCGATCAAGCCGGTCGCGGCCGCGGCGTGTCCAAGCGTTTCGACGATGAGAGCACCGTAGTCATGATCACGCAGCATTCGGCGCCACGAACGTGACAAGTGAATGAGCGCACCGCGTACGGGCAGCGACTCGAAACCAAACGGTATAACGGAATCCGCCGACATGCGAATACACTAATCGTGAAGTTTTTTCTTCAGTATCTGGTTGACCTGTCCGGGATTCGCCTGGCCCTTGGTAGCCTGCATGACCCGGCCGACGAAGAAACCAATCAGTTTCTCTTTACCGGCCCTGTATTCGGCAACCTGCCCCGGATTTGCCGCGATCACCTCATCGACCACCGCCTCTATCGCCGTGCTGTCGGTAATCTGTTTCAGGCCTTTCGCGTCGATCACCGTATCGGCATCGCCCTCGCCGGCCCACATGGCCTCGAACACCTGCTTGGCAATCTTGCCTGAGATCGTGTTGTCATGAATGCGCGTCAACAATCCGGCAAGCTCGGTTGCCGACACCTTGCTGTCAGCGATTTCCAGGCTGTCCCTGTTGAGTGCGCCCGACAGATCACCGATCACCCAGTTCGCGACGAGCTGCGGCTTCGCGCCGGTTGCGGCAACGGCGGCTTCGAAATAGTCGGCCAGCGGTCGCGAACCGGTCAAAAGGTCCGCATCGTCGGGTTTGAGGTCATACTGATCCGTGAAGCGACGCTTTTTCGCGGTGGGTAATTCCGGGAGCTGTTGCCGCGCGGTCTCGATGTACTCGGGGCTGATCTCGACCGGCAGCAGGTCGGGGTCGGGGAAGTACCGATAATCATGCGATTCCTCCTTCGAGCGCATCGGTCGCGTCTCGTCCTTGTCGGAATCGTAGAGTCGCGTTTCCTGGACAACCTCGCCGCCGTCCTCGATAACCTCGATCTGGCGGTCGATCTCGAAATTTATCGCGCGCTCGACAAAACGGAATGAGTTCAGATTCTTGAGCTCCGTGCGCGTGCCCAATTCCTGTTGCCCGACGGGCCGTACCGAGACGTTGGCGTCGCAGCGAAACGACCCTTCCTGCATATTGCCGTCGGATATTCGGAGATAACGAACGATCGAATGCATCTTACGCATGTACGCGACGGCTTCTTTAGCGGAACGAAGATCAGGTTCCGAGACAATTTCCAACAGCGGCGTGCCGGCGCGATTCAGATCGATGCCCGATGAGCGTTCCAGGCCTTCGTGGATCGACTTGCCGGCGTCTTCCTCGAGATGGGCACGCGTGATGCCGATGCGTTTGTCACGGCCCTCGTCATCCGTGATGTAGAGCTCCCCGTGCTCGACGATCGGCAGTTCAAATTGGCTGATCTGGTAGCCCTTGGGAAGATCCGGGTAAAAGTAGTTCTTGCGCGCAAAGACGGAGCGCGGCGCCACGGTGGCGTTCACGGCCAGCCCGAACATCGTGGCCATATGCACAACCTCTTCGTTCAGCACCGGCAAAACGCCGGGGTAGCCCAGATCGACAAGGCAGGCCTGCGTGTTCGGCGCCGCGCCGTAGGCCGTGGACGCGCCGGAAAAAATCTTGGACCGGGTCGCGAGCTGCGCGTGGATTTCCAGCCCAATGACGACCTCCCATCCAGCCTTCATGCGAAGTCCTTCGGGCAGGCCTTGTGCCAATCCGTGTGCTGCTGGAACTGGTGCGAACATCTGAGCAGCGTCTCTTCGGCAAAGTGGGCGGCGACAAGGTGTAAACCGACCGGCAAGCCGTTGACGAAGCCGCAGGGAATCGACATGCCGGGCAGTCCCGCGAGGTTCGCGCCGATCGTGTAAATATCGTTGAGGTACATCGTTATCGGATCGTCGATCTTGTCGCCGAGCCTGAATGCAGGCGTCGGCGACGTTGGCCCGGCGATGACGTCGACGTCGGCAAACGCTGATCGGAAATCGTCGGCAATAAGGTGACGCACCTGTTGCGCTTTCAGGTAGTACGCGTCGTAGTAACCCGCCGACAGCACGTAGGTTCCCGTCATGATGCGGCGTTTGACCTCATCACCGAAGCCTTCGCCGCGGCTCCGGCAATACAGGTCCATCAGGTCCTCGGCTTCGTCGGCGCGATGGCCAAAGCGCACTCCGTCAAACCGCGACAGGTTGGAGGAGCATTCCGCCGGCGCAACAACGTAATAAGTCGGCACCGACAAATCGAGGTTCGGCAAGTCAACTTCCACCGTCGTCGCGCCGAGGGATTCGAGGACCGCGATTGCTTCCCTGATGCTTACCGCGCAATCCGCATCGAGCCCTGCATCGAAATGCTGGCGCACGATCCCGACGCGCAAGCCCTTGATCGGTCGATCGAGGCCGGCGATATAGTCGGGGACCGGCTCATCGATTGACGTGGAATCGCGCTCATCGAAGCCGGCCATCACGCCGAGCAGCCGGGCCGCGTCTTCTGCCGTCCGTGTAATGACGCCCGCCTGGTCGAGGCTTGATGCGAAGGCAATCATTCCGTAGCGAGACACCCGCCCGTAAGTCGGCTTTATTCCAACGGTGCCGGTGAGTGCTGCCGGTTGACGGATAGAGCCACCGGTATCGGTCCCCGTCGCCGCGGGCGCCAGGCGCGCCGCAACCGCGGCGGCCGAGCCGCCGGACGAACCCCCCGGCGAGCACTCGAGATTCCATGGATTGCGGACCGGGCCGAAATAACTGGTTTCATTCGACGAGCCCATCGCAAACTCATCCATGTTGGTTTTGCCGAGAACGACGGCGCCAGCGCCAGCCAGTTTTTCGACAACGGTCGCGTCATACGGCGCGACGAAGTTGTCCAACATCCTCGAGCCGCAGGTCGTCTTCACGCCGCGAGTACAGAATATATCCTTGTGAAGAACAGGCAGACCATTCAGGACGCCTCCCCTGCCACTTGCGCGAGCTTCGTCGGCACGCGCAGCTGACTGCAGGGCTTCATCGGCGGTCACGGTGATGAAGGCATTGAGCTTGTCGTCATGAGCGCCGATGCGTTCAAGGAGCGTCTCGGTCAACTCGGCCGATGTGAAGTCGCCGGCGTCCAGACCGGCAGCGAGTTCGGTCATCGACTGCGAGAAAAGATCTTGCTGTGAATCGCTCATTCGATGACTTTCGGTACGAGATACAGTCCGTCGGCGACGGCGGCTGCGTTCTCCTGCAGGTAATCCCGTTCGTCAGTCTCCGTAACGACGTCCGGGCGCAGACGTTGCACCGCGTGAAGCGGGTGCGCCATCGGCAGAACATCGCGAGTGTCCGCCGCCGACAGCTGGTCGACGAAATCCACAATTTTCGACAGCTTCTGGACGCTCTCGGCGTACTCCTCTTCGGTGAGTTTCAGCCGCGCCAGCATCGCGATGTGCCTTACCTGTTCTTTGCTGAGTGACACGGGAGGTTTCCGACGGTAATGGTTGTTTCTTCAAGCCCAAATAATGCCCGCTTTACGCGGGCCCGCAATAATACACGCCGCCTTGTGCAATGTCCTGCGCATTGTTAGATTACCCCGTTAATCCTGCTGCGAGACCACGCCCCGACATGTTCAAGAATATTCTGGGTTATTTTTCCAATGACCTGTCCATCGACCTTGGCACTGCCAACACGCTGATTTATTCGCGGGGCCATGGCATCGTGCTCGACGAACCGTCGGTGGTGGCAATTCGCGAAGACACGGGACGGGGTGGCCGAGTCGTAGAGGCGGTTGGCATGGAAGCCAAGAATATGCTGGGCCGCACGCCGGGCAACATTACCGCAATACGGCCGCTGAAAGACGGTGTCATCGCCGATTTCACCGTCACCGAGAAGATGCTGCAGCACTTCATCAGGAAAGCGCACCAGTCGCGCTATTTCCGTCCCAGCCCGCGGGTCCTGATCTGCGTGCCGTATGGCTCGACTCAGGTCGAGCGGCGGGCGATTCGCGAGTCCGCCGAGGGCGCGGGCGCCCGCAAGGTATACCTGATCGATGAGCCGATGGCGGCCGCGATTGGCGCGGGCATGCCCGTGCATGAGGCGCGCGGCTCGATGGTGCTCGATATCGGCGGCGGAACCTCGGAGGTCGCGGTCATCTCCCTGAACGGTATTGTCTATGCCGCATCCGTCAGGATTGGAGGAGATCGTTTTGATGAAGCGATCACTAACTATGTCCGCCGCAACTACGGCATTCTCATCGGTGAGGCAACCGCAGAGCGCATCAAGCATGAAATAGGCTCCGCATTCCCCGGACAGGAGGTCCTCGAGATCTCGGTCAAGGGACGCAACCTGTCCGAAGGCGTTCCGCGCAGCTTCACGCTGAACAGCAATGAAATCCTGGAAGCCTTGCAGGAGCCGCTGCAGGGTATCGTCGGGGCGGTCAAGGAGGCGCTCGAGCAAACGCCGCCGGAACTTGGCGCCGACGTTGCCGAGCGCGGCATTGTCCTGACCGGCGGCGGCGCCATTCTTCGTGATCTCGACAAGCTGTTAATGGAGGAAACCGGACTGCCCGTCGTCATCGCGGACGATCCACTGACCTGCGTCGCGCGGGGTGGCGGCCGTGTTATCGAGCTCATGGACGAACACGGCCCCAGCGTATTTGGCCTGGAGTGACTCACGGCCGGGTCGACTGACGACTGGGCTTCATTCAAGCGATGGTCGATTCCCGGGGAAATAGCAGAAATCCTGCCCGGATACCCGCGCTGGGTATTCGGACGCTAGCTCTGGTGTTCATCAGTATCGTGCTGATGTACCTGGATCATCGGGAAAATCACCTCGACGCCGTTCGCAAAGGCATCGGTGTCGCTGTCTACCCGATTCAGCTCATCGTCGATGCACCGCTTCGTTTCTGGGCCTGGCTCGGCAAGACGACGACCTCCCGAAGTGACCTCGAACGCGAACTCGGCCGGCTGAATGCCGAGCGACTGCTGACCAACGTTCGGCTGCAGCGGCTCACCGCGTTGGAAGCGGAGAACGCTCGTTTACGTGCACTTCTGGACGCGCGAGGCAAAGTCCGCGACGACGTGCGTGTCGCAGAAATCATGGCTGTCGATGCCAATCCCTATGAACACAACCTCGTCATCGATATCGGTAGCCGCGACGGCGTTTATGACGGTCAGGCCATCGTCGACGCCGACGGCGTGGTAGGCCAGGTCATCAAGACGGGCCTGATGACATCGCAGGCCGTGCTGATCAGCGACACCGATCACGCGCTGCCGGTCGAGGTCAACCGAAACGGACTGCGAACGATTGCGGTCGGCACGGGCGAGATCGATCGTCTCGACCTGCCCTTCCTGCCCAATAATGCAGACATTCGCACCGGTGACCTCCTCGTGACATCCGGACTTGGCGGCGCGTTTCCGGCCGGCTATCCGGTCGCCGTCGTCGACACCGTAACCAGGATTCCGCAAGAGCCATTCGCGGACGTTAACGCAAAGCCTTCTGCGGCCCTCGACCAGGTGCGCGAAGTCATGCTGATATGGTCTGCTTCTTCGATCGGCGACGAGGACGGCAACGCCACGGTGGAGGTGGACCCGGTGGAGATGGACGATGAGTAGAGAGTTGGCCTCACGCCGCCTGCCGGTTATTGGAACACTGTTCGTTGGCCTGATGTTGTCCATCATGCCATTGCCCGATTCAATTGCCGTGTTCCGCCCCGACTGGCTGGCACTGCTGGCGATCTTCTGGGCAATGCAGCTGCCGCGAACCTGGAGCGTGGGCACCGCCTGGATCGTCGGCATCATTCTGGACGTTTCCTACGGCACATTACTCGGTCAACACGCGCTCGCACTGTGCGTGATCGTTTTTATAACGGTGCGCTTTCACCTGTTGATGCGCGTGTTCCCGCTATCGCAACTGACGGCAACCGTTTTTGCGCTGCTGGCGCTGTATCAGTTCCTGCTGTTCTGGATCAACGGTGTCGCCAGCGTTTCGGCGGCCGCGGCAACCTACTGGGCACCGGTCATCACCGGTACTTTGATTTGGCCTTTCCTGTACATGTTCCTGTCCGGGGTCCGGTACAGGGCGCGGACGGCAAGCTGATGAGCCTGCTGTCGCCAATCAAGGACCACCATTCCGAACGCCGCCTGTTCTTGCGGCGGATCGTGATGTGCTCGGTTGTAGCCATCGTGCTGCTTGGCGTCGTGGTCGCGAGGCTCGTTCAGCTGCAGGTCATCGATCACCAGCTGTTTGCCGAGAAGGCACAGGGCAACCGGGTCCGCATCGAACCGGTGCCACCGATACGCGGCCTGATCTTCGATCGCAAGGGCCGCGTCGTAGCAGAAAACCTGCCAGCGTATCAGCTCGAGCTCATACCCGAGCAGGTCGAAGACCTCGATGACACGCTCGCCCGACTGGCCACGCTGCAGCTGATCGAAAGCGAGGAAATTCCACGCATCAAAGAACTCAGTCGCAGCGGCCCGCGGTTTCGACCCGTCACGCTCAAGGTTCGACTGACGGAAGAGGAAATCGCGAATTTCGCTATCCAGCGACCGCGCTTTCCCGGCGTTGACCTGCAACCCCGGCTGGTTCGCCACTATCCGGACGGTGAGAGCATCGCCCATGCCGTTGGCTACGTGGGTGCGTTGAGTTCCGAGGATCTGAAGCGGCTGGATGCGGCTCGCTATGCCGGCACATCGCACACTGGCAAGACCGGCGTCGAAGGCAGTTTTGAGTCGCGCCTGCATGGCTGGGCAGGCTATCGACACCTGATAACGAACGCGCGTGGCCGCCAGGTGCCCGGCGACTCAAGCGATCTTCTCGACTCGTTACCGATGGACGAAAAACCGGGCCCGGGTTCCAACGTGTATCTGAGCATCGATCTCGACCTGCAAAAGCTGGCAACGCGGTTGCTCGAGGGGCGTCGGGGCGCGGTCGTCGCGCTGGATCCGCGGACCGGTGAGATATTGACACTGATCAGCGCCCCCTCGTTCGACCCCAACCTGTTTGCCATTGGCATGAGTACCAGCCAATACGGCGAGCTGCAAAACAACCTGGACCTGCCGCTCTTCAATCGCGCCGTTCGTGGAAGTTACCCGCCAGGCTCCACCATCAAGCCGATGCTGGCGCTGGCTGCGCTGGAGACGGGCGCGACAAACCTGACTCGAAAGACGTTCTGCAGGGGCTTTTTCAGGCTGCCCGAGACGACGCATCGCTATCGTGACTGGAAGCCGGAGGGCCATGGTTCCGTCGATCTGCATGACGCCATTGCGCAGTCATGCGATGTCTATTTTTACGAGATCAGCCAGGAAATCGGCATTGATAATATGCACGACTATCTCGATCGTTTCGGGCTCGGCGCAAGGACGGGCATCGATATCGGCGGTGAGCATCCCGGACTGGTTCCGTCGCGCGAGTGGAAGCGCACAGCGTTTCGCAATCGCGATGACCAGCGCTGGTATAACGGTGAGACGGTCATCGCCTCGATCGGACAGGGCTATATGCTCGCCACGCCGTTACAACTGGCTGCCGCCGTGGCGAGCCTCGCGACGCGTGGCGAGCGCTATCGCCCACACATGGTTGCCGCGATCGAGGATCCGCTCACCGGTCAGCGTACGCTCATCAAACCGGAGCGCCTGGCCGACGTTGAGATCAGCAACACGTTCTACTGGGACAACGTCATCGAAGCGATGCATGACGTCATGCAGGGGCCGCGCGGCACGGCGAGAGCGGTAGGTTTTGGCGCTCCTTATAAAATGGCCGGCAAGAGTGGCACTGCGCAGGTTATCTCGATCGCGCAGGACGAGGAATACAACGAGGAAGAGCTGCTGGAACGACAGCGTGATCACGCACTATTCATCGCCTTCGCGCCGCTTGATCAGCCGCGCATCGCGATCGCCGTTGTGGTGGAGAATGGCAGCAGTGGCAGCCGCGTCGCGGCGCCAATAGCGAAAGCAGTCATGGATGAATACCTGGGATACGGTGACGATGGCATTGACTGAGACAACGCGGTTTCTGACGACCAAGGCCGCGCCGCTGTCGGATTTTACCGGCCTGATGCGGCGCCTGCATATCGACGGCCCGCTGCTTGGTGGCCTGCTCCTGGTTTGCGCCTTCGGCCTGTTCATCCTTTATAGCGCCGTCGGCGAGAGTGACCGCTTGCTCATGAACCAGGTCGTGCGTCTGGGAGCAGCTTTCGTCGCCATGGTCATCGTCGCACAGATGCCACCGGACTTTCTGCGCCGCTGGACGATATGGGGCTACATCGCCGGCCTCATTCTGCTCGTCCTGGTCCTGATTATGGGCGAGGTGAGCCAGGGTGCGCGTCGCTGGCTGGACCTCGGCATTCGTTTTCAGCCGTCTGAGGCCATGAAGCTCGGGGTGCCCATGATGGTGGCCTGGTATCTGCACGACCGGCAGATGCCGCCGAAAATCGGCCAGCTGGTAATCATCGCCGTGCTGATCTTTGTGCCGACCATTCTGATCGCCAGGCAACCGGATCTCGGCACCTCGCTGCTGATCGCGGCATCCGGCATTATTGTCGTCATCCTGGCCGGTCTGCCGTACCGCGTGATTCTGGGGATGGCGGTTCTGGCAGTCCCCGGGGCCGTAGTGCTGTGGAATTTCATGAAGGACTATCAGAAGCAGCGCGTCCTGACGCTGCTGAACCCCGACAGTGACCCGCTCGGCGCTGGCTACAACATCATTCAATCCAAGATCGCGATCGGTTCGGGCGGTTTATTCGGCAAAGGGTGGACCAACGGCTCGCAGGCCCATCTCGAATTCCTGCCGGAACGCGATACCGACTTTATCTTCGCCGTTCTCGGCGAGGAATTTGGCCTCCTCGGCGTCCTGTCGTTGCTTGTGCTGTACATTTTCGTGATCGGCCGGGGTCTTTACATCGCCGTGCAGGCCCGCGACACCTATTCGCGGTTGTTGGCAGGCTCGATAAGCCTCACGTTTCTCGTGTATGTGTTCGTCAATACGGCGATGGTTACCGGCCTCGTGCCGGTGGTCGGCGTACCCCTGCCGCTGGTCAGCTTCGGCGGCACGTCGATGGTGACCCTTATGGCGGGATTCGGTATTCTGATGTCGATTCACTCTCACCGGAAATTACTACCGCACTGATGAAAAGCCCAACACTCGCCATTCTTGTTGCGATCATTCTTTCCGTCTCCTGCGCACGAGCCGTTGACGAAATTGCGAAGGTCTATGTTGATGTCGACAGCCCGAAGGTGGCTACGTTCATCGACGAAATGGTCAGCGAACACGCCTTCGAACGGGATGCCCTGCGCAGCGTTCTGAGTCAGGCTGAAATCAAGCCATCGATCATCAAGAAGATTTCGACGCCGGCCGAACGCACGCTGACATGGGCCGAGTACCGCAAGATCTTTCTGACAAAGGAACGCATCAACGCAGGGGTTGCGTTCTGGCGAGAAAACCGTGAAATGCTCGAGCGCATCAACAAGGAAACCGGGGTGTCGATCGAAATGATGGTTGGCATCATCGGCGTTGAAACCTATTTTGGTCGTATTACCGGCAACGATCGCGTGCTCGACGCACTGGCGACGCTCGCGTTCGACTATCCGAAGCGCGCCAAGTTCTTTCGCAACGAGCTTGTCCAGTTCCTGATCCTCACTCGCGAAGAAGGCCTGGACGCAACGCTGCCCGTCGGTTCCTATGCCGGCGCGATGGGCCGTCCCCAGTTCATGCCGTCGAGTTTTCGCGCTTATGCCGTGGACGCAACCGGTGACGGCAAGCGCGATATCTGGAACGACTGGGCCGATGTCTCTGGCAGCGTCGCCAACTATTTTCTTGAGCACGGCTGGCAAGCTTCCGAAGAAGTTGTCGCGCAGGCAACGCTGAGCGGGCAATGGAAGGGGCCCGTTCCGAAACCAAAGAACGCGCTCAAGGCATCCAGTACGGTCGAATCGCTAAGCCGCAAAGGGGTCGTCTTCGCCACCAACATGTCCGCCGACAGCAATGGCGAACTATTGACTTACGAAGGCGCCGGCGGCACCGAACACTGGGTTGGTTTTCACAACTTTTTTGTGATCACGAAATACAATCGCAGCTCGATGTATGCGCTCGCCGCACACCAGCTGGGTCAGGAAATCGGCAGAAAGGTCTCGGGCGATGCCGGCTAGGCTGCCGCTGCTTCTGCTGGCTGTTCTTTTTATTGCTGCCTGTCATGCGGGCGGAACGCGTGGCGACGGTCCGCCGAGCTCTGGCAGCTCGCGGATTCCCGATCTGCCCGGCGACGCGATCCCTCGGCACGAGCCACGCAGCAAGTATGGGAATGGCCCGGTTTACGAAGTATTCGGCAAACGCTACACCGTCATGCCGAGCGGCCGGGGCTATCGCGAGCGCGGCGTCGCCTCCTGGTATGGCAAGAAATTCCACGGCAACCTCACATCGAACCGCGAAACTTACGACATGTACAAGATGACGGCGGCGCACAAGACGCTGCCGCTACCCAGCTACGTGCGGGTGCGCAACCTGCGTAACGACAAGAGCATCGTCGTGCGTGTCAATGACCGCGGCCCATTTGTCCACAACCGGATAATCGATCTTTCTTACTCAGCGGCTCTGAAGCTGGACATGATTCGCGATGGCACCAGTCTCGTAGAAGTAACGGCTATCGACGTTGACGCGCCGGGCGGCGACCGCCCAACGCGGCAAGTGACGCCGCCGGCCCCGGAACCTGCGCCTGTACTGAGGTCTGTTCCGACAGCGGTGGCGCCTGCGCCGAAAACCCCGCAGTCGTCGCCAACGGCAATGGGTCACAGGATTTTCGTGCAGGTTGGCGCGTTCGGTGATCGCGCAAATGCGGAGCGTCGCGTCGGTCTTCTCGATTCGGCCGGTATAGACGCCTCTATCTACGAAGATCGGAGCTCAGATCCACCGCTGCAGCGCGTCCGCATTGGGCCGGTGGATGACGTGATCCAATACGACATACTGGTCGAGGAGCTCGAGAACATCGGCATCACCGATCCCTACCTGGTTGCCGAATAAACGCGCTTTGATTAGATGGCGGGCGATTTGCCAAGTACAATACGCGCCCACTCGATTCACCCATCATCAAAGAGGTCTCATGTTCCAACGTCCGACCCATGTGCTCCTGTCACTGATTCTCGCTGTTGCGACGACGACTTATGCGGCAGATCCCATGCCGGCGCCGGCCCCGCCTGTCATTGGTGCCAAGAGTTATCTGGTCATCGATGCCCAAACCGGGCATGAAATCGCATCTCTGAATCCGGATACGGCGCTGGCGCCTGCCAGCCTGACGAAACTGATGACGACATACGTGGTCTTCAGTGCGCTAGAGCAGGGACAGATTCGTCTGGAAGACGAAGTCACTGTCAGCGAAAAGGCCTGGCGGACAGAAGGGTCGAGGATGTTCATCGAGGTCGGATCGCGCGTATCCATTGAAGATCTGTTGATCGGCATGATCGTGCAGTCGGGCAATGATGCGAGCGTCGCACTTGCAGAACACATCGCGGGCACGGAGAGCGTGTTCGCGGAGCTCATGAACCAGAACGCCACAAAGCTCGGCATGCTATCCAGCCACTTCCTGAATGCAACGGGTTTGCCGGCCGAGGGACATATGACAACGGCACGGGACCTTGCGACGCTGGCGCGCGCCATCATCGCGGAGTTTCCTGACTACTACGACTGGCATGCGGTCAGGGAATTCACGTACAACGGCATCAAGCAGGACAACCGCAATTCACTGCTGTGGCGCGATGACTCGGTCGACGGTCTGAAGACCGGGCACACCGAGGACGCAGGCTATTGCCTGGTCGCCTCGGCCAAGCGCGACGACATGCGTATCGTTTCCGTTGTGATGGGTACGTCCAGCACGAAGGCTCGCACGGAGGGCAGCCAGGCGCTCATCAACTACGGCTTCCGCTTTTTCGAAACCCGGCTCTTGTTCGAGGCCGGCCAGGAAATATCAACGGCCCGCATCTGGAAGTCGGCCAACGAAAGCACGCGACTGGGTGTACTGGAAGATCTTTACATCACTGTTCGCCGCGGCACTTACGACAAGCTCGAATCGACGCTGGATGTTCCCGCCATTATCGAAGCGCCGGTTGCCGCCGGTCAGCCGGTTGCTCAATTGAAGGTTCGCCTCGGTGAAGAGGAGCTACTCAATGCGACCTTGAGCGCCCTGGATGATAATCCGATCGGCTCAATCTGGCAGCGGGCACGAGACAGCGTTACCCTCTGGTTCGAGTAGTCATGCCTGGAGAGTCGGCACTTCAATTTCCCTGTGCGTTTCCCATCAAGATGATGGGCAGAGACACGCCGGAATTTCGCGCGTTGGCCCGAGGACTGGTCGAAACTCACGTGGGGCCGGTTGTCGACAGCGCGGTGCAGGCGGCTGTCAGTCGTAACGGTCGCTTCGTATCGATCACCGTGACGATTACGGCGACCAGCCAGCAACAGCTCGATGACATTTACCGCGACGTCTCATCACACGACGATGTCCTGATGGCGTTGTGAGCATTCAACCCGATCCAACGATTATCGTCCGGGACCTGGGACGCCAGGATTACGTGCCACTGTGGCGTGCGATGCAGGCCTTCACCGATGCGCGTGCCGAGTCAACGACGGATGAAATCTGGTTCACCGAACACCCGCCGGTGTTCACGATGGGGCTCAACGCCAGTAGCGAGCACCTTCTCGCTCCGGGGGATATTCCGGTCGTTCAGATCGACCGTGGTGGCCAGGTCACGTTTCACGGACCCGGCCAGCTGATGGTCTACCCGCTTATTGACCTGCGTCGCTACGCTATGGGTGTACGCACGCTGGTCACCGCGCTGGAACAAAGCGTCGTCGACCTGGCGGCGGATTCCGGCATCGCCGCGACCAGCCGGGCGGATGCGCCGGGCGTCTACGTTGCGGGGGACAAGCTGGCCAGCGTGGGCCTGCGAATACGCAGGGGCTGCAGTTTGCACGGCATGGCGCTGAACGTCGATATCGATCTGGAGCCGTTTTCCCGGATCAACCCCTGCGGATACAAGGAACTCAAGATGACCGACTTGAACCGGCTCGGCGCCGGCGGCGAGTTGGGTGAGATCTGGCCGGCACTGCTGCCGCACCTGCTACACCATCTCGGATTCGACGACGCGAATATCCAGAGAGGCGAGGATCAAGTTCCCGACGTCGCAGGAGCTAGCGCGCATTGAGCGCGTCCAGGCGTGCCCTCGTGCCGACGTCTGCCCAAAGTCCCTCATACAGTGCGCCGCTTAGGCGCCCGGCGTCGGCGGCTTCACGAAGCATCGGCGCAAGCGGAAACCTGCCCGCTTCGCATCCTTCGAAGAATTCCGGCCGATAGACCGCGACGCCGCTGAACGTTAGCGCCGCGTTATCGGCGTTGCAGACCAGGCCGTCGCGAAGATCGAAGTCGCCGTGATCACGATAATCGGGGGTCGGAACCATGACGAGATGCCCGAGTGCGTTCGCGGAGAGTTCGCCCTTCGGCAGCGGCATATCGGTAATGATGTCGGCATTAATGACGAGAAACGGATGCTTGCCCAGAAACGGCAGGGCTTTGTGTATGCCCCCGCCGGTCTCGAGGACATTG
The DNA here is from genome assembly GCA_947259285.1 of uncultured Woeseiaceae bacterium. Taxonomy (GTDB): domain Bacteria; phylum Pseudomonadota; class Gammaproteobacteria; order Steroidobacterales; family Woeseiaceae; genus UBA1847. Next base: position 15,289 of record CAMYMR010000006.1, on the reverse strand, counting down.
TCGCCTTCCTGACTGTAGATGACTTCCAGACCGTAGCGCCGGCCGGACCCGACACGCTCGACGATCTGCCCGCCGAGCCAGCCAAGGTTTATCACGACGTGCGTGATGCCATCGTCACGGAGCCTTGCCAAATGGCGCTCGAGCAAGCTCTCCCCCCGGACTTCAACGAGGCACTTGGGCAGCGTGTCGGTCAGGGGACGCAAGCGTTCGCCACGTCCCGCCGCCAGTAGCATGGCTATCACGGCTTGCCAACCATACCGGGCAACACGCGCTCCTCGATGAGGCGAACGAGGAACTGCAGTTCATCGTACTGCGGTCCGAGTTCGACAATGTAGGAGAGGGTCCTGGGAATATCGTCGAGATACGCCGCTTTGCCGTCGCGGTGATTCAATCGTGCGAATATCCCGGCCGCCTTGACGTGCCGTTGCACGCCCATTAATTCGAAGTAGCGACAAAACTGAATCTCGTCGACCTTCAGGCGCATCGATCGCTCGAGCCCGCGGTAGAATTGCAGTGCCCACTGCCGAACCTGTTCGGCGGGCCAGCGAACGTAACAGTCCTTCAACAGGGACACCAGGTCATAAGTCAGTGGTCCTTCGACCGCATCCTGGAAGTCGAGGATGCCGGGGTTGTTCTTGTCGGTAACCATCAGGTTTCGCGAATGGTAATCGCGGTGCACAAAGACCTGCGGCTGATGCAGTGCATTTTCCGTCAGCAGGTCACAGCACTCACGCCACAGCTGTTCGTCCGTCTCGCTGAATGACAAACCAAGATGCTTGCCGCACAGCCAGTCATGAAACAGCGACAGCTCGAAGCGCAACAGCGTCTCGTCATACGGTGGCAGTAGCGCCTGGAACGCGGTGCCACGCCGCTGCATGGTGAGCAGCGCCGAAATAGCATCGGTATAGAGCCGTGCCGCCTCACCACGATCTTGCAGTAACGCGTCCAGATAGAGTCTCGTCCCGAGGTCGCCAAGCAGGAGAAAGCCGTCGACGAGGTTGGCCTCCACCACTCGCGGCGCATTCAGCTGCATCGCCTCGAGGTAGCCGGCGACGCGAATGAACGGCAGACAGTCTTCCTTTTCGGGCGGTGCATCCATGACGATGAAACTATCGGGCTCCGCATGCAATCGAAAGTACCGACGGAAGCTGGCATCATCCGATGCCGGCGCCGCTGTCTGCCCGGCGATTGCATCAATGCTGTCGATCCAGTCTCGCATGGCGAGCAGCCGAGCGTCGGTTGCGGCTTTCTGGGTATTGATGTGTGGTCTCCGTAACGCGTTGAAGCACCTCAAAAACTATGCGAAGGTAACAAATAGTAATGACTGATAACATCCCAGCCTTGCCCGCCCGGGCCCAACCCTGACCCGACAACCGCCTTGTCTCCCAAACCATCGATTGTTGCGCTCTGCCTTCTGGCCGCCGCCGGCGCGCACGGTGCCGATCCACGCGCCTGCCGCACGTCGATCGGCGAGCCGCTAACGGAGGATCCGGCATTAATCGATTTACGTCCAGATGATCCGAATACGATCGTCTTCGAGGCCGGTCAAGTCGAAGCGCAGGTTGGCGAGAAACCAATAGCCAGTTTGAGTGGCGGCGTGCTGCTACGGAAGGATGACAAGCTCGCCGGTGCCGAGACGGCGCGCTATGACCCCGAGCAACAGGCGATCTTGTTGCAGGGTGCCGTTCGCTACGAGGATCCGAGCACACAGATACACAGTGATTCTGCCGAATTTTCCTACCTGAGCGGCCGTATCCGTTTCGAGGGTGCCGAATTCTCGCTGGGTAGCAACGACGGGCGTGGCGCCGCAACCGCGCTCGAGATTAACCAGGACGGCCGGCTGATTCTTGACGGCGTCGAATACACGACCTGCCCACCCGAATCAGAAGACTGGCTGCTGCAAGGCGAGTCGATCGAGCTCGATACCGGTGAAGGCGTTGGCACCGCCAGAAATGTCAAGCTGCGGTTCAAAGGCGTACCCATCCTGTATGCGCCCTACCTGTCCTTTCCGATCAGCGATGCGCGCAAATCCGGCTTGTTAACGCCGGAGTTCGGCAGCGCAGGCCGCAGCGGAAACGAAATCCGGGTGCCCTATTACTGGAACATCGCGCCGAACTACGACGCGACGATTACGCCGCGCTTGCTGACAGACCGTGGCCTGCAGCTTGAAACCCAGTTTCGCTATCTGACGCGCCGAAACGACGGCGTTCTGACCGCCGACTACCTTCCCGACGACAGCATCCTGGACGACGCGCGCCATCAGTTGCGTTACCAGCACCGAACGATCTTCGACTCCGGCTGGCGCAGCCGAATTAACTTCCGGGAAGTTTCCGACAATCAATACTTTGAGGACCTGGGCGGCAGCCTCAGCGTGTCCAGCATCACGCATCTCGATCGCAACATACGATTCGACTACTACGGTGATCATTTTTCGCTCGCTGGACAGGTTCAGGATTACCAGACGATCGATAACGCAATCCTGCCGGACGATGAACCCTACCGGCGCCTGCCCCAGCTGCTTGCCAGGAGCTCGTGGCAGGTAAAATATCTGCTTCTCGGCCTTGATGGCGAGGTCGTAAATTTCGATCGGGATGTCGGCGTTACCGGATGGCGCCTCAACGCCGAACCGTCGGTCAAGTTACCCATCGTCAGGCCCGGCTGGTTTGTCACGCCCGCCGTGTCACTCGACCACACGATGTATCAGCTGTCCGATACGGCGCCGGGCGCCGACAAGGACCCATCTCGCACAGTGCCGATCGCAAGCCTGGATACTGGCCTGGTGCTGGAGCGTGCATTGAATGGCAATAATCGTGTTCAGACGATCGAGCCCCGTTTGCTATACGTAAATATTCCATTCCGCGATCAGAATGATCTGCCAGTCTTCGACACCATTACACCGGACATCAATCTTGTGCAGCTGTACCGGCAGAATCGGTTCCTGGGCATTGATCGCATTGGCGACACCGAACAACTCAGCATCGGCGTCACTTCACGAATCCTGGATGTAACCTCCGGTCGCGAGCTGATGACAGCGACCGTGGGGCAAACCCGCTACTTCGAAGATCGCGAAGTCGCGTTGCCAGGTGATTCCGCCTCGACCTTCGAATCGTCCGACTACATAGCGGAGCTGCGCTTTCTGCTTTGGAAGAATATTAACTTCGACTTTGGCCACCAATGGGGCACCGGTGAAAACGGCACGACGCAATCGCAGGCACGGCTGCAGTATCGGCCGGCCAGTAAGAAGATCCTTAATCTCGCCTACCGTTTTCGGCGCGACTCTCTGGAGCAAGGCGATTTCTCCTGGTCATGGCCGATGGGCACGCAGTGGAACTTCGTCGGCCGTTACAACTTTTCTTTCCGTGACGAGGAAGTGCTGGAACAGTTTTTCGGGCTTGAGTACGAGAGCTGCTGCTGGGGGCTACGGCTGATATCCAGACGCCACATATCTACCCGCGATGGAACCCGGGACTCGTCATTTGGTCTGCAACTGGTATTAAAGGGTATGTCGAGTGTCGGCACAGCGGCTGACAGTCTCCTGGAACGTGGTATTCTTGGCTATTCTGCAGATCTCCGGTAAGTAATTGTGAATAAAATCAACGCTTTATGCGCATTTGCCGCATTGGTCGCGGCGCCTGTCGTAGCGGCCGACGAACTCTCGGAAACGGGTGAACTCCTGGACGGCATTGCGGCGATCGTGAACGAGGGCGTCGTCCTCAAGAGCCAGTTTAACGAGCAGTTGAAAACCATCACGGAGCGCGCCCAAGCGCAAGGCATGCAGTTGCCGCCGCCAGCCGTGCTCGAGGAGCAGATCCTGGAACGGCTGATTCTCAACGAGATTCAGCTACAACGCGCGGAGCGAATCGGCCTCTCGGTTTCTGACGCGATGCTTAACGATTCGATTCGGCGCATCGCCGAGCAGAACGGCGGGCGATTCGAGGACATGCCGGCATTGCTCGCGAAGGACGGCGTCAATTACGCGGATTTTCGACGCTCACTGCGTGATGAAATCACGGTCGAGCAGCTGCGACGCATCGAAGTGGCGCAGAGCATCGTTGTTTCCGACCGCGAGATCGAGCAGTGTATTGTCGATCTGGAGACCAACGTCGTTGTGAATTCAGATTGGGAGCTGTCGCATATCCTGCTGCCCATTGGCGCGACGGCCGCGGGCGCCGAGCAAGCCGAAGCGGAGCAGCTCGCCAATGAGATCTACGCGAAGCTCATGGACGGCGCCGATTTTCGGGAGATCGCGGCACGCTACTCGAAAGGGCCGACCGCGCTCGAGGGTGGCTCACTGGGCCCGATGACCGGCCAAAGCGTACCGACGGTGTTTGCCGAGATATTGCCCGGGATGCAGGCCGGCGACATATCCGAACCATTTCGTCGTGGCAACAACTATCACATCGTCAAGGTCGACAATCTAAGAAGCGCTGTCGAGCAGAGCGAGATAAACCAGGTCAAAGTCCGGCACATTCTGGTTACGCCGAACGAGATTATCGACGACGATACGGCGAAGCAGCGACTCGACGAGGCACTGGAAAAGATTCGCGCGGGTGAGGACTTCGGAGAGCAGGCAAAGCTGCTGTCGGATGATCCGGGCAGCGCAAACCTGGGTGGCGACCTGGGATGGACGAGCCCGGGAACGTTCGTGCCTGAGTTCGATGCGGTTGTTGATCAAGCGGAGATCGGCGTTGTAAGCGAACCCTTCCGCAGCCAGTTTGGCTGGCATATTCTCGAAGTCCTGGACCGCCGCGTCTACGACAATACGGAAGACCTCAAGAAACGTAACTGCGACATCCGGATTCGCAATAGCAAAATGGAAGACGAAACGTTGCTGTGGATGCAGCGCCTTCGCGACGAGGCATTCGTTGACGCGCGAATCTAGAGACGCGTCTCGCGGATTCTATCGACACCGCTGCTAATGTCCCCGGATAGACCACTGGTAGTAACCGCCGGCGAGCCCGCCGGAATCGGTCCTGAATTGTGCAGTGCACTCGCAGATTCGCCGTACGCGGACGATGTCGTCGTCATTGGCGACCGGCGATTGATAACGGGCGGCCTGCGGGTTATCGATACGCCGTTTCCCGCGCCTGTGATTCCGGGCAAGCCTGATCCTGCTAACGCCCGGACGCTGCTGGATGGACTGGGCCGCGCAGTCGACGGCTGTCTACGCGACGAGTTCTCGGCGCTGGTGACGGCGCCGCTCGCCAAGAGCGTTATCGCCGACGCCGGTATCCGATTTACCGGGCACACCGAGCTGTTGGCCGAGCTTACGAATGCGCCGTTGCCGGTGATGATGCTGGTTGACGGCGATCTTCGCGTTGCCCTCGCCAGCACGCACATGCCGCTCAGTGCGGTTCCCGGCTATATCACGCGCGACCGTGTTCGGCAGGTCCTTGAAATTCTCAATAACGACCTGCGCGACAAGTTCGGTATCAGGCATCCGGAAATCGTTGTCTGTGGCCTGAATCCGCATGCCGGCGAAGCGGGTCGCCTCGGTCACGAGGACCGTGACGTGATCGCGCCGGTTATCGAAGAGCTGCTTGCCAGGGGACTGAATCTGCGCGGCCCGCTGCCCGCCGACACGGCCTTTACGCCGGCGGCCGGCCACAAGGACGCAGTGCTCGCGATGTATCACGATCAGGGCCTGCCAGTACTGAAGTATGCCGGCTTCGGCCATGCGGTGAACGTCACGCTGGGCCTGCCGATCATTAGGACGTCTGTCGATCACGGTACGGCGTTCGATATTGCGGGCCGCGGTGAAGCCGATACAGGCAGCCTGATGGCGGCGGTGGAACTGGCCGCGACCCTGGCCGTCAGAGGATGACGGTCCATCGCGCCCGAAAGCGATTCGGCCAGCATTTCCTCACGGACCTCGGCGTAATCGACGCGATTATTCGCAGCATCCGCCCCGCGCAACAGGACATTGTTGTTGAGATCGGCCCCGGTCGGGGCGCGATGACGGACATCCTGGCGCGCCGGGTCGGTCATCTGCACGCAGTCGAACTGGATCGTGACCTTGCGGCGCAGTTGAAGAAGCGATACGCCGACAATGCGTCGGTTACCATCCATGAGGCCGATGCGCTGAGCTTTGATTTCAAGCGCTTGGGCGAGCGACTGCGTGTCGTCGGCAATCTGCCCTACAACATCTCGACGCCGCTGCTGTTCCACCTTCTGGATTTCCGCGCGCAGATTCTGGATATGCATTTCATGTTGCAGAAAGAAGTTGTCGAGCGCATGGCCGCAGGGCCGGGCACCAAGGCCTACGGACGACTGAGCATCATGCTCGGTTGCCACCTCGCCATCGAGCCGCTGTTCGATGTAGACCGGAACGCGTTCGACCCACCGCCTGCCGTCACATCGTCCGTGGTGCGCCTTGACCCGCTGCCGCCCGGCACTTTTGCTATCGACGATCAAACCGCTTTTTCTACCCTGGTGGCAACCGCTTTCATGCAGCGGCGCAAGACCTTGCGAAACGCGCTGAAGGCAGTTGCACAAGCGCCCGATTTCGCGGCTGTCGGCATAGACTCGGCGCTTCGGCCGGAGCAGATCAGTATCGCAGAGTACGTCGCACTGGCGAATCATCTGCACGCCAAATCAAGCCACCAACATTAATGGGCATACGCTAGAATATCGCCATGGACGAAAATGAAAGCGGCATTCAGATACAGGTTGCGACGAACTACGTCGATGAGCAATCCGAGCCCGATGCGGGCCGTTACGTTTTCGCGTACACGATCACAATATCCAATAATGGCGACGTCGCGGCAAAACTGCTCAGCCGTCACTGGGTAATTACCGATGCCAACGGCAAGGTTCAGGAAGTGAGTGGCGACGGCGTCGTGGGGGAGCAACCCTACCTCGAACCCGGTGAGAGATTTCGTTACTCGAGCGGCGCGGTCCTGGAGACGCCGGTTGGTTCCATGCAGGGCCTGTACCGCATGGTCGCTGAGGACGGCATGAGCTTCGATGCGCCCATCGCACCGTTCACGCTCGCGGTGCCGGGCCTCCTGCATTAGCCGGTAACCCATGGCGGTATACGCGATCGGCGATGTTCAGGGCTGCTACGATCCGCTGGCCAGGCTGCTCGACGAAATACAGTTTGACGAATCCAGCGACACGCTGTGGTTTACCGGCGATCTCGTTAATCGCGGGCCAAAGTCGCTGAAAACGCTGCGCTTCGTTAAAGACCTGGGCGACGCCGCCATCACGGTGCTCGGCAATCATGATCTGCACCTCCTGGCACTGCAAGCAGGCGTCGTACGTTTCGGCAAGCGATTCGGCTCGCTGCAAAAACTGCTGAATGCGCCGGATGCCGAGGAGCTCTGCGACTGGTTGCGCCATCGGCCGCTCGCACACTACGACAAGGCGCTTGGGACCATGCTGGTGCACGCAGGCATGCATCCCGACTGGAACGTCAAGAAGACGCTGGCGCGCGCCGCCGAAGTCGAGGGTGCTCTGCAGCATTACGACTATCCGATATTGCTTGGGAAGATGTACGGCAACACACCGAACTACTGGACCGGCAGTCTTAGCGGCTACAAGCGACTTCGATTCATTATCAACTGCTTGACACGCATGCGGGTGATGAGGACCGACGGCCATCTTGATCTGCGCTTCAGCGGCTCACCGTGGCGGGCACGCAAAGGCCTGCTACCCTGGTACCAGATGAAAGACCCGGCCTGGGAGGGCACACGAATCGTGTTCGGGCACTGGTCGGCGCTGGGACTCATCGTATTGCCGGATTTGATCAGCCTCGACACGGGCTGCGTCTGGGGTCGTCAGCTAACGGCGGTACGCATCGATAAGAAGACCCCGCGCGTCGTGCAGGTAAGAGGACAAGGCGCTTGAAATCGTTAACGGCATTCAATCTTCTCGCGTGGATCGACGAGCATCGGGATAAGCTCCGCCCGCCTGTCTGCAATCAACAGGTATTCGAGGAAGACGATTTCATCGTAATGGTCGTCGGCGGGCCAAATTCCCGAAAAGACTACCATCTCGATGAGGGACCCGAGCTGTTCTACCAGATCGAGGGCCACATGGTTCTGCAGGTGATCGACAACGGCGAACGCAGGGACATCACCATCGGCGAAGGCGAGATGTTGCTGCTACCGCCGAGAGTCCCGCATTCACCGCAGCGATTTGCAGACACCGTCGGCCTCGTCATCGAGCGCAAGCGCCTCGAGCATGAACTCGATGCCTTCATGTGGTTCTGCGATGCCTGCAACAACAAGCTGTACGAAGAACGCGTCTACGTCGACGACATCGTTGGTCAGCTGCCGCCGATTTTCGATCGCTTCTACTCGTCGGAGGACAACCGTCGCTGCGACAATTGCGGCACGATCATGCCAACACCGGACGATTCCTGAGTGATTTACCAGGACTCGCTTGATTTCGCAGCATCGCTCGACCGCGAGGACCCGCTGGCGTCGTTCCGTGGAGAGTTCAACTTCCCGCGGAACAAGAACGGTTTCTCGCCCGTTTATCTCTGCGGCAATTCCTTAGGCTTACAGCCAAAGCTCGCGGTGGACTTCGTTGAGAGCGAACTCGAGAAATGGAAGGACCTTGCCGTCGACGGTCACTTTCACTCAGAGCGCCCCTGGGTTAACTACCACCAGCACGCAACCGCCGGATTCGCCGAGCTGACCGGAGCAAAACCGGGCGAAGTCGTCGCGATGAACACCCTGACCGTGAACCTGCACCTGCTGATGGCGAGTTTTTATCGCCCGACGCCCGAGCGTCGCAAGATTATTATCGAAGCCGGCGCGTTTCCATCCGATCAGTACGCGGCGGCGTCGCAGGTCCGGCTGCACGGCTTCGATCCGGAGTCGGATCTGCTCGAATGGCAGCCCCGTGCGGGCGAAACGCACCTGCGCCTCGAAGACCTTAGAGATATGCTCGAGCGCGAAGGCCACTCCGTCGCCTTGCTGCTGCTGCCGGGCGTGCAGTACTACACCGGCCAGGTACTCGACATGCAGGCCATCTGCGAACTGGGCCGTCAACACGGCTGCAGGGTCGGCCTCGACCTCGCACATGCCGTTGGCAACGTCGCGCTGGAACTGAACGCCTGGGCCCCGGACTTCGCGTCGTGGTGTACTTACAAATACCTCAACGCAGGCCCGGGCGCGATAGCGGGGGCGTTCGTGCACGAAAGCCATCGCTCGCCCGATGACTTTCTGCACGGCTGGTGGGGCAACAGGCAAAGCACCCGTTTTGAAATGCGGCGGAAGTTCGATGCTGCTGAGGGCGCGGAAGCATGGCAAATGAGCAATCCGCCCATCTTCTCGCTTGCGCCCGTTATCGCCTCACTGCGGCTCTTTCAACAGGCCGGCCTCGACAGGCTGCGAAAAAAGTCCACGATGCTGACCGGTTATCTGGACTGGCTGATTGCAACCCGCTTCGACAACCGCATTGGCAATATCACGCCCGCTGGTTCCCGGGGCTGTCAGCTGTCTCTCATCGTCAAAGACGAATCGATCGATGCGAAAGCCCTGTTCGACCGGCTGTGCGAACGAAACGTGACCGGCGACTGGCGCAATCCTGACGTGATCCGGGTCGCGCCCGCGCCGCTCTACAACAGCTTCGTCGATGTTTTCGACTTTGCCGAGCGTCTGTCCGATGCCCTCGACGATTAAGTCATCGTGAGCCGGAAAACCGTCAATATCATCGGGGCCGGCCAGTGCGGCACGCTGATCGCGATCATGCTGGCGCGGCATGGTTTCCAGGTAGAGGTCTATGAGCGCTTCAAGGATCCTCGTGTGCAGGATGCCGAGGCGGGCCGCTCGATCAATCTCGCGCTTGCCGCGCGCGGCCTGAATGCGCTGCAGCAGGTCGGTATCGAATCGCTGATCGAACCGGTGCTGGTGCCGATGCGCGGCCGCATGGTGCACCAGCAGGATGGAACGACGGATTTTCTGCGCTATGGCCAGCAGGCAGACGAGGTCATATATTCAGTGACCCGCCTCGGCCTGAACCAGATGCTGCTGGGTGTGGCCGACGACACGGCTAACCTGCGTCTGAACTTTGAGCAGAATGCCATTGGTTACGACGCGCCGGATCACACGGTGCATGTTCGCGATGAGACTGACGGCAGCCTGTACCAGGTCGAAGCCGATCCCCTTTTCGCCGCGGATGGCGCGGGCTCGAACATACGTCGATCGTTCGACGGGTCCGATACCTTCGGCGGCGTTGAGACGCTGCTGCGTCACGGCTACAAGGAGCTGTCGATACCCGCGGGCCCCGACGGCCGGTATCAGCTGTCGCCAGACGCGCTGCACATCTGGCCCCGCGGCGGGTTCATGCTGATTGCACTGCCAAATCCCGGCGGCGACTTCACGCTGACGCTGTTCCTGCCCAATAACGGGGAGAACAGCTTCGAAGCGCTTTGCGACGAAGCATCGGTGATCGCCTTCTTTGCCGAGCACTTCCCCGATGCCGCCCCCCTCATTCCCAACCTTTGTGACGACATGCTGAATCATCCGCTTGGCGAACTGGGGACCATACGCTGCCGGCACTGGCACGATCGTGGCAATGTATTGCTGCTCGGCGACGCCGCGCATGCGATCGTGCCGTTCCATGGACAGGGCATGAACCTGGCGTTCGAAGACTGCGTGCTGCTCGATCGCATGATCAGTGACTACCATGACGACTGGTCGACAATCTTTGCGCGATTCGAGGCGGAGCAGCTTGCGAACGCCAACGCCATAGCGGACATGGCGCTGGATAACTACATCGAGATGCGGGACACGGTGCGTGATCCGAAGTTCGCTTTACGCAAGGCGCTGGCCTTCGAACTGGAACAGCGCTTGCCGGATCACTTCATCCCGCGCTACTCGATGGTGATGTTCCATGCGAACATCCCGTACCTGGTCGCACAGCAGCGCGGCGAGGTGCAAAGCGCGCTGCTGGAAGAATTCACAGCGACCGCGAACACGATGGACGACGTCGACGTGAATGCCGCGGAAGCGGCGGTGAAGAATCGACTGCCGCCGATCGATTCGGTCAGGAACGATCTGTCCGTTCGTAGGTCCTGAATTCGTAGGCAAACTGGTTAATATCGTCGGACTCGTGGGCTTCGCTTTCTACGAGTCGCCATTGCGCGTCGTCGATCTCGGGAAAATACGCATCGCCATCGATCTCGGCGTGCACCCGCGTCAGATAAAGCCGGCTCGCTTTGGGCAGGAATAAGGCATAAATCTGACTGCCCCCTATGATCATGATTTCATCGGCAGTACCGGCAGCGCCCAACGCCTCGGCGGGCGACGTAGCGACATCGCAGCCAGGCGCGTCGAAACCGGCCTGGCCGGTCAGCACGATATTCTGCCGACCCGGCAGCGGCCGGCCGATGGACTCCCACGTTCGGCGACCCATAACGATCGGCTTGCCCATCGTCAGCCGTTTGAAGCGCTTCAGATCGTCCGAGAGTTTCCACGGCAGGCCGCCCTCTCTGCCGATGACGTTGTTCGTCGACGCCGCGACGATGATGCTAATCATGGCAAAGCGTCAAACCGCGACGGCAGCTTTGATGTGCGGGTGCGATTCGTAGTTCAGGATTTCGAAATCGTCGAACCTGTATTCAAAAATGCTCCCGGGCCGGCGCTTTATCGCCAGTCGGGGAAGCGGCAACGGGTCACGGCGCAATTGCTCATCGGCCTGTTCGAGGTGATTGAGGTACAGGTGGCAGTCGCCCCCGGTCCAGATGAAATCGCCGACACTCAAGTCGGCCTGCTGAGCCAGCATATGCGTTAGCAACGAATACGAAGCGATGTTGAACGGCACCCCGAGGAAGATGTCGCAGCTGCGCTGATAGAGCTGGCAGGAGAGCTTGCCGTTGGCCACCCAGAACTGAAACAGGCAGTGGCATGGCGGCAGCGCCATGTTCTCGATCTCGGCGACATTCCAGGCGCTTAAGATTATGCGTCGGGAATCCGGATTGTCGCGCAGCTGCTGCATGACCTGGGCAATCTGATCGATGCTGCCGCCATCCGGCGTCGGCCAGCTGCGCCACTGTACGCCATAGACCGGTCCGAGGTCGCCGTTTTCGTCGGCCCACTCGTCCCAGATCGACACGCCGTTTTCCTTCAGGTAACGAATGTTGCTGTCGCCGCTCAGGAACCACAGCAGCTCGTGAATAATCGACCGCAGATGCAGCTTCTTCGTCGTCACGAGCGGGAATCCCTGGTTGAGGTCGAAGCGCATCTGGTGACCGAAAATGCTCAACGTGCCGGTGCCGGTGCGGTCTTCCTTGCGCACGCCGGTATCGCGAACGAGCTGCATCATGTCCAGGTACTGGCGCATGTCAGGCCTTTGCCTCCATGGTATTGGCCGAACGGTAGGCCATGATTAACAAGATAGCACCCGCAATGATCATCGGCAGGCTCAACACCTGACCCATCGTCACCCAACCGAATGCCAGGTAGCCCGGGTGCGCATCGGGAATGCGATAGAACTCGACGAAAAAGCGAAAAACGCCGTACAGCAGCAGGAACATACCCGACGTAGCCAGGTACGGTCGCGGTTTCGCCGTGTACAGCCAGAGAATCGCAAACAGCAGGAAGCCCTCGAGGATCGCTTCATACAGCTGCGACGGATGCAGCACCTGCCCGTTTACGAGGAATCCCCAGGGAACATCGGTCGGTTTACCCCACAGTTCGCCATTGATGAAATTGCCGATGCGGCCGAAACCCAGCCCGAGCGGCACAATCGGCGCAACGAAATCCGTCATGCGCCAGATGGAGTGGCCGAGCTTGCGGCCATATAGCCACATCGCGGTCATCACACCCACCAGCCCACCGTGGAACGACATGCCGCCCTCGGTGATCTTGAAGAGATACAGGGGATCGCTCGTCAGCTGACTCCAGCCGTAGACCACCGCGTAGCCAACGCGCCCGCCGATAATGACGCCCAGCATGGCGTAGAAAATGAGGTCATCGACCTGCGCCGAGTTGATCGGCGAATCGCTGCGCGTGCAACGACGCTTTGCCAACCACCAGGCAAACAGAAAGCCGATGACATACATGAGGCCGTACCAGCGGATTTTGAGAGGCCCGATCGAGAAGATGATCGGGTCAATCTCAGGATAGGTCAGCATGAAATCTCGCTCGGCGTCAGTACAAGACGGGTATCATAGTCAGTTTCGCGAGCGCGTCATAGTGGCGCCCGCCGCAGGGAATTCATGGCGAATCGACTACGACAGGAATCAAGTCCGTACCTGCAGCAACATGCCGACAACCCGGTTGACTGGTATCCATGGGGCGATGAGGCGTTTCAGCTGGCGCGCGATACGGGCAAGCCGGTGTTGCTGTCCGTCGGCTATTCGGCCTGTCACTGGTGCCACGTGATGGCTCATGAATCCTTCGAGGACCCGGTCACGGCGGCGCTGATGAACGATTTGTTTGTCAACGTCAAGGTCGATCGCGAAGAGCGCCCGGACGTCGACAAGATCTACCAGACCGCCCACCAGCTGCTGACGCAGCGAGGCGGCGGCTGGCCGCTCACGATGTTCCTGGACGGAGACGACCAGCGGCCCTTCTTCGGCGGCACCTATTTTCCCAAAGAGCCGCGCTACGGCATGCCGGCTTTCGGCGAATTGCTGAAAAACGTTGCCGCCTACTACGCGGAAAAGCGGGACGAGGTGCGCTCGCAGAGCGCCCGGCTCCTCGACGTGTTCAAACAACTGGAACCGCCGCCCGCCGGATCGGACGGCACGCTCGATTCCGGGCCATTCGAGACCGCGCGGGAAACCTTCGAGCGGACCTTCGACCGGGAGTACGGCGGCTTCGGCGCGGCGCCGAAGTTTCCGCACCCCACAACCGTCGATTTCCTGTTGCGCCGCTGGCGCGCCAGCGCCAATGACGCCGAGCCCGATGTCGAGGCCCTGTTCATGGCGGCCCTGACGCTGACACGCATGGCCGATGGCGGCCTTTTCGATCACGTCGGCGGCGGATTCTGCCGCTACTCGGTGGATCGGCACTGGCAGATTCCGCACTTCGAAAAGATGCTGTACGACAACGGTCCGCTGCTTGCCCTGTATGCGCAGGCCGCGCTGGCGACGGGCGATCAACGGTTCGCGGAAGCGGCACATGCGACCGCGGACTGGTTGCTTGCCGACATGCAGGCCGACAATGGCGGCTTCTTCGCCACGCGCGATGCCGATTCGGAAGGTCACGAGGGCATCTACTACCTCTGGCGCCCCGAACAGGTCCGAGAGCTGCTCGGCGACGAGTACGACCTATTCGCGCAGCGCTTCGGCCTTGATCAGGACGCGAACTTCGAGGGACAGTGGCACCTGAGCGTGCGCCAGTCGATCAGCGATATCGCGAAGGCGAACGGCCGGAAAGAAAAAGACGTAGCGTCGGCAGTCGATAAGGCTAAGAAAACGCTGTTGTCGGAGCGCCTGAAGCGTGTCCCGCCCGGCCGCGACGAAAAACAGCTGACGTCCTGGAACGCACTGGCAATTCGAGGACTTGCGATCGCGGGTCGCGCGCTCGAGCGTCCGGAGCTTATCGACGCCGCCGTGCGCGGCGCGAACTTCCTGCAGTCCACACTGCTGGTCGATGGCCGACTGCGCGTGAGTTATAAAGATGGCGAAGCACGGTTTTCCGCCTACCTCGACGATCACGCTTTCCTCCTGGATGCACTGCTGGAACTTCTGCAGGCACGCTGGGACACGGCACATCTCGCGTTTGCCATCGAGGTTGCCGATCTCATGCTGGAACATTTCGAGGATAGCGAAGGAGGCGCGTTCTTCTTTACCGCCGACGATCACGAAACGCTGATCCATCGCCCGAAACCGCTGGCTGATGAGGCGGTGCCGTCAGGCAACGGCATTGCCGCTTTCTCGCTGCAGCGCCTGGGCTTCCTGCTCGGCGACACTCGCTACCTGGATGCGGCCGAGAGAACGCTGGGCGCAAGCTGGCAGGCCATCAAGGAGTACCCGCATGGCCACGTCAGCCTGCTGATAGCGCTGGAAGAATACCTGCATCATCCCGAGATCATCGTGATTCGTGGAGACACGGAGGAGATCGGTCGGTGGCGGGACGCGGCGGCCAGGCTTTACGCGCCACGGCGCCTCGTGTTCGCGATCGACGCCGGCGCGCTCGACCTGCCGGGCGCACTGGCGGACCGGGCCGCAATCGATGGTGAGACGGTCGCTTACCGCTGCCTTGGCACACACTGCGAGATGCCCGTCACCACCTGGGAAGCCCTGGCCGCACAGCTCAGCGAAACGGCAGATGGCGACAACGGATGATACATTCATCGAAACACAACACGCGTTGAATTGGGGAAACAA
>CAMYMR010000005.1 GCA_947259285.1 uncultured Woeseiaceae bacterium | reverse complement strand
TGCGGCGACTGCGAGTCTGCCGCCCGATTCGATTCACCACCCCCGCTTTGCCTGCCCGTCTGATTCATCAGCTTATCGAGCGGCAGGTACATGAGATTCCCGCTACCCTCCGAATCGACCAGCACCTTGGACGAGTTGCCATACACCTCTTCGACCGCCTCTATGTACAGGCGGTCCCGCGTGACCCGCGGGGCTTTCTTGTATTCGGTCAGCAGCGCTTCGAATCGAGCCGCCTCACCCTGGGCGTCCGCGACGACCCGGTCGCGATAGCCGCGAGCATCCTCCAAAACACGTACCGCATCACCGCGAGCTCGCGGCACGATGTCGTTGGCGTAGGCATCCGCCTCGAGACCGAAGCGCTCGCTGTCATTTCGCGCTTTCTGCGCGTCGTCAACGGCCGCTTGCACGGACTGCGGATAATTCACTGTCTCGAGAGAAATCGATGTGACAGTAATGCCGGTGCCGTAGATGTCGAGCGTGGCCTGCAGAACATCGCGCGTGCGCGACGCGATTTCGTCGCGCCGGCCCGTGACCAGCACGTCCAGCATCGTTGTGCCGACCACCTCGCGCAGCGCGCTCTCAGTAACATCCTGTAACGTCAGGTCGGGCTCAACGACCTCGAAGCTGTACTTGACCGGGTCC
This sequence comes from uncultured Woeseiaceae bacterium, assembly GCA_947259285.1. Lineage (GTDB taxonomy): Bacteria > Pseudomonadota > Gammaproteobacteria > Steroidobacterales > Woeseiaceae > UBA1847. Next base: position 93,342 of record CAMYMR010000005.1, on the reverse strand, counting down.
GCCCTTCGATATTGCACGACCATGTCGATGTATACGTATTGTTCGTCCGCTGTAAGCATCTCCGTCCGATACGCGTAGTTGGAAACGGCGATCGTGTTGACCAGATCAACGCTCTCGATCCCAAAGCGCTGCACGACGCCACGCTCGGCCTCGTCCACCCTGTAAAAACCGGTCAGGCCCCATGCAACCAACAATACGACCAACAACACGAAGCCGCCGGCGCCGCCGGAAGGGCCACCGCCGCCCCGACCGCCGAAGAGGCCTCCGAAGCGCCGCTGCCAGTCCTGCACAATTTTGTCGAGCTCAATCGGCTCTTCGCCATCGCGCTTCCAGGGGTCCTTACCGTTTCCTGAATCGTTCCATGCCATGTCTAGTAGTTCTCACTCATTTGCAGCCGTCGCCGCAGGCTTCACGGGCAACGGGCCCAAGTTCTCATCCGCGAGATTTTCACGCTTTAGGAATCGTCGCAAGTCCTTTTCGGTCATTTTCAGATCGAGCGTCCAGCCACCCTCCGGAAGCTCCGCCTCCGAGTTGACAGCTCCCAGCTCGAATAGTTTAGCGCGCTGCCGTCCCTGGTCCGGCGTCAGGTGAATTACCCGCCGCACCGTCTTCTGACGCAGCCGACGAGCGATTGCGTCTTTCAGCATCGGAATACCTTCGCCCGTGATGGCCGAAAGCCAGACGGCGCGCCCCTCTCCGTCACGATTATTCGTGATTCGTGGCTGCCGATCCAATTTATCGATCTTATTGTAAACGCGAATCTGCGGCACCTGGTCCGCGTCCAGCTGTTTCAATACCGAATTGACCTGCCGAACGCGCTGCCATCGATTCGGGTCGCTGGCGTCGATGAGGTGCAGAATCAGGTCGGCTTCGCGCGCCTCCTGAAGCGTCGACCGGAATGCCGCGATTAACTCGTGCGGGAGATCCCGCACAAAACCGACCGTGTCCGCCAACACGACGTGCTCGCCCTCCGGCAGGTCTAACCGCCGCACCGTCGGATCAAGGGTCGCAAACAGCTGGTCCTCGACGTAGACATCCGCATCGGTAAGCGCATTAAACAGGGTCGACTTTCCAGCGTTGGTGTAGCCCACGAGCGCAACGGTCGGTATCTCGGCCTTGACCCGGTTGCGCCGATTCATCGTGCGCCGCGAGTCGACGTTGTCGAGGCGCTCCTTGAGCTGGCGAATTCGATGACCAATCAGCCGGCGGTCCGTCTCCAACTGCGTCTCACCCGGTCCGCGCAGGCCGATACCGCCTTTTTGCCGCTCGAGGTGCGTCCAGCCACGGACCAGCCGCGTTGACAGGTGCCTGAGTTGCGCCAGCTCGACCTGCAGCTTGCCCTCGAAACTACGCGCGCGTTGCGCAAAAATGTCGAGAATCAGGCCAGCACGGTCCAGCACCCGGCAGCGCAGTGCGCGCTCCAGGTTCCGCTCCTGGCTCGGGCTCAACGCGGCAGAGAAGATCACCAACTCCGCGTCATTATCGTCGATAAGTGCCCGAAGTTCGTCCAGCTTACCTTTACCAATGTAGTACCGTGGGTCAGGGCGGCGTCGTGAACTCAGCAGTTCAGCCGCAATCACGGCGCCAGCCGAGCGTGCCAGCTCGGCAAACTCGTCGCGTTCTGAACTATCGGGTAATCCGTCGGAACTCGCGTGGACGAGGACAGCACGCTCGCCACTTTGCGGTCGTTCAAACAATCACGTCCTCCTGACGGAGTAACGTCGTCGCTCTCCTACTCGTCATTATCTCCCTGTTCATCATCAGGAAGCGGTAAACGAACGTTGCGCGACGGCACGACCGTCGAAATTGCATGCTTGTAAACCATCTGATTCACACTGTTTTTTAGCAAAACCACGAACTGATCAAACGAGTCCACCTGGCCCTGTAGCTTGATGCCGTTGACCAGGTAAATGGACACAGGAACCTTTTCCTTCCGTAATATATTGAGGAACGGATCTTGCAGCGTCTGCCCTTTAGCCATATTGGGTCTCCTTATTGTGGTTGTTTTCTGAAACCCGCGTTCCGGTGGCGCCGGATTGCCCATTGCGAATTTCTGCCTAAGCGTTGAAAAAGTCTAACACAGCCGAATTGCAGGAAATACGGCGAATAATGCCGGTCATGCCAAGATTCGCTGCGTCAGATGGCTGGATATGGTGTCGATCGCAGCGGCTTCAAGTGGATTCACCGAGAAGACGGATGTTTCTGAGCGCAGCCAGGTCAGCTGCCGCTTGGCGAGCTGGCGCGTCGCAAACAATGCCTTATCCATAGCCTCATCCAGTGTGCAGCGTTCGTCCAGATAGTCCCAGAACTGCCGGTACCCAACGGACCGCATCGCCGGACACTCCTGAGTCAGACCCGGCCGCTCGCGAAGCGCTCGCAGTTCATCGAGGAAGCCATTTTCGACCATCTGCTGCAGCCGCAAGCGAATTCGCTCGTGAAGCAAACTGCGAGGCTCTACGGCAAGCGCGACTTTCACATAGGTCGGGTCGTCGCCCGGGCGGCGTGTTTCCGCCAGCCATGCCGTCAGGGTCTTGCCGCTCACCCGGTAGACCTCCATGGCACGCTGCAATCGTTGGCTGTCATTGGGATTGATTCGCTCGGCCGACGCCGGATCAACCTTCCGAAGTTCCGCATGCACGGCCTGCCATCCCTCCGCCGCGGCCAGGGCGTCGATACCGCGGCGGATTTCAGTATTCGCACCGGGCAAATCGGCAATGCCCTTGGTCAGGGCGCGGAAATACATCATCGTTCCGCCGACCAGCAGGGGGATGCGCCCGCGGGCCAGGATATCCGCCATCTCTGCCCGGGCGTCGCGAACGAAGTCGCCCGCCGAATAGCTCTCCTCCGGGTCTCGTATATCGATGAGACGGTGCGGCACCCGTCGCAACGTATCTGGATCAGGTTTTGCCGTGCCGACGTCCATACCGCGGTAGACCATCGCAGAGTCCACGCTGATAACGTCACAAGGGAAGCGTTTACAGAGCCTTATTGCGACATCGGTCTTACCCGATGCCGTCGCTCCCATAAGCAGGATTGCACTGGCTTTCATCGCGGCATTCCGGGGCTACTGAACGAAATATTTGCAGACGCTACCGCCCGCGAAGGAACAGGCGATCGAGTTCCGCCAGCGTTAACGTGGTCCACGTCGGTCGGCCATGGTTGCACTGATCGGCACGTTCGGTTTGCTCCATTTCACGCAATAATGCGTTCATCTCATCGATCGTCAAGCGGCGGTTAGCTCTGATGGAATGGTGACACGCCATCGTCGCAAGATAATCGTCGCTCACATCGTCGATTCGGCTGCTCTGTCCTGTCTCCGAGAGATCGGCCAGAACGTCGCGCAGCATCGATTCAACATCCGCGTTTTTCAATAAAGCGGGGAGTTCGCGAACCGTGAGGCTGGTTGGTCCCGACCGGTCGACAACCAGACCAAGATTTTCGAGCGATGTATGCGACCGCTCGACGAGGTCGGCCTCGTTCTCCGAAACGTTGATCACCTCGGGTACCAGCAAAGGCTGTCGCACCAGGTCACGACCCTCGTAGCCGAGCTTCAACTTTTCATAAACGATCCGCTCATGCGCCGCGTGCATATCCACGATCACCATACCGTCGCGATTTTCGGCCAGTATGTAGACTCCCGCAATTTGTGCGACCGCGAATCCGAGCGGTGGGATGTCATCGGCCTGCTGCGGAATATCTGCGTATTGAGGCGCCGCCGCCATCGAGCGATAAGCGGCAAGCGTCTCACGAACCGCCGATGATGACGGACCGCTCGGCAGGGGCATCGCACCCTGGTTGAATACGGCATCCCGTGTCATCGGAATGGGCGAGACATTGCTGCCGCCTGGCCGCGTATCCCTCAAAGCGACTTCGATCGCCTGCGATACCACCCCATGGACCCGGCGGCCGTCGCGAAACCGGACTTCGTGTTTGGCAGGATGCGCGTTGGCGTCAACGGCAGCTGGATCCAGGGTCAGATTCAGCACATAGGCTGGATACCTGCCGTGAAACAGCACGTCGCGGTACGCGTGTCGAACGGCGTGCGACAGGGTCTTGTCGGATATGCTGCGACCATTGACAAACCAGTACTGTAGATCTGGCTGACTGCGATTGAATGTCGGCAGCCCTATCCAGCCTGACAGCGCGATGCCTTCGGCCTCCCGTTCGATGTAAATGCATTGCTCGGCAAATTTCTCACCGCATATCTCTGCAATTCGCTGGCGGCGCTGTTCCTCGTCGCTGGCAGCAGCGAGACTCAGCACCGCGCGGCGGTTGTGCGTCAACGCAAACGCCACCTCGGGCCGTGACAATGCCAAGCGGCGCACCCATTTCTCGATATGCCCATACTCGGTTCGCTCGGTGCGCAGGAAGCGACGACGCGCGGGCGTGTTGTAGAACAGGTCGTGGACTTCCACCGTCGTGCCCTCAGGATGAGCGGCCGGCGCCGGCGCGCTGATTTCTCCTGCGTCCGCCTCAACCCGCCAAGACGAGTCGGCACCCATGGCTCGCGAACAGATAGACAGGCGCGCGACGGATGCAATGCTGGGCAGGGCCTCGCCCCGAAACCCAAGCGACGCCACCGCCTCGAGATCATCGAGGCTCGCGATTTTGCTTGTCGCATGACGGGCGAGCGCCAGCGCCAGTTCCTCACGTGCGATTCCCTTGCCATCATCGCGGATACGTATCAACTTCTGCCCGCCGGCAACAATATCGACCTGCACCGACCTTGCGCCAGCGTCGAGGCTGTTTTCGAGCAGCTCCTTGACCACCGAGGCAGGCCGCTCGACGACCTCGCCGGCAGCGATCTGGTTGATCAGGTGGCTGGGAAGTTGCTGGATAGGCATAGGTATAAGGGCGCCGCGACAAAGGGCTGCCATTTTTTCAAAACCAGGAAGAAAAGTCTCGCCCGACTGAAAAACCGGGGTCGAACCGAGGTTTCTGATCAGGCGCAGTCGGCTTTGTAGCAGAAAAACCTCGGTTCGACCCCGGTTTTCTGGCTAACCACCGGCGAATATCGGAATCTGCAAGGTCTGGCCGATACGAATGTTGTCCGTCGACAGCTTGTTGGCCGCACGAATGGCGGCCGGGCTGACGTTGTAGCGCTCGGCGATTTCGGAGAGCGTGTCGCCCCGCGTAATCACATGACGCACCTGGCGCGCGGGCGCCCGCCGCAGCTTGGCCGCAATCAGCGTATCCGGGGGCGGATTGGTATAGAAATAATTGCGAACACCCGCAAGAATCGCGCTCGCTAGCCGGCCTTGATACGACTTATCCCGAAGCTTCCTCTCCTCACTCGGGTTGGAGATGAACGCTGTCTCGACGAGAATCGAGGGCATGTCCGGCGATTTAAGCACCAACAGGCCCGCCTGCTGGACGGTCCTGCGATGCATCTTCGCGACCTTGCTCATTTCGCGAATTACGTGGCTGCCGACTTCCAGACTCGCGCTGAGCGACGCGTTTTGCGACAAGTCGATCAGCACGGAAGCGAGGACATCGTCCTTGTCTTCGAGCGACACACCGCCGACCGACGCGTTCTCTCGTTCGGCAAGCTGCTTGGCAGCCTCGTCGCTGGCACCTTTCAGCGACAGCGCGTAAACGGACGCTCCGTTCGCGCGCCTATCCGACACGGCATCCGCGTGAACCGATACAAACAGATCGGCTTTGTTGCGGCGCGCGATACCGGTGCGTGCGCGATGATCGATGTAGATATCCGTATTGCGCACCAGTACCGCTCTCATCCCTTCCTCGGCATCGATACGTCGGGCGATTTCGCGACTGATCGATAGCGCAACGTCTTTTTCGCGCGTTCGCTGTTTGCCGATAGCGCCCGGATCATGGCCACCATGCCCGGGATCGATTGCGATCACGATGTCGCGGCCGGGTCGGTACTCTTCCGATGCGCGCTTGACGGTTGTCAGGCTGCCAGAGCGCTGCAGGTCGACAACCAGGCGGTCCCCGAATTTCGCATTTGGACCGGTCGTGAAACTCCGGGACCGGACGCCCTCGCCAAGATCAAGAACTACACGAAGTTGCCCGTTCGCGCGCACGGCGCTGCGTATCGACTTGACGACACCGGTCCCCTTCGGCAGATCGGTTAACGTTTTCGCCATTCGCCCGTCCTTCAGATCGATGACCAGGCGATCCGGACTGCGCAGCGTGAAGATGTTGTGCGGTACGGGCTGGCTCAGATCCAGAACGACACGGGTCTTGTCGTTTTCGGTCCAGATCCGGACGTTCTCGAGCGTCGTACCTGCAATCGCCGCTATGGGCGAGAGCAGACACACGGACAGGATCAGGGCTCGTCGTATCGACATGGGGGATGAAAAGTCGGGTCTTAGTTGATTATGTCAGGTCAGTATACGAATCTGGCAGGAAAAACCAATACTTTTTACTTCAAAATTAAACAGATACCGGTCTTATTTAATATTTACAGTCAAGACTTCTCGAGCGCCTCCACCAAGGCCTCGCCGCGCCTGCTAAGGCCTTTTAGTTCGGCTCTGCGGCCGCTTCCCTCGTACTCGAGATGCAACGCCAGGTCCGCCTGCGCCAACAGACCCGGCGCCCGATCCGGCCACTCCACCAGGCGAAATCCGTCGTCGAGCTCATTCCAGCCGAGATATCGAAGCTCTTCTTCCGAGGAAATCCTATATAAATCAATATGATATATGTTTCCGCGGGCCAGCTCATAGGGCTCCACGAGTGTGTAGGTCGGGCTGGGTACCGGTCCATGGTGACCGCCGGCATGAATCAGCGCGCGCGCGAATGTCGATTTACCGGCGCCAAGTTCCCCACTGAGTAGCAGCGTCCAGCCAGCAAGGTCTTCGGGCAGCCGCAGGAGGACGCGTCGGCCCAGCTCGATGGTCGCCGATTCGTCGGCGAGGAACAGCTTCATCGGGTAGAACTCATGGATTAATGACGGCCCGAAGCTCCGTCATCAGATCCGAGGCGATCAGGCCGCGTTCGCCGCCACCAGCGGCCCTATCGCCGGCGCGAGCATGGCTCTCAACGCCTACTTGCGCCGCCTCCGCCGGCGAGAGCCCCTGAGCAAGCAGGGCAGCGACAATACCCGTCAGCACGTCGCCCATGCCGGCCACCGCCATGCCGGGGTTGCCGGACGTACAAATTGACGGTGTGGTTTCACCTGCAGAGATCAGTGAGCCCGCGCCTTTTAGAACCGCTACTCCGCCGAATTTCTCCTGCAACGCGCGAACGGCTGCAATCCTGTCCGACTGAATCTCGGCGGTGGGCCGCCCTAGCAGGACCCCAGCCTCGCCGGGATGCGGCGTGATGATTCGCGATTCGGCACGATGGGGTTGGTCCGCCAACAGGTTCAGCGCGTCTGCGTCCCAGACGGAAGGTCGCGAATCGGACGTAACAACCTCGAATAATTCTTTAGCCCAGGCGGAACGCCCCAGCCCCGGGCCGAACGCAAGGACGTCCGCAATTGCTAGCAGAGGATCCAGGTCGGCCGCACCCTCGACGCCGTGTGACATGAGTTCCGGCCGTGTCGCGGCAAGATACGCTGCATGTGTGGGCGCGGTCGCGATACTGACCCGACCTGCGCCGGCACGCAGGGCCGCCTCGCCGCACATTCTTGCCGCGCCCGGCATCCCCGGGCCGCCGCCAATAACGAGGACATGGCCGAAATGACCTTTGTGTGACGCCCGCGGGCGTGGCGAAAAAACGCGCCGCAGTAGCCCGTCGTCAATACGGCGGAATTCGGGGCTGACCTCGCTGAGACACGCTTCCGGGATGTCGAGGCCGTCATACATCAAGTCCCCTCGGAAACCGGCCGCAGCGTCGAGAAACAGCCCGGCCTTCAAGCCAACGAACGTCATAGTAAGGTCCGCATTAACGGCACAGCCAAGCACCTTGCCGGTGTCGCCGTGGATTCCCGTGGGAATATCCAGCGCCATCACCATCGCACCGTGTGCATTGATCGCCGACACCGCTTCCGCGAACGTGCCGCGAACCTCGCGCTCGAGACCGCTGCCGAGGATCGCGTCGACCAGCAGTTCTGCCTGCTCATCCAGTTCGCCTGCCCATGGCGTCACAACACCGCCTGCAGCGACAAAATCCTCATGAGCCACCGCCGCATCGCCTGACAATTTCGTCGGATCAACCAGCGCGAGAACCGACACGACGATTCCGTCGCTGGCGGCGAGTCGCGCGACGACATAGCCGTCACCGCCATTATTGCCGGCGCCGCAAATAACCTGCCAACGCCGTGCATTGGGAAATCGTCGACGCGCGGCGCGCACCGCTGCCTCGCCGGCCCGGGTCATCAAGGTGTAGCCGGGAATGCCGTGATCCTCGATTGCGGTCCGATCGATTTCACGCACCGACGCAACAGAATAGATGTCAGCAGGTAAGGACTGCATCCTGAGGATTATACTGTCACTCAGCCTGGATCCGACATTGACGATATCCACGAACGCATACGGCAATACCGATATGGCGGCTCTGAAGGCCGAGGTCCTCCAATGGTCGACGGAGCTCGGCTTCCAGCAGGCCGGCGTCACTGACATCGATCTGTCCGTGGCTGAGGAACGGCTTCGGAGCTGGCTGTCCGCCCGTTTTCACGGCGCTATGGACTATATGGAGCGCCATGGCAGCAAGCGCAGCCGGCCGGACGAGCTCGTCCCGGGGACGTTGCGCGTTATCTCTGTACGTATGGACTACCTGCCGGAAGATCAGACGGCGGCAAGGGGACTGCTCGATCACGAGTCACGCGCTTATGTTTCCCGGTATGCGCTCGGTCGTGATTACCATAAAGTGCTTCGCAAACGACTGCAGAAGTTAGCGAATCGAATCGAGGCGAGAATCGGTAAGTTCGGCTACCGCGTATTCGTTGACAGTGCGCCGGTGCTCGAAAAAGCGATTGCGGAAAAAGCCGGCATCGGCTGGATCGGGAAACATACCAATTTGATCAACCGCGATGATGGTTCCTGGTTTTTTCTTGGCGAACTCTACACCGACCTGCCCCTCCCGGTTGACCAGGCGGAACAATCACACTGCGGCAGCTGCGTCGCATGCATCGACGTCTGCCCTACCCGTGCCATCGTGGCACCGTATACTCTGGACGCACGGCGCTGTATCTCCTACCTGACGATCGAGCTGAAAGACTCGATTCCTGTCGAATTTCGAAAGGCAATCGGCAACCGTATCTACGGCTGTGATGACTGCCAGATCTTTTGCCCCTGGAACAAGTTTGCCCGGACAAGCGGTGAAGCGGATTTTGCCCCGCGGCACGGTTTGGAATCCGCCGAGCTCGCGGATCTCTTTTCCTGGGACGAAGAAACCTGGCTACGGAGAACCGAAGGAAACGCGATCCGACGGATCGGCTACGAGCGCTGGTTGCGCAATCTCGCCGTTGCCCTGGGAAACGCAAGGACGACCGCCGAGGTTGTCGGAGCTCTGCAAACGCGGCAGCATGACGATTCTGAACTGGTCGCGGAACACGTACGCTGGGCGCTGCGGCAACACCATTCGAAACAAACGGAGACCGACAATGTTTGAGGCACCCGATTCACCCTACCTTGTGCCCTATGACGAAAGCTTTAACGTAGCATCCGCCAGCACGACGCCGCAGACTGACGGCCAACGGCACAAAGGCAAGCACCGACGGAAGCGCACCGAAGACCTGAACAAGCTGCAGCGAGTCCTTGCGGCCGGTGATCGTCACGCCGTCTTGCTGGTCTTCCAGGCGATGGATGCGGCAGGAAAAGACAGCACGATCCGGTCCGTGATGCAAGGCGTGGATCCTTCCGGCTGCCAGGTCTTCAGCTTCAAGAAGCCGTCCAGCCTCGAGCTTGATCACGATTTTTTGTGGCGCACGACCTGCCGCTTGCCGGAGCGCGGACGAATCGGGATCTTCAACCGCAGTCAATACGAGGAGGTTCTGGTGGTTCGCGTCCACCCCGAGATCCTCGGCTACCAGCAATTGCCGGGTGAGATTGATCTCGAGACAATATGGGACGAACGACTGACGTCAATCCGGCAGCAAGAGCAACATCTCGCGCGAAATGGCACCGTTATTCTCAAATTCTGGCTAAACGTATCGAGGGACGAACAAAAGCGGCGATTCCTCGCGCGTCTCGACGATCAGGACAAGAACTGGAAATTCGAACCCCGTGACGTCGTCGAACGCCGCTCGTGGAACGATTACATGAAAGCCTACGAAGCCGCGCTAAACGCAACGTCACGTCCCTGGGCGCCGTGGTACGCGATTCCGGCTGACGACAAGCCGTACATGCGGGCACGCGTGGCAGACATCATCATTGCGACCTTGCAGAGCATAGGGCTCCGTTACCCGGAACCCTCCGACGATGATCGTCAGGAGTTTCTCGAGGCTCGCGAAGAACTGCTCGCCGATTAAGCCTGACCGGCCATTTAACGCCGACAAAGTGATGCCTGGCACCAATAGTGTGTCCCAGTCGATAGTTCGAATGACGCCTTAGGCGAGACAATCTCTTCTTTTCGGCAGGGAATAAGCACTTGCAGGAATCACTGGCCACAAATTCGGATTACCGGCGTTCGCTGCTGTCCGGGCTCGAGCTATTCAAGGGCGTCTATCCGGACGACATCCATGAGCTACTGCAGTGCTGCGATCGCCGTGATATTTCGACCGGCGAATTGCTGCTGTCTCCTGGCGCAAAAAATGAGAACGTGTTTATCGTTCTATCGGGCAGTTTGAACATTCACCTGGGCTCGCCGGACGCGCCGATTCTTACGACCATGGAAGCCGGCGCCTGTGTCGGTGAAATGTCGATTATCGAGGACCGCGACCCTTCGGCCTACGTAATTGGCGCCGAAGATACGCACATGCTGGTCATCCATCAGTCCGTGTTGTGGAAGATGGTCGATGCGTCGCACGCATTCGCGAAGAACCTGCTGGTTGTCCTGTCGGAGCGCGTCCGGAGCCATAACCGAGTCATCGCAGATAGCTTCGGCGAAATGCGGAAATTCGAACGCCATGCCACAACCGATGCGCTTACCGGCCTTGCCAATCGGCACGCAATGCAGGAGACGTTTGATGACGAGATCGCTTATTGCATCGAAAAGGGCGATCCCGTGACATTCATCATGATTGACGTCGACAATTTCAAGAAATTTAACGATATGTTCGGCCATATCGCCGGGGACCGGGTACTCTCATCGGTTGCCAAAATTCTCCGCACTCAATTCCGCCCAAATGATCTGTTAGTTCGATACGGTGGTGATGAGTTTGCTGTTCTTCTGCCAGGCGTCGACACGAAGCAGGCCCTCGTGATTGCAGAGCGAGCGCGGCTAGCCGTCTGCGGCGGCACCGGCGATGGGGATGACTCTTTGATTCAAATTCCCGTCAAGATTTCGATGGGCATTGCCGAATTGCAGCGGGGAAGCACGCTCGACAGACTGATCCGCGACGCCGATGCCGCGCTGTATCGAGCAAAACATGCGGGCAGGAACGTCGTATCCGAATAAAGGGGAAGCGTCGTCTAAACAGTGACGACGATATTGTCGATAAGGCGTGCGTCGCCCAGTTTGGCGGCGACGAGAACCACCAGGTCGTCGCAGTCTCTGTCCGGAACCTCGAGGTTCAGTGCGCGACGAATAGCGAAATATTCCACGACGAAACCTGCATCCATTAATCGCTGCTGCGCCGCCGATTCCAGTTCGGCGAAGTCCCGTCGACCATTCTGTAGCTCGTTTCCCACGGCGCTCAGTTCTGCGTACAGCATCGGCGCGATTGTGCGCTGCTCTTCATCCAGGTACGCGTTGCGCGAACTCATGGCCAGACCGTCGTCTTCGCGGATGGTCTCGCTCGTGATAATCGAAACCGGCAGATTCATGTCTTCCACCATGCGTCGGATGACAAGCTGCTGCTGATAGTCTTTTTGTCCGAATACAGCGACGTCCGGTTGCGCTAGCGCAAAGAGCCGTGCAACCACGGTTGTCACACCGTCGAAGTGCCCCGGACGCGACGCGCCGCAGAAGTTTTCGGTCAGGCCCGGAACCGAAACTATCGTGGCGTTCTCGATGCCGAACGGGTATACCGTGGTTGCCTCAGGGGCAAAAATCAGGTCTGTCCCGGTTGTTTTCAGCCTTAGCTTGTCTCTTTCAAGCGATCGCGGATAGTTCTCGAAATCTTCACCCTCGGCAAACTGCGTCGGATTCACGAAAATGCTGACGACGACGCGTTCCGCATGCTCGCGCGCGAGTTCGACGAGCGCAAGATGTCCGGCATGAAGACTTCCCATGGTCGGAACAAGCGCCACATGCTCATCATTATGGCGCCACTCCGCGATATGCTCGGCAAGCTCTTGCTTGCTGGTTACGACGTGCATGGCGGTCACTTCCTGTTATGGATTAGGAAAAGCAGTGCTCTGTCGCCGGATAACTTCGGTCCTTTACGGCGCGAACATAAGACGTCACTGCCGCCAGCGGCGATGTGCACTCGGCCTGAAAATTCCTGACGAATCTGGGCGTACGGCCCTGGGTAATGTCAAGAATGTCGTACAGCACAAGAATCTGCCCATCAACATCCGGGCCGGCCCCGATGCCAATAACCGGTACTTCCAGCGCGTCTCGTATCAATCTTCCGGCCTCATTCGGTATGCATTCGAGCAATACGAGATCGGCACCGGCATTCTGCAGCCGCTCCGCGGACTGCCGCATTTCCTCGACCTGATCCGGTTCCCGTCCCTGCACTTTGAATCCGCCAATCTTATGCACCGACTGTGGTTTTAGCCCAAGGTGGGCGCAGACGGGAATATCGTGGCGCGCCAGGTGTTCAACGATCTCGATCTGACCGTCGCCACCTTCCAGCTTGACCATCATTGCGCCGCCCTCTTGCATCAGGCGTACCGCGTTGTCGAGCGCCTGGGCCGGCTCCGTATAACTCATGAACGGCATATCAGCGACGAGAAACGCCCGATGCAGCCCACGCGCAACAACGCGCGAGTGGTAGATAATGTCATCAACCGTCACCGGAACGGTTGTGTCATGTCCCTGGATAACCATTCCGAGCGAATCCCCCACCAGCACCAGATCGGTGCGCGCCGCATCGACCAGCGCCGCGTAGCTGGCGTCATAAGCAGTCAGGCAGGCGATGGGCTCGCCGGCCCGTTTCATCTTCCTAAGGGTCGAGATATTGACCGGTGGCTCAGGCATGCCACGCTGTTCGAGATGGGTATACATGGCTTTGGGGCCCTTTATGCTAACGCCGCAGCAACCGGATTGAAAAAGTGCCGGCCGCCCGTGGTGCGCTCAATTTGCTGAAACAGCTGCTCGTAATCGGCATCGTTATTGACGGGATCAATCTGCGACGCATTAACTATCAACAACGGGCCTTCATCATAAGTGTGGAAAAACCGCGCATAGGCGTCGATCAACTTTTCGACGTAATCTCTGTCAACGAATCGATCGTATCGCGCATTTCGCCGCGCCAGTCGGCCCATAATTGCATCAACGGACGCCTGCAGATAAATAACGAGATCGGGTATCGGCGGATCCACCGCGAGCTTGTCGACGATTTGATTGTAGAGTTTCAGCTCCTCGGAATCGAGGTTCAATTCTGCAAACAAACGGTCACGAGTAAATAAATAGTCTGATATCTGCACCTTAGTAAATAGATCGGACTGTCGAAGGTCTTCGATCTGTCGAGCTCTGGCAAACAGGAAAAACATTTGAGCGGGCAAAGCGGCGGCGCGGCCGTCCCTGTAAAATCGTTCCAGGAACGGGTTTTCTTCAAAGTCCTCGAGCACGAGGTCGGCCGACAGGCTCTCTGCGAGGCGCCTTGCCAGAGCGGTCTTGCCCACACCGATCGGTCCCTCGATCGCGATATATCGCGATGCGTTACCGGATTGTTTCAGCTGGCTTACTGCCACTGGTTTCCTTTACAAGATGCGTGAAATCTCCGGCTCATGCCGGTTGATCGGGATGCGTGATATCGGCCCCAGGTCTGAAATTACAAGACCCGGCGCGACATCCAATAACGGCAACAATACAAAATTTCTGTCTGCGATGCCCGGATGAGGAACGATCAGATCTGGCTCATCAATGTGCTCAGCGCCATAAATGAGCAGGTCCAGGTCAAGAACGCGCGGGCCCCAGCGCACACCACCCTGATCGCGTCCACGCCGCCTCTCAATCCCCTTGAGTTCGGCGAACAGCTGCCGCGCGGTGAGTTGCGTCAACATTGACGCCGCCGCGTTAACAAAATCGGGCTGCTCGACCCCGCCAAATGGGGCGGAACGATAAAGTGATGACCTTGCTATCAATCGGGTCTCAGGAATGGCAGCCAGCAGATCGAACGCGCTTTCGAGCTGGGCCACCGGCCCCTGCAGATTACTGCCCAGACCGATGTAAGCCGGTCGCCAATGCGGTGATGCGGCGCTCAACATATTAGGCGTTCGGGGTTCACGGAACCTGCGGCTTTTTACGGCGTCGACGTCCACGCGGGCGGCGCTGTTTTGCGGGCCGTGCATTGAGCTGAAAACTCGCGGCGCGCTCGTCACCTGACTGCGTTTGCACGTCGGTCCAGAAATCCGCTGTTTCACCCGCAATCTGACCGGTTCTTGCGCGCAACAGCATGAAGTCGTAGGCGGCGCGAAAACGCCGATGACTCAATAGTTTCATTGCCCGCTTGCCACGCATTTGCAGGAATCGCGGCTGCAATGCGAGCATCTCGCGCATCGGTACTGTAAATCGGCGCGGAATCGAAATACGTCTTTGTTGTTGGGCGACGAGATCGTATGCCGCAACGCTGAGCGCCTGCGACTCAGGCATTTTTTCCTGGACGCGGCGGATCTCGGCCAGCTTTCTGACTGGTGCCCAGAAAAATACCCCTAGCAAGAACATAGGCGTAACCGACTTGCCGGCGTGAACTCTACGGTCGGTATTGCGGACGGCTGCCAGTACAAATCGCAAAAAGTCGCTATCCCGCGCCAGCTCCTGTTCCGTCGCAGGAAACATCTCGGCGAATAGTCCATGCTCGCGCAGCAGTTCGAATGTGCGCTCCGCATGGCCCGACTGAAAGAGTTTCAGGAACTCGTCGAACAGACGCGCGGCTGGCACATTCGTCAAAAGCCCGGCGTGATGATGAATCGCCCGGACGACAGCCGGATCGATCGAAAACTCGAGCTTTGCAGCAAATCGGATCGCCCTGAGCATCCGCACCGGATCCTCGCGCAGGCGCTGTTCCGGATCTCCAATCAGTACGAGCTGGCGACGTTCAACGTCCTCTACGCCACCCGTATAGTCCCAGATGCTGAAATCCGCAATGTTGTAGTACAGCGCATTGCAGGTGAAGTCTCGCCGCCATACGTCTTCATCGATGCTGCCGTAAACGTTGTCGCGCAGGATTCGTCCTTCGCGATCGTGTTCCACATCGTCATCGACGTGAATTGCGGCAGCGCGAAACGTAGCCACCTCGATAATTTCGCGCCCAAACCGGACATGGGCAAGCCGAAAGCGGCGGCCGATCAATCGGCAGTTTCCAAACAGCGCCCGAACCTCATCCGGTGTCGCGTTCGTAGCGACGTCGAAGTCCTTTGGGTGGAGCTCAAGCATGGCGTCGCGTACGCAGCCGCCCACCAGGAACGACTGATATCCCGCCTTGTCCAGGCGGTACAGTACTTTGAGCGCGCTCTTGGAGAATTCTTTCCGCGAAACGTTGTGAGCGGCGCGCGGGATGATCTTCGGCGCGTGAGACCGCGGACTACCGCTATTTTTCAAATGCTATTCCGCCTGCAGACCATAATTTGCGGCTTATGATAGCAGCCTGTCGCTGCCACGCGCTCGCTGTGCGACAAATCGGTTGAAGCACCGCTTGAGCATTTGGGATCCGGTCGTATAATAGCGCTCCCACGAGGACCGGCGACGACTCCGCTCCCTTCGTCTAGTGGTTTAGGACGCCGCCCTCTCACGGCGGTAACAGGGGTTCGATCCGAGGCTGGCCCAGCCAGCCGACAGACGCCGCAGGCGCCGCGCAGCGGTGAGCTCGCATCGCGAGCGAACCGAGAGAGGCGAAGCCGATCGACAGATGGAGACGCGAAGCGGCGACAAGGCGGCGCAGCTGCCGTTCAATCCATCCCCGCAGGGACTGTTGCCGTCATTGAATGACTCAGACTTGAGCAATCTGATTGCGGTCGTATAATGGCGGCCCGGTTCGAAAAGCCGGCAACAACTCCGCTCCCTTCGTCTAGTGGTTTAGGACGCCGCCCTCTCACGGCGGTAACAGGGGTTCGAATCCCCTAGGGAGTGCCAAACAGACAAAATGGACCCGCCTTGCGCGGGTCCTTTATCTGCTCTGGAAAAATCCGTGTTAACCTCCGTTCGACCCCGTTTTTCGGGAGACGTGGATCGCTGCTTACGCACAGTGCCGGAACATGAGTTCAGTAAGATTTGCCCTGCTTGTTGTGGCGCTAATTCTTGCCTATCAGGATTCGTTGGCTGACGCTTACGATACGGAGGCGAGTTTCAGTGCCGCGGCGAGTCCGGCGGAAACCTTGAGACGATACTTCGCGGCACTCGATCAACGTAACGGTGATCCAAATCTCGATCTGTACACACCTGCAACCAGGCACATGCTACGTAGCTGGCAAACGACCGAGACGCAGATGGCGAATCTCGTCAACACTTTCCAACTGTGCCGTGCCGAAGAAGCGCGTATCAACTCCGGCCGACGTTTCGCTGTGATCCGCTATCCTGTCGATCAAAGACAGTGTTCACCATGGTTTTTTGAATTCATTGATGGCGCATGGGCGCTTGACCTGACCATGATGCAGCGCGCAATTCGCTTTGGTCAAAACAACGCATGGCGATTCGAGCGCAACGCCGATCATCCTTACGAATTTGCATTCGTCGATTGGACGTTTGATTCGCAGGGGTTCCCGGTGTCGAACAACTAACGATCTTATCGGCCGTCAAACACAACGTTCGAATGCTCGATTTGCGGACCTCTCGTCCTCACACCACGGAGAATTCCTGCGGCTATCCCTAATTGATCGCAAAAAGCGGCCTGCATTAGTGTGATATCGGGACAGGAAATGCCTTTTTATCTGCTAACGAAAGAGCCGATCGCGGAAGGTCTCCGACGCATCGCACATGAGCAAATAGACATCGCCCTCAATAATTTTCAGGACGAGTCAATGCCTCAGCACCGGCAGGTGCACTCGCTGCGCGCCCGATGTAAGAAGCTGCGGGGCCTGCTTCGCCTGGTACAGCTGCCGATGGGCGAGGCGTTTCATATAGAAGATCAACGATTGCGCGCGGCCGGCAAGGCCCTTGCCGAGTATCGTGAGCAAGAAGTCATCGCAAAGACGATCCGGTCTCTCGACGACTCGCATATCCGTGCGGATACCACCCCGATTCAGATTCCGCCAAATACCATCGCACATTCGCTGGCGATCCTGACGACCTGCAGGGGAACAGTGGATCGATGGCCCCTGAACATCCATGGCTTTGTGGATGCCGCGCCGGGGTTCTCACGAACCTACCGGAAATGCCTGCAATCCTACGACAATGTATCGCGCGATCGAAACGACGAGAATTTTCATCGCCTCAGAAAGTGGGCCAAGTATCACTGGTATCAGGTCCGTATCCTGGAGCGACTGAACAAAGCGGCAATCCGCAGGCAACGGAACAGACTTCGCAAACTGCATCTGGCGCTGGGCGAGGCACACGACCTTGCCGTGGTGCAAATCGTTCTCGAGTCACCGGACTATCCGAACAAACGACTTTTGCAACGAGCGGTAGAGCGAAAGAATGCGCTCTATGCCGACGCGATACGGCTTTGTGACAAAATCTTCACGCAATCAGCCGACGAACTGGTCGCGGATTATGCGCGCTGGTGGGCCGCCTCGGTGAGCTGACCGATTATCGGGCACACTCAGAAATAGACCTTTGCCGCGGCGATCAGCGACCACACGAGCATTACGGCCGTCGGCAAAAACGTAATCGTGAAACCTGCTCCTCGGCTGGCCGGGTCTTTAAGGTACGACGACCAATAGACGAAGCGACCAACGACAAAGACTAATCCCAAGCCAGCAGCCCAATACGGATCGACCAGGTACCCGAAGATCCAGAGCGCGGGTATGAAAGCAACCAGCTGCTCCATCGTGTTCTGCTGAACGCGAAACATGCGTTCAAACTCCGGGTGTCCCGATGTCGCTGGCGCTCTGACATCATGCTTCGCCCGCATCGAACCTACCTGGATTGAGAAAAATACGAACTGACCCAATGCCAGTATTGTTACGATTGCGACTGATTCCATAATTCTGATCCCCGGTAAGACTTTTGTCGGTTTTTCTGTGACTATTGGCCCCTTGTCAATCTCCCAGGCGCAGACATGGTCGCCGCAGCAATCGACAAGCTTCGAGTTTTCGTGTTCGACAGGATTCTCGGCCTCGAGCGACACGAGTACGTGGCGGTCGCTTGGTCGTTCGCCTACTTCTTCTGCGTGCTGTCATCCTATTACATTCTGAGACCCGTACGCGAGGCGATGGCCGTCGGCAGTGGTCCCGACACGATACCCTATCTGTTTATCGGCACCTTTGTAACCATGCTGGTAGCGGCGCCGGTTTTCGGTTGGGTTGCGTCACGATTCCCCAGACGTGTGTTTCTTCCATGGGTCTACCTTTTCTTCGCATCGAATATTGCCATCTTTTGGGTAGTCTTCTCGCAGGCCGTCAACGCGGACCAAGAGTATGTCTGGCTAGGCAGGGCGTTCTTCGTCTGGCTGAGCGTATTCAATCTGTTCGTCGTCTCCGTATTCTGGAGCTTCATGGCCGATATTTACACGCGCGAACAGGGACGCCGACTTTTCGGTGTCATCACCGCTGGCGGCAGTATCGGTGCGCTCCTTGGCGGCGCAGCAACCAGCGCGCTGGTAGTACCTATTGGGTTTCAGAATCTGTTACCGATCTCCGCGGCGCTACTCCTGCTGGCCGTCGTTTGTATCACGCAACTCAAGAAGTGGGTTGTGCTTGAACACGAGAGTGAGATCGACAAGACGGCGGCTAGCGAAGAACCTCTGGGCGGTAATCCCCTCGCCGGTATCACCCACCTGCTGTCTTCAAAATATTTCGCCGGTATTGCTGTTTCTTCAGTCATCGCGAGCCTGCTGGGTACTGCGCTTTACATGTTTGCGGCAGAACTGGTGGAAACAGCGATCCCGGACGCCAATCAGCAGACGCAGTTCTTTTCCAATATGAATGTCGCTACCAATGCGCTCTCAATCGTCGGACAAATGTTCCTGGTGAAACGCGTTGTAAGCCGCTTCGGCATCGGCGTAAGTCTTTCCTTGCTGCCAATCGTTTCCGTCCTCGGTTTCGCGATGCTGGCCGTCGATCCGGTACTCGGCGTCGTTGCGGTACTGACGGTTGCCCGACGAGCACTGGGGTTCGGATTCAGCAAGCCGACGACCGACATGCTGTATTCCGTCGTCACGCCGGAAGAAAAATACAAGACCAAGAACTTCATTGACACCGCCGTCTATCGGGGTGGCGACGTCATTGGAACCTGGTTGGTTAAACTGATGTCCGCATTGGGTATCGCAGGGATCTCGTGGGTGATGCTGCCATTCGCGGCGATCTGGGCTATCGTCACGCTCTGGCTCGGCCGTGACTATCGTCGCCGAGCCAGTGAACTGAGACGCAGCGGAGTGATGTAATTGAAGAGACTGTGGAGCCGACGCGACGTTCTTGCAGCCGCCGCATACAGCGCACTGCCACGGCTTTCGATGGGCGATGAGAATAAAGCGATGCGAACAGCCGAGATCCCGTCGTCCGGCGAGCAACTGCCTGTCATCGGTTTGGGCACCTACAGTGTTTTCGATGTCGAAAGCACGGACGCTGAAATAGGCAAGAAGTCCGAGATAACCGCGCTGTTGATATCGCATGGCGGCAGCGTCATCGACACGTCTCCCATGTACAACCGCTCCGAAAAAGTGATCGGGGACATCATTCGAGCCGGCACTGATCGCGGCGAGCTTTTCCTGGCCACGAAGGTCTGGACGGATGGGCGCGAGGCGGGAATCGAGCAAATGCGCCGCTCCGCCGATTTGATGAACACCGACGTTATCGATCTGATGCAGGTACATAACCTTCGTGATAGCGCAGTTCATTTGAGATCGATACGCGAATCCCGGGACGCCGGTCGCGTCCGATACAGCGGCCTTACGCATTACACGGCCAGTGCGCACGACGCGCTGGAACGGGAAATGAAGCAATTCAAGCCCGATTTTATACAGATCAATTACTCACTCGGCGAGCTTGAGGCCGAGCAGCGCATTCTTCCATTGGCGCAGGAAATGGGCATTGCAGTCCTGATAAACCGTCCGTTTCAGGCGGGTCGACTGTTTCGGGCCGTCGACGGACGGCCCGTGCCGGATTTCGCGAAGGACTTCGCCGACAGCTGGGGACAATTTTTCCTTAAGTTCATTATTAGCCACCCGGCGGTAACCTGTGCGATTCCCGCTACCAGCAAAGCGCATCACATGTTGGACAATCTTGGCGCAGGATTCGGTGCTTTACCGGATAGCAAGATGCGTCAGCGCATGCACGACTTTTTCGTTAGCCTGTAGTCGTGGAGAACTCAGGATTTCTGCGTCGGGTCGCCGCAATGCTGTACGACTCATTGCTGGTGCTGGCACTATTGTTCCTTGCAACGATCCCGTTCGTTGCCATCCGGGGCGGCGAGCCGGTGGAAATTGGCGATAATCTGGCCTACAGGGCCGTACTGGTCGCCGTTGTTTTCGTGTTCTTTGTAGGCTTCTGGAGCTACTCCGGCCGAACGCTCGGCATGCAATCCTGGGGACTGCGGCTCGAGACGATGGATGGGCAGGCGCCGTCAGTGGCCACTGCCAGCCTGCGATTCGTCGCAGCACTGATATCGCTGGCGCCGTTCGGACTGGGTTTCTTTTGGCAGTTGGTCGATAAGGATGGACTCGCGTGGCACGACAGGATCAGCAAGACCCGGCTGGTCCACTACCCGCGAGACACGAAGAAATAGAAACGCCAGAGCGCAACCGGCAGCCGTGCTAGCGAACGCGACTCAACGCGATGAGCGTCACCATGCAAAGCGCCAGCGTCGGCAGCCAGTTTACCAGCGCCGGGTTCAAGTTAAACACCTGCCCTGAATTTGCAAGCGTTTCGCTGCCGAGGTAGTACGCCAATCCAATTATCACACCGACCATTAATCGGCCACCGGTACCGCCGGTTCGTATCGAACCAAACACGAAAGCAAGGGCGAGTATGGGCATAATCAGCACCGTCGTCGTGCGGGATGCCCGATACCACAGCTCCGACTCGTAAAGGTCGGCGTCCAGGTTGTTGCGTTTCAGGTAGTCAATGTAGACCAGCAATCCTCGGGCAGACAGACTCAACGGCTTGGCCAGGGAGCTTCCCAGCAGTTCTGCGTTCACTTCGAACGACTCTACCGCGACCGATGACTCCACGACCTGTACGCCGCCGCGTTCGAACCGGGTTTCTCTAAGGTTTTCCAGTATCCAATTGTCGTCCGGATCAAGCCCGGAATTCTCCGCCTTCGCGATTGCGGCGAGCTCGTAGTCATCGTTGAATCGAAACATGTAAATGCTGCCAAACTCGAATTCGGAGTTGACGCGTTCGAGGTGCAAGTAGACTGGCCCGTCTTTAACCCAGGTTTCTTTTCCCAGTCGGGCGTCGCCTTTTTCGTAGCGTGCCTCCATGCGCATATTGCGTGCGTAAAGATCAAGCGGCGGGCCGATAAACTCTCCAACGAGCCCCGTAAAGATGAGCATGACCAAACCGGCAACTGAAACCATGCCGGAAAGTCGGGTTATCGAAAGGCCAGCAGACCGCATAACGATAATCTCACTATTGCTGGCAATCGCGCCTAGGCCCAACAAGGACCCGATCAGTGCCGCAACCGGCAGCATTTCAAATGCAAGGTTGGGGAGGCGCAACGCCACGTACAGGATGACCCTTGGTGTCTGGTAGCTGCCCTGGGTGTCATCAAGTTCGCCAATAAATTCGAAAAGCCCGGCAAGAGCCAACAGCACCACAAGAACCAGGACCGTGGTCAGGATAATCGTGCGCATCAGATACTGACTGAGAATGCTGGTCATCGCAGGATCCTGCGGTGCCAGCCGTTCTGAAATGCAAGCAACGTCAGCGTAAGAAGTAAGACGCAACCGTGCACCCACCAAAGACCCAGCACAGGTGCGACAGACGCCTGTTCTACCCAGGCTTTCGCGGCGCTCAGCATGTTCAGATAGATGATAAACACCAGCAGCCCGACTCCTATCCGGCCGTAACGCCCCGCACGTGGATTACTCTTGCTAAGCGGCACCGCGAGTACGCCTAGAAGCAACGTCGACAGCGGAATGCCAATGCGCCACTGCATCTCTGCCACATGTTCAAGCTCATCGGAATCCATCAGCTGCGTGAAAGACATGGCACGTGGGCGGGCTTCGGGCTGGTTCAGACTGGGCAGTCGATAAGGAATACCGTGCTCGGCAAATTCAACCACGCGAAATTCGGTGGTGCCCGGAATACCCTCATACCGACGGCCATGGTGCAGTACAAGCAGCCTTGTATCCTGGTCGTCCGAATCGATCTGCTCGCCCCGTTCCGCAATGACAACTTCGACGAGCCCGTCAGCAACCCGACGTTGCATGAACACTTTCTCCATCTCGCCGTCCGCCGTGACTCGCTCACCGTACAAAACCGCTTGATCCGGGCCGAACACGGCAAAATGTCCGGGCTCGATGCTCGCAAGATCGGCCTCTCGACGAGCCTCTGCACTGATACGGTCGATGGCCGTCAACGCCCGTGGCCCACCCTCGATCGAAAGCCAGGCAACCCCGATCACAAGCGGCAACAGCAACCACGCGAGCGGACGATAGATGCCCGAAGGACCCACGCGGCACGCCATCATTGCGGGCATTTCGCTGTCCCGGTAGAGCCGACCCAGCGCGAGCATAATTGACAAGAACAGGCCGATCGGTACCAGAACTGTCAGATACTGGGCCGCAGACAGCCCAATGACCTCGAAAGCAGCATCTTTGGGTAGTTTTCCTTTTGCGACGTCGCCCAGCACCCTGGCGAACTGGTTCGTCAACAGGATGAGCAACAAAACCGCGGTGACCCCAAGCCAGGTAATCGTGATTTCGCGAAAAATGTACCGATCGAGAATGCGTGTCATCGGTGTCCGGGAATTGCATGGCTGCTAGCAGCCGAAACGGTTAGACTACCGCTTTTGTTTTGTCCGCGACAGTCCCGATCCCAACAGGAGTACGAGCGAAGTTTATGAACTATTTCACTACGACGAGCCAACCCTCGAAGCGCGCGGTCGACTGCGCCATTGTCGGAATTTACGATCGCGGTAAGTTGGGAGCCGGTGCAAGCGACATCGATTCCGCCAGCGGCGGCGAAATACGGCGACTCGTCAAGCGTGGCGATATTTCCTCGAAACTCGCTCGCTGCACGATGTTGACCAACGTGCCGGGCATCAAAGCGGATCGGGTCATTGTGGCCGGTCTCGGCAAGCGCGCTGACTTTGGCGCCGCGCAGCTTCGAAAGGTGCTGGCCGCCGCCACAAGGTTGATTTCGGAGACCAAAACGAGGCAGGTTCTCAACTGCCTCTCCCTCGAGAGTGTCTCCAGAACCAGCCGTTACTATGTTGCTCGCCACTCCGCCGAAGCAATCGGTGACGCGCTATATCGATTCACCGAAATGAAGAGTGGACGTAAGCCCGCAGCGAGTGCTTTGAAGAAAGTCGGATTCTGCATCGCCAAACGTTCGGATGCGAGTGATACCAGGCTCGGCGCGGAGCATGGCGGCGCTATTGTTATTGGCGCATCGCTTGCCAGAGATCTCGGCAACCTGCCGGCTAACGTGTGTAACCCGAGCTACCTCGCACGCACAGCAAGGAAGCTTGCAACAGGCAATGGCAAGCTCAGCACCAGAGTTCTTACCGAAGCCGAAATGAGACGGCTCGGCATGGGCTCATTGCTATCGGTGACTGCCGGTACAAAAGAGCCCGCCAAACTTATCGTCATGCAATACAAGGGAGAGCGGAACGAGAAACCAGTGGTCCTCGTTGGCAAAGGTGTCACCTTCGATACGGGCGGTATCTCGCTGAAGCCGGGCCCAAGCATGGATGAGATGAAATTTGACATGTGCGGTGCGGCGAGCGTTATCGGCGTGATGGCAGCAGTGGCTGCCCTGGAGCTGCCGATCAATCTCAATGTGATTGTGCCTGCCGTCGAGAATATGCCCAGCGGCAAGGCCACCAAGCCTGGTGATATCGTCAAGAGCATGTCCGGACAAACGATCGAGGTGCTGAATACTGATGCCGAAGGCCGCCTTATCCTCTGCGACGCCCTCACCTACGCACGGCGCTTTAAACCTGCGGCAATCATCGATGTGGCCACACTTACCGGCGCTTGTGTTATCGCTCTCGGCGCCCATCGCTCCGCTGTCATGAGTAATACGGATGCTTTGCGTGACGAACTGGTCGACGCCGGGGCGCGTGCGGGAGACCTGGCGTGGCCGATGCCGCTTGGCGGTGACTACGAGGAACAACTAAAGAGCAACTTTGCGGACATGGCGAACATCGGCGGCCCTGCCGGCGGCGCGGTCACCGCCGCGACATTCCTCGGCAAATTTACCGATGGCTTGACCTGGGCACACATGGACATCGCGGGCACCGCCTGGAAGAGCGGCGCTCAGAAAGGAGCGACCGGACGGCCGGTGCCGTTACTGTCGGAGATGCTGCTCGCGCGCTGTGGCGCGCTACCGTAGAGCAACTAACCGCATGGCCAGAGTCGACTTTTACGTGCTCCAGCGAGTTGATGAGCGTTCGCGACAAACGTTTGCCTGCAAACTGGCTGAGAAGGCCTATCGTCTTGACCACACCGTCTACATACACACGAAGACGCGGCAGGATGCCGAACGCCTCAACGAACTCTTGTGGACATTCCGCGACGGCAGTTTTGTGCCGCACGGTCTTAGCGGTGTCAGCGATGCCGCGGCTGCAGCACCGGTGTTAATCGGCAGCGATTCGGATAACGTGGAGTCGCGCGACCTTCTGATCAACCTGTGCGACGATATACCGACGTTCGCCGAATCATTCCCGCGAGTTGCCGAACTTGTCACAGCCGACGAGAATTGCCGGCTGTTGAGCCGCAAGCGGTTTGCCGAGTATCGGGACAAGGGTCACGCGATCGAGACACACAAACTCTGATGAAGAAGTCGTATAAACCCAAAGACATCGAACAGCGCATTTACGAGCGCTGGGAACGGAACGGCTATTTCGCACCGCAGGGCGAAGGTGAGCCGTACTGCATCATGATTCCGCCGCCCAACGTAACCGGTACACTGCACATGGGCCACGCCTTCCAGGACACAATCATGGATGCCCTAACGCGCTACCACCGCATGAGTGGCTGCAAGGCATTGTGGCAACCGGGGATGGATCATGCGGGTATCGCGACTCAGATGGTCGTCGAGCGACTGCTGAATCAGGAAGGCTTATCGAAACGCGACATCGGTCGTGACAAATTCGTCGAGCGAGTGTGGCAGTGGAAAGAGGAATCCGGCGGGCAAATCGAGGTTCAGACGCGTCGTCTCGGTGCTTCGGTCGACTGGGAGAATGATCGTTTTACGATGGACGAAGGCCTCTCCGAGGCGGTACGCAAGGTCTTTGTCCAGCTGCACGAAGAAGGCTTGATCTATCGGGGAAAACGACTCGTCAACTGGGACCCGGTGCTGCACACGGCGCTATCCGATCTGGAAGTCCTTTCCGCCGACGAAGCGGGCAAGCTCTGGCATTTCCGTTACCCGCTCGCGTCGGGCGACGGCCACCTTGTCGTAGCGACCACACGACCCGAAACCATGCTGGGCGACAGCGCCGTCGCCGTACATCCCGACGACGAGCGCTACCGGAAACTGGTCGGGCAAGAAGTCATTCTGCCTATCGTCGGCCGACGCATCCCGATCATTGCAGACGACTATGTCGACCCCGAATTCGGTACCGGCTGCGTGAAGATCACGCCGGCGCATGACTTCAACGACTACGAAATCGGCAAGCGTCACGATCTGCCTTTGTACAACATCCTGACTGACGATGCGGCACTGAATGACGCGGTTCCTCCCGGCTACGAGGGCATGGACCGCTTTGACGCTCGTGAGAAGATCGTTGCCGAGTTCGAGGAATCGGATCTGCTCGAGAAGATCGAGGACTACGTGGTCAAGATCCCGCGTGGCGATCGTTCCCACGCCGTCGTCGAGCCTTACCTCACGGATCAGTGGTACGTGAAGATCGAGCCGCTGGCGAAGCCCGCGATCGAGGCTGTGGAAACAGGCAAGATCCGCTTCGTACCCGAAAACTGGTCGAAAACATACTTCGATTGGATGTACAACATCCAGGACTGGTGCATCAGCCGGCAGCTCTGGTGGGGGCACCGCATACCCGCGTGGTACGACGACGATGACAACGTGTATGTCGGCCATTCGGAGCAGGACGTTCGCGACAAGCACCAGCTTGGCAAGGAAGTCGTCTTGCGCCAGGACGAGGACGTTCTGGACACCTGGTTCTCGTCGGCACTCTGGCCATTCAGTACGCTCGGCTGGCCCGAAAAGACAGAGCGTCTTGAGGACTTCTACCCGGGCAACGTTCTTGTCACGGGATTCGACATCATTTTTTTCTGGGTCGCGCGAATGATCATGATGGGGCTCAAATTCATGGGCGACGTGCCGTTCAGGGAGGTCTATATTCACGGCCTGATTCGTGCCGACGACGGCCAGAAGATGTCCAAGTCAAAGGGCAACATACTCGACCCGCTCGATCTCATCGACGGCGTCGACCTCGACACGCTCGTTGCAAAACGCACGCGCGGAATGATGCAGGACCATCTGGCGCCGAAGATCGAACGCGCAACCCGTAAACAGTTCCCGGACGGCATTGATCGGTACGGCGCCGATGCGCTGCGCTTTACGTTTGCAGCGCTTGCGACGACCGGTCGCGATATACGCTTCGACCTCGGTCGCATCGAGGGCTACAAGAACTTCTGCAATAAACTCTGGAACGCCGCACGCTACGTCTTGATGAATACTGAATCGCTCGATGACGGCGACATGGAACTCAGCGCCGCCGACCGCTGGATCGCGGCACGATTCAACGAGACGGTGGCCGAAGTCCATGACCACTTCGCAGGCTACCGGCTCGATCTCGCCGCGCAGGCGATCTATGAGTTCACCTGGCATGAATTCTGTGACTGGTACCTGGAGCTGTCGAAACCGGTGCTGCAATCGGACAAAGCATCGGCGGCGCTGCAGCGCGGCACGCGCAGGACGCTGATCGACGTACTCGAGGCCCTGTTGCGACTTCTGCATCCGCTGATGCCATTTATCACCGAGGAGATCTGGCAGCAGGTTGCCCAACGCGCAGGAATCGACGGAGAGACAATCATGTTGCGCCCGTATCCGGCGACGACGGACAGATCTAAAGACTCAGAGGCGGCGGAAGACATCGAGTGGGTCAAGCGATTCATTCTTGGAATTCGGCAGATCCGCGGAGAAATGGACATCTCGCCCGGCAAGTTCCTGCCCGTACTGTTGCAGAACGCCAGTGCCACCGATCGGCAGCGAGTCGATCGGCACATGCTGCTGTTACAGCGCGTCGGCCGCGTTGAGTCGGTAAATAGTCTTGCGGCTGGCGAAGAGCCGCCGACAGCCGCGACGGCGCTGCTCGGCGACATGCGGCTGTTGGTTCCAATGAAAGGCCTGATTGACGTCGAGGCCGAACGCGCTCGTCTCCTGAAACAGCGAGATAAGGTGAGTTCCGATCTGGCGCGGGCAACGGGCAAACTGGGCAATGAAAAATTCGTGAACAATGCGCCGGCCGCGGTGGTCTCAAAGGAACGAGAACGGGCGGCGGACTTTGAAAAGGCAATTGCGCAGTTGACCGAACAGATCACGAAGCTTGATGAATTCGGCTGACGCGCCTGCTGTTTTGAGTACTGCATCACACTCTGCTCAGCGAGCAAGTGCAAAACATCGGGGCATGAGTGACTATGCTTCGGTTAGGGTTCGGTAACAGAATTTCGAGGACAGATTGATGCAGCAGAGAAGTGCCCTGGAACCGTTGCCGGTCAGCAAGGATGCGCAACGCGTCGTCATCGAGCAGGCGCGCAAGGCGCTGGGCGGCATCATCCTCGGCAAGAATCAGCAGATCACTTTGGCACTGGCCTGCCTGCTGGCGCGCGGTCACCTGCTGATTGAAGATTTACCCGGACTCGGCAAGACGATGCTGGCGCAGGCGCTCTCTCGAGTGCTTGGTTTGAGTTTTCAGCGTATCCAGTTTACGAGCGACCTGCTGCCGGCGGATATCATCGGCGTATCCGTGTTTCGACAGGATAGCAGTGAATTTGAGTTCCAGCCGGGCCCCGTTTTTTCGCAACTGATCCTTGCTGACGAGGTCAATCGCGCCACGCCCAAGGCGCAGAGTGCCCTGCTCGAGGCGATGGAAGAACAGCAGGTCTCGGTCGACGGAACAACGCGCCAGCTGCCAGACCCGTTCTTTGTCGTTGCAACGCAAAACCCCGGTGACCAGATCGGGACCTTTCCTCTTCCCGAGTCGCAGCTGGATCGTTTCCTGATGCGTGTCGAGCTGGGTTATCCGAACGAGGAGAGCGAACGTGAGCTGCTGGGCGGCGAGGATCGCCGCTCGATGATGAAGGAGATTGTCCCAGTTACGGGCCCGGACATGCTGATTGCCCTGCAACAGTCAGCCAGGGAAGTGCACGTCAGTGACGCCCTGATCGATTACATTCAGGCGCTCGTACGTCATACCCGCGAGTCGGCCGATATCGAGATCGGACTATCGCCCCGAGGCGCGCAAGCCCTGGTCGCCGCCGCAAAAGCTCTGGCATTTATCGAGGGTCATTCCGGTGCCTACCCGGACGATGTCCAGGCGGTGTTTAGTGCGATCGCAGGGCATCGACTCAAACCTGCCGGCGGCACTCGATTCCGCAGTCCGGCCGAACTTTGCCACCATGTCCTCGATTCCGTGGCCATACCGTAGTCCGGGCAGTTTGATTCGTTCGCTGAGAACGAGTGCCGTTGACCGAGTTGGGCGCTGGGCCCGAAAGCGGCAAGGCAAGGACCCCGCCACAACCAGGCTCAGGCCCAGCCGTGTCTATATATTGCCGACCGGAGTCGGCATCGTGTTCGGCATCATGGCGTTTGCGATGCTGCTAGGCTCGATGAATTACACCAACAATCTTTCCTTCGTACTGACGTTCTTGCTGATCGGTATCGGCTTCGTATCGATGCATCAATGCCAGCGAAATCTCGTCGGCCTCGAGCTGAGTTTCGCCGGTACCGAGCCGGTCTTCGCCGGTCAGACGATGCGCTTCGGCGTGGCGGTCACGAATCACTCCAAGAGCCCTCGCTACGGCATCCGGCTTTACCGCGAGGGCCTGCAGACGGAGCCACAGGATCTTCAGCCAGGAGAAAGCAAGGTTTTCATAATTCCCGTGCCTACCGAACAGCGCGGCTGGATCACGCTGGATCGCTTCGGCGTACGTACGCTATTCCCATTCGAGCTGTTTCGATCCTGGGCCTGGCTGCACATGGATATTCGCGGGCTTGTCTTCCCTCGCCCGGCGACCGACCCCCCGGAGCCGCCGCCCACCATGGTTGCGCATGGTCATCGACAACATGATGCGCGCGGCGAAGAGGACTTCGCAGGCTTGCGAAAATACCAGACCGGTGATTCTCCCCGACACGTCGCCTGGAAGGCATTCGCTCGCAGCGGGCAACTACTGTCAAAACAGTTTGCGGGCGCAGACACGAGCAGTCAGTGGTTCGATTTCAACGACCTTCACATTGGCGATGCCGAGCGTCGCCTTTCAGTACTCACGCGATGGATCATCGATGCGGACCGCTCTCTCGAGGACTATGGCCTGCGTATGCCGGGCGAGGAGTTCCCGCCGACGCACGGCGAGGCGCATCGCCGTGCCTGCCTCGAGGCGTTAGCGCTGTTTGAGGACGGCGTGACATGAACGCGCGGCCGCGCGGGACAGACGGCTCTCTGCTGACCAGCCTGCCCTGGACGATCGGCGCGCTGGCCTTGTCGGTTGCCCCGCATTTGCCGTACTTGCCTGTCTGGGTAACGGCCGCTTTTATTGGCTGCTCGGCATGGCGATATGTGATCGAAAAGCGCCGTCGAGCGCTGCCGTCCGTCTGGTTGCGTGCAGGCCTTGCGCTCGCCTGCTTCCTCGGCGTGCTGGCGACCTATGCGACGATCAGCGGAGTGGGCCCGGGCTCAGCGCTGCTCGCGGTAATGGCTTCGCTAAAGCTCGTGGAAACGCGCAAACGACGCGACCAGTTCGTGCTGCTGTTCATTTCTATTTTTCTGGTGATGTCGGCGCTGCTCCGTGAACAATACGTCTGGTCGTTACCGTACCTCCTGGTCGCCGTTTTCGTCATTATGACTGCGTGGCTTCGCATGTCGGCGACTCCGGGCGAAACCGCGAAGCAAAGCTTCTCCACCGGCGGGCGCCTGCTGCTCTATGCCGCGCCGGTCGCCGTAGCGATGTGGATTTTCTTTCCGCGCATCGCGATACCGTTCTGGGCCGTGCCGATGGATACGGGCACCGCAACGTCGGGCATAAGCGATTCGATGAGCCCCGGGGACGTCAGTTCTTTGTCGATGTCCAATGCGGTTGCCTTTCGAGTGACATTCGACGGCGCGATTCCGGAGCCGCGAGAACTCTACTGGCGGGGACTGGTTCTTACCGTGTTCAACGGCCGCTCGTGGTCGTTGAACGACCCATACAAAGGCCCACGCGTTCACGAAAAGGTGAGCGTCCAGGCAGAACCCATCAGCTACGAGATCACGCTCGAACCGACCCGGCAGCCGTGGATTTTTGCGCTCGACATGCCCTGGTCCTGGACGCTGGAAAGAACATTCATGGGCCCCCAGCATCAGCTGGTTCGCGCGTTACCGGTCGATCAGCGTGTGGCCTACCAGGCGGTTTCCTACCCGCAGTTCGAGACGAATGTCGAACTGACCGAGTCGGCGCGTGACTGGTATCAGCGGATTCCAGACGCAAGCAACCCGGAGACACGCGCATTTGCCCGGGAAATGCGTGCTGCCGCTGGCTCGGACAGGGCGTATATCGAGGCGATTCTGCAGAAATTCCACGAAGAGGAATATTTCTACACCCTGCAGCCGCCACCATTGGGAAGCAACTCTGTCGATCGTTTCCTTTTTGATACCCGGCAAGGTTTCTGCGAGCACTACGCCTCGGCCTTTGCCGTGCTGATGCGCGCCGCGGAAATACCCGCTCGGATCGTTCTCGGCTATCACGGTGGCGAGATGAATCCGATGGCCGGCCATATGACGGTTCGCCAATCGGATGCCCATGCCTGGAACGAGGTCTGGCTCGACGGACACGGATGGTTTCGCATCGACCCTACGGCCGCCGTAGCCCCCGACCGTATTGACTATGGCGTCAGCGAAGCGGCTTTTGAAGGACTTGGTGCTGCCTGGGGCTTGTCAGCACCATCAAAGCTCGTTCATAACATGACGCTTGCGGTCGACGCCCTGAATGCAAAATGGAATGAATGGGTGCTGGGCTACGGCCCTGAAAATCAGAACAAATTTATGCAATGGCTCGGCATGCGCGACCCGAGCTGGCGAAAGATGATACTAACGATGATTGCGATCGTATTCTCGTTGATCGCAGTCATCAGCATCCTTCTGGCGCTACGTTATCGTGCCCCGGCCAAAGACCCTGCGGCAATTCTGTTCCAGCGTTTTGCGAAGAAAACAGGACTCGAGCAAGAAGTCGGCGAAACGCCGGCGCGCTTCGCGGATCGTGCGAGACTTGCCAACTCGCTTCCGGCACCGGTCATCGATTCGGTCACGGAGGCGTATCACGAGGCCCGGTACGGGCCAGCCGGGCCGGCGGCATTCGTGCGACTCAAGAACACAGTCAACGCTATCAGTTAACGTCGGGCGTGGATTTTGTCCGGACAATGGTGAGCAGGAAACCGCCGGCGAGGAACAGCGGCATAAGCGTGAGCAACACCCATTTCGGATCATCGGACAGCATTGCTGCAATCGCGACCATTGCCGGGCCCAGCACGTGTGCAAACTTCGTTACCATATTGTAGAAACCGAAGAATTCACCGGGCTGCTCCGGTGGTATGAGTGACGCGTACAGCGACCGGCTCAGCCCCTGCACGCCACCCTGCACCGTACCGATAATGATCGCCATCACGAAAAACTGCTCGATATCTTTCATGAAAATCGCCCACACCGACATGCCGATGTAGACAAGCAGCGCGAAATAGATTCCTGATTTCGGCCCGAAACGATGTGCGACAAGACCGTATAGAAGGGTCGCGGGAAAACCGATGAAATTGGTAATCAGCAACGCCATTACGAGATCCCTGTCCTCGAAACCGAGTCGCTGGCCATAATTTACGGCCATGAATATCACGGTAAACACGCCGCCGATATATAACCAATATCCGGTCAGGAAGACGACGACATTGCGATATTGACCGACCTTTCGCATTGTCGCCCTGAGTTCTGCATACGCCGCGTGAATTGCGCCGCTACTGACCTCAAACGGGCTATGACGTTCAGAGACAAAGTACAACAAGGGGACAAGAAAGATAATCCACCAGGCGCCCACCGATACAAACGCAAAGCTGAACACCTCAGTCGTATTTTCGAAGCCAAAAGTGGCAGGACTGGACAGCATCCACAGGTGCAGCGCCAGCAACACCGCGCCGCCCAGGTAACCCAGGGAAAAACCCAGCGACGACACGAAACTGAAATAACGCGGCTCACAGACATCGATCAACAGAGAATCGTAAAAGACCGTCGAGCTGTAGTAGCCGAATGACGCGAACATGTAGATGCCCAGGGCGAGCGGCCACTCGCCCTCGCCAATCAGCCCGAGCGCGGCCGTCATGCTGGCGCCAATCGCTGCCAGAACGAACAGGAAGCGTTTTCGATATCCACCGGCATCGGCGATAGTGCCGAACAGAGGCGCCGTTATGCAGACAATCACACTGGCAGCGAAAGTAATCCATCCAAGCCGGGCCGTAACGGCCGCGCCGTCATCGCCGATGCTCCAGAAGTTACCGAGGACCAGTGGAAACAGAACGGCCAGCACGCTCAGCGCAAACGCCGAGTTCGCCCAGTCGTAAAGCGCCCAGGCGATTACTCTTCGATTCAGAATTGACGGTATCGACAACGGTTTGCCTTACCTCCGAGGCCTCGGGTGACTAGCCCCGATATTGCGCCAACTGGCGCAATGTCCGGGCTAGTGTTCGCGAGTCTTGCGAAATGCGATCTCAGGCCAGCGCTCCTCGGTCAGGTTCAGGTTGACCCGTGTTGGAGCAATGTAGACCAGACTTCCGCCATGATCCAGCGCGAGATTGTCATGCGCCTTCCGCTCGAAGTCAGCGAGCATTTTTTCGTCGCCACATTCGACCCAGCGCGCCGTCGCCACGTTAATCGCTTCAAACTCACATTCGACGTTGTATTCGTCCCTGAGGCGGTGTGCAACGACGTCGAATTGCAGCGGGCCAACGGCGCCGAGGATCAGGTCATTATTCCGCAGCGGCTTGAAGAGCTGCGTTGCGCCCTCTTCGCAGAGTTGCGCCAGACCTTTTTGCAGCGCCTTGAGGCGCAGCGGGTCTTTAAGAACCGCACGCCGGAAGATTTCGGGGGCGAAATTGGGTATTCCCGTGAAGCGTATGTTCTCTCCCTCCGAGAAACTATCGCCGATATTGATGGTGCCGTGATTGTGAATACCGATAATGTCGCCGGCATAGGCGGTTTCCGCATGCTGACGGTCGGCTGCCATGAACGTGATGGCATCCGGTATCTTCACTTCCTTTCCGGAGCGAATGTGCAGCGCGCGTATGCCCTTGCGATATTCACCGGAGCAAATTCGCATGAACGCGATACGATCCCGGTGCCCCGGATCCATATTCGCCTGGATCTTGAACACGAAGCCGGTCAGGGGATCCTCTGTAGGCCTTACGTTACGCTGCTCGCTTTCTCGAATCAGCGGTGCAGGAGCATGCGCGACGAATTCGTCCAGAAGTTCTTTGACCCCGAAGTTGGCGATCGCTGAACCGAAGAAGACCGGCGTTTGCCTGGCCGCAAGGTAGTCGTCCAATGACAAGGCCGGACAGGCGCCTTTCACGAGTTCGATTTCCTCGCGGAACTCCTCGACCAGGTGCCCCAATACCGACGCGGCCTCCTCAGACTGCAGGCCCTCGATCATTCGAATCTCTGCCGCCTTTTCGCGGCCGGCCCGCTCGTACAGATAAATCCTGTCCTGCAGAAGATGATAGACGCCCTTCAAGGAGCGGCCCATACCGATGGGCCAGGTAATGGGCGCGCACTGAATCTTGAGTACCGATTCGATTTCATCGAGAAGCTCGATCGGCTCCCGACCATCACGGTCCAGCTTGTTAATGAATGTCATGATCGGCGTGTCGCGAAGCCGACAAACCTCCATGAGTTTGATCGTGCGCTGCTCCACCCCTTTGGCGCAGTCAATAACCATAAGCGCAGAATCCACGGCGGTCAGCGTGCGGTAAGTATCTTCCGAGAAGTCTTCATGGCCCGGCGTGTCCAGCAGGTTGACGATGCAGTCGCGGTAGGGAAATTGCATCACCGATGAGGTCACGGAAATCCCGCGCTGCTGCTCGAGTGCCATCCAGTCCGAGGTCGCATGGCGGCTTGCCTTGCGTCCCTTAACGGTTCCGGCAAGCTGAATAGCGCCGCCGTAGAGCAGCAGCTTTTCTGTCAGCGTCGTCTTGCCCGCGTCCGGATGCGAAATAATCGCGAACGTGCGCCGTTTGCTGACCTGTTGTTCGATGGTGGACATATAAGTCGGAGAGTAACGTTGGTCGATATCAGGAGGCCGCGGAGTCTAGCCCAATCGGCGCCCGCGCGAAACAGCGCCGTCAGGCGCCTGAGACGAGTTTCTTGGCCAGAACGGCTGCGTCCTCGCGGCCCTGATGCGACTGGTAATAAGCGGGGCGTTTTGCAACCTGGAAGAATCCCCGTTTTCGGTACAAGGCCAACGCCGTCTTGTTGGACGGACGCACTTCGAGCAGCACTTCGCCCACGGACGCGGCCCTCGCCTGCCCGAGCATGGCGTCAAGCAGGCGCTCGCCGTAGCCGAGCGAACGAAACTCCGGATCCACGCAAAGATTCAGAATATGCGCTTCGCCAGCGGCAATCGACAGAATTCCGTATCCCGCAACCCGCTCGTCACGAATCAGCACGCTGCTGCGGTAGCCGGCGAGCAAACAGTCCCTGAAAACTCCATGGCTCCAAGGGAATTCGTAACTCCTGCGCTCGATATCCGACACCATGGCCAGATCGTCGTGCGCCATATCCCGAATCGCGACGGGCGGTTCTTTCATTGCTCTGATCACGCAGCGGACTCCGCGGCGAGCCGCGTAGCGAGACACAGGTCGCTCCACGATTTGCTCTTCTGCGAGGGGCTGCGCAGCAGATACGCCGGGTGATAGGTAACCACCAGCGGTATGCCGTGCAAATCATGTTGCCGGCCACGCATGCGGCCGACCGGCTCGTCGCTCCCGAGCAGGCTCTGCGCCGCGATCCTTCCGACCGCCAGTATGATTTTGGGCTGCACCAGCGCAATCTGGCGCTCCAGATATGGCCTGCATTCGGCGGATTCCGATGGCTTGGGGTCACGGTTATTGGGTGGCCGACACTTCAAGATGTTAGCGATGAACACGCTGTCGCGACTCTGCCCGATTGCACGCAGCATTTCGTCGAGCAGCTTTCCGGCCCGGCCGACAAACGGTTCACCCCGCCTGTCCTCTTCCGCGCCGGGCGCCTCCCCGACGATGAGCCAGTCCGCATTAGGATTGCCGACGCCAAATACCGTGTTCGTTCGAGTCTGCGACAGGTCGCAGCGAGTACAGGCGGCGACACAGTCACGCAGCTCGCCCCAGCCCATAGCGTCGGCGGATTGGACGTCTGCCGCTGGTTCCGGGTCGACTGACTCCCGCGGCAGCCAGACGTCGATTCCCATCGCCTGCAAATACGCGCGCCGTTGATAATCTGCATGCATCATGGAGTAAACCGGTTCTCAGGCCACTGACAACTTTCAATCAGTAGTTTGCCATGGCGAATCGTGCATTACACGACACAGGTCCGGTTTACGGGTGCGGAACCGTACCGATCAGGTCGCTGCCAGCCATGATCTTTTGCCCCGGCTTGACCATGACGTTGCCGTTTATCGGCATGTAGATATCCGCAAACCTGGCAAGTCGCAGATATGCGCAGCGATGCCCCTGCCCGACGCGCTCGCCGAACCGATCAAATGATCGAGGCGCGAGGCCAAGTCGGTAACCGTGGAACTGCAATACGACGCTATCGCCTTCGTCGTTTCGAATCCAGAGCGCATTGGCGGGGCATTCGGGCCCCACGCCTTCTTCACGGGAGTGCAGATCCATAACCTGGCCTTCCATCGGACTCCGCGCTGTGTACGTCCCGAAAGGGTCGATGCGGATTCGAATCCGGTGCGCCTCGCCCTGCACCACGCACCTGTCGGTTGTATCGACGATTTCCACCTCACCATCGACCGGGCTGACTACACCCAGTGCCACGGATGGCACCTCCCGATCGGGATCGCGGAACAAAAAGAACATGAATACAAACAGGGCTCCCGGCGCCAGGGCAAACCATGGGTCTACGTAGCGAAGCAACAAAGCGCCTGCCGCCAGGACCAGCAGCATCGGGATGATCCCCTCATGGGCGATCAGTGGATTTCGTCTTACATACACGGCCGGAGATGTCCAGAAATGCAATCATGGACGATCACCTGCTTTCGCAGTGGTGTCAATATGGGTTTATCGCGGCCATCACACCGCTGGGCATAAACGGTTAGAATGCGCCGCTAACAAACACAAGGTTATATCGAATGCGTTTTTCTCAATTTGGGCTGACCACGCTCAAAGAAGTGCCTGCCGAGGCGGAGATCGTCAGCCACCAGCTCATGCTGCGTGCCGGACTTATACGACGACTTGCGTCGGGCCTCTTTACCTGGATGCCGATCGGCCTGCGGGTCCTGCGGAAAGTCGAAGACGTGGTTCGCGAGGAAATGGACCGCGCCGGGGCCCTGGAATTACTGATGCCCGCGGTGCAGCCGGCCGAGCTTTGGCAGGAATCGGGACGATGGGACGAGTACGGCCCGCTGTTGCTGCGGATGCAGGATCGCGGCGAGCGGGACTTCTGTTTCGGCCCGACGCACGAGGAAGTGATCACGGATATCGCGCGCCGCGAACTTCGCAGCTACAAACAGCTACCCGTCAACTTCTACCAGATACAGACCAAGTTCCGCGACGAAATACGTCCCCGTTTTGGCGTAATGCGGTCGCGCGAGTTCATTATGAAGGATGCTTATTCATTCGATCTCGACCAGGCTGGAATGGAGGCCTCGTACCAAAAGATGCATGCGGCCTACACCGCGATCTTTGAGCGCCTCGGCCTGGAATTCCGGGTGGTCGACGCCGACAGCGGCGAGATTGGCGGGAGCCGGTCGCAGGAGTTCCACGTACTGGCCGAATCCGGCGAAGACGCGATCGCCTATTGCGATGCGGATAACTACGCGTCGAATATCGAAACCGCCCAAACGACCAGGCCGCCTGGGGAACGGCCAGCCGCCGCCGAAACGCTCAGGCGCGTCGCGACGCCCGGCATAAAGACAATCGAAGCCCTTTGCGACTTTTTGGGGACTACGCCGCAGCAGACGCTGAAAACGCTGATCGTCGAAGGCACCGACGGCCCGGTCGCGCTGGTGTTACGCGGCGATCATGAGCTCAATGCCGTCAAGGCGCAGAGGATTCCTGGCGTCGCCTCGCCGCTGATTATGGCCACGCCGGAGCTTGTCCGGGAGGTCACCGGAAGCCCGCCCGGCTTCGCAGGCCCAATCGGGCTGGACATACCGGTGTATTACGATCACGCAACGGCCACGATGAGCGATTTCGTCTGCGGCGCCAACGAGATCGACCAGCATTTCCATGGGGCTAATTTCGGGCGTGACATCGACGTGGCCGAGACGGTGGACATCCGCAACGTCGTTGCCGGAGATCCAACACCGGGGGGGACTGGCACGCTCAGCATTGCCCGCGGCATCGAAGTCGGACACATCTTCCAACTGGGCGACAAATACAGCCAGGCGCTGGGGGCGACCGTCCAGAATCCGGACGGCAAGAACCAGACCATGCAAATGGGCTGTTATGGAATCGGCATTACACGCATCGTCGGCGCCGCTATCGAGCAGAATCATGACGAAAACGGCATTATCTGGCCCGGCCCGCTGGCACCTTTTGACGTCGTGCTGGTCCCCATCAACTTGCAGCGGTCCGAGATCGTGCGCGACGCCGCCGAAGCGCTTTACGCCGAGCTTACCCAAAGGGGCTTCGACGTATTGTTCGACGACCGCGATGCGAGGCCCGGCGTCAAGTTCGCCGATGCCGAGTTAATCGGCGTGCCGCATCGGCTGGTCATCAGCGAGCGCAATCTGGCGGCAGGCGAGATCGAGTACCGGCATCGACGAGACGCCGAATCGCGTAATCTGAAACGTGAAGAGGCTCTCAATCTGCTAGAAGAATAGATTGTAAGCTGTTAATTTTAATACACTATGTCTGTAAGCAATCCAGCAAACATGATCCTCATTCGTCGCATTAGACCTGTCGCGTTACTGGCCGTATTGTTGAGCGGACCGGCGGCGATGGGCGAGCAATTGCCCGATCCGGAACTTCGCGAGGTGCTTCGGGCGGCGGCGAGTGAGGCGGCGAGTTTCGCAGATCGGTTCCATGCCGAGGTTTGGCTGACGGATATGTCGAGGCGCCTGGCTCGGCAGGTCGAAGATCCCGAAGAGCGCATCGAGCTCCTGACGCTGGTTCACATGGAGGCCGCCCGGGTGGAGCTGCCGCCGGAACTCATCCTCGCCGTGATCGAAGTCGAGAGTAATTTCGACCGCTATGCTGTCTCCGTCGCCGGGGCACTCGGACTAATGCAGATAATGCCCTTCTGGCTCGACGAAATCGGTCGGCCAAATGACAACCTGTTGCACACAGACACCAACCTGCGTTACGGCTGTACGATCCTGCGCTTCTATCTCGATAAGGAAAACGGCGATCTTCGGCGGGCCCTGGGTCGCTACAACGGCAGCCTCGGCAAGCGCAAATATCCCAACAAGGTCATCGATAAGCTCAGCAAGAAGTGGTTTAAAGCCTGATTCGATAACACGCTACCCGGTCGTGAACCCGTCCAGTTCCTGGTAGTCCGCCGCTGTCTGCTCGAGGTCCGTGACCTTTGCCAGCGGTGGCCCCTGTCGCAGCCACTCACACAGTGCATCGAGTGAATCGGGCGCGCCACAGGCCAGCACCTCAACATCGCCATTGTCCCGGTTGATCGCGTAACCCGTCACGCCCAGACGTTCGGCCTCGCGACGGGTGCTGTCGCGAAACCAGACACCCTGCACGCGGCCGCGGACCGTGATCCGTCGAGCCTCTACTGGGCGACTACGGTTACCCTCTTTTATGGGGCGTCATCCTCGATGGCTTCTTGGCCGGACTCGCTGGCTTTCAGGGCGTCGAGTGCTTTCATTTTCGCCTGCTTCGCGTCGTACCGTGCCTGAGAATACTTGCGCTCGTTGAGTTTTTGCTGGGCGCTTTGCAGATAGACTTCCGCCGCTTTGAGGTGGATGGCGGCCTTCTCCGCGGCGCCAGCCTCCTTCGCCACGGCAATCGCCTGGCGGGCATCGCTCATTTCCTGCACCGGGGGCGCGGTCTCACAGCCATAAGTCAGGGCGATGATCGCGATCAGGAGAGAGTGAACCAGCGATTTCAGTCCGGTTGATTTCACGTCTTGTTCTATTTATCGGAAACCCTCCAACGCTATCAACACGTGATACACGCCGTCAAGCTAGAGGCCGTCGCTGACGCGCCGGCGGCGGCCTGCTAGAGTTCATTCTCGGCGCAATTACAGGGATCCGGAGGTTCTATGGCACTAACGATTTATCACAACCCACGCTGCTCGAAGTCGCGAAAAACACTGCAAATCATCGAGGACGCCGGCATCGATCCCAGCATCGTTCCTTACCTGGAGGACCCACCCTTGCCGTCCGAGATTCTCGACTTCGCAGACAAGCTGGAGATGCCTGTATCCGCGCTTCTACGCCGCGCAGAGCCTGACTTCAAGGAGGCAAAGGACCTCCCCGATCTTGACAATGATACGGCCCTTGCGGAGTGGCTCGCTCGCCACCCTCGTGTCTTGCAGCGACCGATCGTCGTCGACAATGAACGTGGCAGGGCCGTTATTGGAAGACCGCCCGAAAACGTACACGACCTGCTCAGCTAATGGCCGATATCCTGGTGCTGTATTATTCGCGCAAGGGCGCGACAGAAGCGCTGGCACGCGAGGTCTGCAACGGTGTCGACGCTGTCCCCGGCATGTCATCGCGACTTCGAACGGTGCCTCGCATTTCGGCCGTTACCGCAGCCGCCGAGGACAGCGTTCCCGAGTCCGGCCCGCCCTACGCGACTCCGTCCGACCTCGTCGAATGCGCAGGCCTCATCATGGGCAGCCCCACAAACTTTGGCAATATGTCCGCGTCGCTAAAGCACTTTCTTGACGGCACCGTTAGCGAGTGGTTCAAAGGCTCCGCAGTCGGCAAGCCAGCCGGCGTATTTGCGTCGACGTCGTCTCTGCATGGCGGCCAGGAAACCACGCTGATTACGATGGCGCTGCCGCTACTGCACCATGGCATGCTACTCGTCGGCCTGCCCTACACGGAACCGGAACTGACGACCACCACGACCGGCGGAACGCCGTAC
This sequence comes from uncultured Woeseiaceae bacterium, assembly GCA_947259285.1. GTDB lineage: Bacteria > Pseudomonadota > Gammaproteobacteria > Steroidobacterales > Woeseiaceae > UBA1847. Next base: position 52,447 of record CAMYMR010000005.1, on the reverse strand, counting down.
GGCGCCACGCATGTGAGTTGGAATCGAGACCCCGACTCGCTTTCTGACGACGAAAAGAAACTCGCGCGGGCGCTCGGCCGGCGGGTTGCCGAGGTTGCGCGCCGACTCGCGGATTAGGCTGGGTCGATACCGTTTTTGCGATGTTCCAGCACGTCCCGAACGAACGGCACGGTAAGGCGGCGCTGCGCGCGGAGCGCTTCAAGATCCAGTTCGTCCAGCAACGCGTACAAGCTCGCCATGTCGCGCCGGCTGCGTTTCATGAGGTAGCCGGCCGTCTCATCCGGAAGATCGAGCCCGCGATGCCTGGCCCTGAGCTGCAGCGCCAGCATGCGCTCTGAGTCATCGAGATCATGAATACGAAACACCGGCAGTCGTGAAAGACGGCTGGCAAGGTCCTGAAGGCCAATCGGACATTCGCGGGGCGCCGTGCGTGCCGCCACGACAATCTGACCTCCGGTGTCGAACACCTGATTACACAGCTCGAACAGCGCTATCTCCCAATCGGCGTCGCCGGCGACGCTATGTATATCGTCGATGCAAATGAGTTCGCGGCTGGCAAGGCCGTCCAGGATCACCGGCCCCGCCGTGGCCAACATCGACAACGGCAGATAAACGGATCGGTCGCCCGCCCGATCACAAACCGCCTGCAACAGGTGCGTCTTGCCCGTCGATTTCGAGCCCCAGATCCAGCAGCCGTGAGTGTCGCCCGACTCACTCGCGAGTGCATTCAGCGTCGCGACCAGCGGCTCGTTGCCGCGCTCGAAGAAACTTGCAAACACGGCGTGGTCAGCGAGGCGTAATGGCAGTACAAGCTGGTTCATTCCTCGTCAAGCACCACGAGAGCGTCGGGATGTTCCTTAAGGTATCGGTCGAAGGCAAAACGTACCAGAACGGAAAGCACCGCGGCGGCCGGCAAGGCCAGCAGGATGCCGAAGAACCCGAACAGCTGACCTCCGGCGGCAACTGCGAATATGATGATCACCGGGTGCAAGCCAATGCGGTCGCCCACCAGCTTTGGTGTCAGCACGGAGCCTTCGATAAACTGCGCGATCGCAAACGTGGCTACCACGCCGACCAGCTGCCACAGGGGATTGGGCTCGAGCGCCACCGTCAGTCCGGCGAGCGCGATGCCAAAGACGAAGCCCAGGTATGGGACGAAACTGACCAGACCGGCGACAACGCCGATAGCCACGGCAAATTTGAGGCCCACCAGGGCAAGCCCGGCCGAATAGATGACCGCCAGCGCGGCCATAACGAGTATTTGTCCGCGTAAGAACGCGCCAAGCACTTCGTCGGTTTCCCGCGCGAGACGAAACGCCGTGCCGCGCTGGCTTTCCGGCACCAACGCGCCGATGTGCACGAGAATCGTATCCCAATCTCGCAGCAGGTAGAACGTGAGGATCGGAATCAAGAACAGGCTGAGAACTGCAGCGGCGAGCGCGCCGCCCGACTTGCCGACCGACAGAAGGATCTTGCCGCTCCAGGTGCCGACCATATCGGTGTATCGCGCCAGAAACGCACCGATTCCGACGTCTTCGCCCGGCTCGAGATCCAGCCAGCCAGTCACATTGGGCAACCATACCTGCTCGGCCTTGCGCGCAATATCGGGCAAGGCCTGAAAAAACGCCCCGACCTGGGTCTTGATCAATGGACCGACGAGCAGTATCAACAGAGCGAGCACAAGAAACGTGATCAGGAACACGGCGATTACCGCGACAGTGCGCGGCAACTTGAGTCGCTGCAGCCGGTCCGCCAGCGGGTCGCCAAGATAGGCCAAAAGCGCCGCAGCGACGAACGGCGTCAGGACCGGGGCCAACAGATAGAACAGCCAGCCCGTCAGCGCGATCGCGATTATCCAGTTCAGACGAAGATCAGTTTGCATGTCAGAGCCTGTTGAAATTCAATGTAGCCGCCATGTCCCAATCGACGGCCCGAAGGGCCATATCCTAGGCACCCGAGCGGGCTCTTTCGGACCAGGACAAGACATAGTCTACGCCACTGATCACGACCGTGATCAGGACGGAGGCACCCAACACGGTGATCGAGATCTCGTCGGGCCAGCCGAATCCCGCGCGACTCATCACGAAGAGCAGGAACAATAGCTGCAGCGCCGTATTCAGTTTGCTGATCTTCGTGGGTTCGCCCTGTACCGGCCTGACGATGAAATTGTAGGCCGTGGCACCCCCAACAATGATCACGTCTCTGAGGATTACCGCAGCCGCGAGCCAGACAGGGATATGTTGAGTATAAGCCAGGGTGATAAAGGTGCCGGCCACCAGCAGCTTGTCGGCAACCGGATCCAGCAAGCCCCCGAGGCGGGTATACCAGCCGAATCGTTTGGCAAGGTACCCATCGATACCGTCCGAAAACCCGGCCACGAAAAAGAGAGCCAGTGCCCAGGCAAAGCGTTCGTCCAGGATTAACGAGAGTATCGGTACGACGAGCGCAATGCGCAGCAACGAGATAGCGTTGGGTAACCAGCTCAGAGACATTCGCAGGAATCTCAGGGAGTGTAGAAAAACTCGAGTGTCGCGGCGGTGCGATCACCACCGATTCGGTTCATATCGTCCTGCTCGACAAGCCCGTTGAACCGGAGGGCACGGCTCAATCGCCCGGCGCCGCCACGAACGTCTATTCGATAAATGACCCGGTCGCCGGCGACCTCCATGATGACAAAGCTCTCGATCAGACTGACGTCAGCCAGCAGGCTTTGCACGGATCCGTAGGCCTGGACCGAGTCGATTCCAGACACGCTCAAGGTGACCGTCTCGACCGGCGCGTTGCCGCCCACAGCGAACTCTGCCGCCAACAGATTAGCGACCTCTGCCACGACTCTTTCGGGAGGACCGTTCCAACTACGCTGCGTACCGCTGAAATAGTAGGTCCAGTTCTCGCGACGACTCGCGGACGGACGAATGCGGCCGATCAGGATCGAATTCGCGTCGTATCGCTTTGACGCGTCGATGATCCCTTCATCGAAACCTCCCCAGATATCGCTGAATGTAACGCTTTGCAGATCGGTCGTATCGAGCAGCGGGAAAACGATCGGCAGCCCACGCTGCTCCGCGATTTGCAGCATGCGCTCTCTCAATCGCCTGTTGCGGTCGATTGAGCGGCCCTCGCTTTCGCTGCGATCCGGATCGTCGGCCGCGATAATCTCGCGGCTACCCTGTCCCCAGTCCACGGCCAGCCAGACCAGCGTCAGCGGACGATCCGCACCCCAGACGAGCTGCCCGGAATTGCGCAAGATCTGCTCAATCGCCTCTCCGTCGAATGACACCCAGAGCGTGTCATTGGCGCCAGGTCGAAACTGAATAACGAAAGACGACGGATTCGGAAACAGCTCGGCGATCGCCGCGGGATTATTTCCGAGTTCGGATCCGGACACGCGCAACAACACTTCGGACAACGCCCGTTCGTAGGCGTCTTCGCGCGGATTATCGGCCTCGCGATCGAACGGGACCTCGGCGGTAAACAGGGTCGGTACTTCGACCGCCCGCGCCGCGGACGTAACGCCGAGCGCGAGCAATAAGGCCAGCAGTACGGTGCCGACCGCAGGCCGGCGTCGGCCGACCGGTCGGAATGTTCGAGTTTTCAGCAAGGGTGGTATCCCCGTTCGGAACCAAGCACTATTATATCGCCCTCGCAGAGTATGCCACTCAGAAATGACGAATAAACCTTTAACGTATAAAGACGCCGGCGTTGACATCGACGCGGGAAACGAACTGATCGAACGCATCAAGCCGCTCGTAAAAAGGACCCACCGAACCGAGGTTATGTCGGGAATAGGCGGATTCGGTGGGCTGTTCGCGCTGGCGTCTGACCGCTATCGTGAGCCGGTTCTGGTCTCGGGAACCGACGGTGTCGGTACCAAACTGATGCTGGCACAGCAACACGATATCCACGACACGATCGGTATCGATCTCGTTGCCATGTGCGTAAACGATGTCCTGGTCCAGGGCGCCGAGCCGCTGTTCTTTCTGGACTATTTCGCCTGCGGAAAACTGGATACAGCGGTCGCAGCCCAGGTGATCGCCGGGATCGCGGAAGGCTGCATGCAGGCCGGCGCGGCGTTGATCGGCGGCGAAACCGCGGAAATGCCGGATATGTATTCAGACGGCGAGTACGACCTGGCGGGTTTCACCGTTGGCGCCGTCGAGCGCTCGGCACTGATCGATGGCAGCGGTATCGATGCCGGCGACGCGTTGATCGGTATCGCGTCCAACGGCCCGCACTCGAACGGATACTCGTTGATTCGAAAAGTGCTGGAGCGTTCCGGCGAGGCCACGATAGAAGACGATCCGGCCCACGCCAGACTGCTTGCACCGACCCGTATATACGTCAAGGCGGTTCTCGCATTGATCGAAGCCGTGCCCGTAAAAGGACTCGCACACATTACCGGCGGGGGCATCACGGAAAACGTACCGCGCATTCTGCAGGGTGACCTGGGCGCGGAAATTGACACCTCGACCTGGCGACGCGGTCCGGTATTTGACTGGCTGGCAGAGCACGGCAACATCGAAACTGCCGAAATGCGCCGTACCTTCAACTGTGGCGTTGGCATGGTTGCGGTGGTCCGCGAAGAGAACGTCGATGAGGCGCTGCGCGTACTGATTGACCAGGGCGAACACGCCTGGCAGATCGGCCGCATCGTGCCGGGCCGTCGGGAAACTCGATACGTCTGATGTCGACGCGCTGCAAAACCGCGATCTTGATTTCAGGGTCGGGCACCAATCTCCAGGCGTTCATCGATGCGGTTGCCGAGGGTAGACTCAGTCTCGAACTAGCCGTCGTCGTGTCTAACAATCCCGATGCGTTCGGCCTCGTTCGTGCGCGAAATGCGGGCATACCGACGGCCTGTATCGAACACGGTCATTTTTCCAGTCGCGATAGTTTTGATTGCGCGGTCGCCAATAAACTCGATGAATGGCGCCCCGACCTGCTGATCCTTGCCGGCTTCATGCGCATCCTGAGCGCCGGTTTTGTGGAACGCTACCGCGGCCGGGTACTCAACATACATCCGGCGCTGTTGCCGGCGTATCCAGGGCTCAACACGCACCAGCGTGTGTTGGACGCGGGCGAAAAGTGGCATGGCAGCACCGTGCACTTCGTCACTGAGGAACTCGACGGCGGACCGCGCATTTTGCAGGGGCGCCTGCCGGTCGTCGCCGGCGAATCGGCATCGCAACTGCAAGCGCGCGTGCAGGCCCTTGAACATCAGATCTATCCTGAAGCGGCAGGCTGGGTTGGCGAAGGTCGCGTCGAATATCGAGATGGCCGTGCCTGGATCGACGGCGTAGCCGCCGACGATCCGATCGTGCAAACGTTCGATCTATCCGGGAAAAGAATGTAGCAGCGGACTACGTTTTAGGAAGCGTCACGCCTGTCTGGCCCTGGTATTTTCCGCCGCGGTCTTTATACGACGTTTCGCAGGCCTGATCAGACTCCAGGAAGAGCATCTGGGCCACACCCTCGTTGGCATAGATCTTGGCGGGCAACGGCGTCGTATTCGAAAATTCGAGCGTCACGTGCCCTTCCCATTCCGGCTCGAGCGGCGTCACGTTAACGATGATTCCGCAGCGCGCGTAGGTGGACTTGCCGAGACAGATTGTCAGCACCGTTCGCGGAATTCGAAAGAACTCAACGGTGCGGGCCAATGCGAAGGAATTCGGCGGAATGACGCAGACGTCACTCTTGAGATCGACGAAGCTGGTCGCATCGAAGGCCTTCGGATCGACGATGGCTGAATTGATGTTCGTAAAAATCTTGAACTCGTCGGAACAACGAACATCGTAACCGTAACTCGAGGTTCCGTAGCTCACGATGCTGCCGTCGCCACTTTCTCGGATCTGTCCCGGCTCGAACGGCTCGATCATGCCGTGTTCCAGGGCCATGCGACGTATCCAGTGATCGGCTTTGATGCTCACGCGTTGCCTTCGACGACAATGGTCCCGAATTTCGAAGTATGGTCGGGACGCTCGGCGGCCTGGGCAGCGCCGATCTTCCAGGCCGCCTCGCGGAAGGCCCGCGCCTCGGCCGAATCGGGTTCGGCGATCAGCGTGGGCAAACCGGAATCGGTCTGCTCCCTCACCTGCGCGCTAAGCGGTAGCTGTCCGAGAATGCGAACGTCAAAATCACGGCTCATCCTTTTCGCGCCACCCTCGCCAAAAATCGCCTCCTCGTGCCCGCAATTCGAGCAGACATGGGTACTCATGTTCTCAACCACGCCCAGGACCGCAATCGAGACCTTGCGAAACATGGCAAGGCCTTTGCGCGCATCGATTGTCGCAATGTCCTGCGGCGTCGTGACGATGACGGCCCCTGAAACCGGGACTTGCTGCGCCAGCGTCAGCTGAATATCACCGGTCCCCGGTGGCATGTCTACCACCAGGTAGTCGAGGCCTTCCCACTGAGTCTGATGCGTCAGCTGACTTAAGGCCGACGTCACCATTGGCCCGCGCCACACCATCGGTTGATCCGGGTCCACCAATGCGCCAATCGACATAAGCTGCAGGCCGTGTGCGCGAAGCGGCAGCAGGGTCTTGCCATCCTCGCTGACGGGCTGTTCACCGACAATACCCATCATGTGTGGCTGGCTGGGTCCATAGATGTCGGCGTCGAGTATGCCAACCTGCGCACCTTCCCGAGACAGCGCAAGCGCAATATTCGCCGAAACGGTCGACTTGCCAACGCCGCCCTTCCCCGACGCGACCGCGATAATGTTCTTAACGGCCTTGATCGGTTTCACGGTCCCCTGTACCGCATGACGAATGATCTTCGTTTGCAGGTCGATCTCGACGCGGGCCGCAGCGGTTTCCCCTGAAACCGCTTCGACCAGCTGCTCCCGAATCGAGGCATGCGCGCTTTCGCACGGGAATCCGAGGTCGATGCTCGCTTTGGCCACGCCACCAGCGAGAGAGACGGCCCGAACGCGTCCAACCTCGCTCAATGGCCGGCCAATCACCAATAATTCGATGGAATTTAGGTACTTGCTCAGATCTGATTCTGTTGACACCGTCACACTTCGCACGCCTGCATTAGGTAAAATTTAGGATGGAAATTCGGCCAGGAGCTGAATTTCGGTGGCACATTGTAACGGAGGTTGGCCAGGAACCAAGCGTGTTTTTGCCACAGCCCGGTTATCGTCACATTTTGCTGAAAGCCAGCAAGGGCGCGGAATGTGCTGCATTCGATGTGGCATAATGCCGCGTCGGCCAGTTGGCGACTGTTTACGGATACAGGATTTTCAGGGCCACGGTCGCCCGGGACTGCTTGGGCAAGAGCGACAAACGAATTGGCGTTACATAACAGATCAGTGCAAATTGATTCGATCGCAGGGATGGCACACGCGAGACCGTCAGGCGCGCTGCTGTCTTTCCTTGATAGCCAGAGCGCGATCGGCCGATGAGTTTCCTCGCCTCATTTCGTTCAGATCAGCTGCTCACTGATCTTGTTTCGCAGGAAGATACCGCGTCACCGGCGGCAAAGAAGATCATCGCCAAGCTGAAGAAAGCCGGCAATCGCGCGGTTCCGAAAATCATCGACGCACTGGCTATGAGCGACAAGACGCACACGATGGTTCTTGTCGATATCCTCGGCGACCTGGTTAACGACAAGAACCTGGATATGTATCGCGAAGGCCTCGCGGATGGCAACGAACGCGTGGTTTCTGGCACCGCCTGGGCACTGTCGAGCAGTACCGTTTATAACCCGAACAGCCTGCTCGATTTCTTCGATGACGACGAGGTCTCGAAAGCGGCGCTCATCGACGTGCTGCGTGTACACAAGCAGGACCTGAGCGTTCACGAACTGCTGCGCCGGGCCTACGAATGCGAGACCAAAGAAAAGGCCGCAATTTTCAAAATCATCGATGAGATCATCAAACCGGATATGGTGCCCGATCTGATTGCTCGCATGGGCGGCAAGGACCCGGTCATCAAGATGCACCTGATGAACCTGCTGGCCAAATTCGACAAGCCCGAAATCAGTAATGCCCTCGAAACTCAGCTCAAAGATCCAAACAAGATGGTGCGCAGCGCGGCGCTTTCAGCGCTGGCGATGCGCGGCGGAAATATTAATGTCGACAAAGTTGCCGCGGCCCTGACCGATCCGGATCTCGACGTGCAGAACAAAGCGGTCGACGTACTGGTCAAGGCCAATCACCCCGATACGGTTCGCTACCTCGTCGACGCCCTGAAAGATGAATCGGAGTATTCAAGACGCGCCGCCGTCGAAGTGCTGAATGAGATCGGTGACGTCAATTCGGTGAAGGATCTGCTTGCGGCCATTAAAGACGACGATTGGTGGGTTCGATCACGGGCCGGCGACGCGCTGGCCGAGATTGGTGGTCCCAAGGTTGTGGATTCTGTCGTCACGTTGATCAACGATGAAGATGAAGACATCCGCCGGACAGCCATCGAAATCCTGAATGCCACGAAAGATTCGCGCGCGGTCGACCATCTGATCAAGGCGACGGACGACTCGGATTGGTGGGTGCGCGAGCGCGCCGTCGACGCGCTGTCAAAAATCGGAGATACCAAGGCAGTGCCGAAGCTTGAAACCATGCTCGGCAAGGACAGCAAGACCGATACGGTCGTCATCCGTGCGCTGGGCAAGCTGGGAGGTCCCAAACACATCAACCAGATCATGCCGCTGCTGCAACGACCGGAACGCGAGATTCAGGTCGAAGCGATCAAAGCATTGTCTCATCTTACGGACGATGCGCACGCGGAGTCCATTCGCGGCCTGCTGAAGAAGATTCAGCAGTCGCCCGATGCGACCATCATCAATGTTGCGACCAAGGCACTAAAGGACCTGGATGCACGCTATTCAGAAACGGTGCTCGAGGAAAACGTCCGTGCCGAGAAAATCGCGGCGCATACCAAGACCCTGCTGCTGGAAGATGACGAGCTCGATAAGATGCTTAGCGCCCAGGCGGCGCAGATCGCGGAGGCGGCGAAACCGGCCGAGACGCCCGACGAGGCTGCGCCCACCGGGGAGCCAGTGCTTGACATCTCCAAGCTCGATCCGGGCGACGTGATCGATGGCCGCTACAAGTACATCGAAAAGATTGGTAAAGGCGCGTTCGGTACCGTGCTTCTGATGGAAGACGAAGTCGTCGATGAGCAGCTCATTCTGAAATTTTTGAATCCGAATGTGTCTTCGGACGAAGAGATGATGAAACGCTTCGTGCACGAGCTGCGTTATTCACGCAAGATCACGCATCGCAACATCATCCGCATCTACGACTTCCTGAAATTGCAGGGATGCTACGCGATATCGATGGAGTATTTCCCGTCGCACACGTTGTCCGGCGAGATTCCCGACAACAAGCCGATGGATGTGAAGAAGGTCCTGCGCTACTCGCGGGACATCGCGGCCGGCATGGCGGTGGCGCACCTGGCCGGCGTCATTCATCGCGACCTCAAGCCGGCGAACATACTGGTCAATGATGAAGGGCTGCTCAAGATCGTGGATTTCGGCGTTGCGGCCGCGGCCAGCAGCGGCGACACTCAGCTCACCAAGACCGGCTACGTAATCGGATCACCGAAATATATGGCCCCTGAGCAGATTCTCGGCAAGAAGGTGGATGTCACGGCTGACATTTACAGCGTTGGCGTTATCATTTACGAGATGGCTACCGGTGTGCCACCCTATAGCCGCGGCGACCATATGTCGGTGATGTACCAGCACGTGCAGGGCAAAGCGAAACCCTGCCAGGAAATAAACCCCGACATTAGCGACGAGTTCGCGGCGCTGATTGAAAGAGCAATGGCGGTCGACAAGACGAAGCGCTTCCAGTCCATGGAAGAGCTCACCGAAGCGCTCGACGCGATTACGGACTGAGGTCAACTATGGCGCGTATCGATGCATTCCTGAAGCTCGGACTTGCCCAGGGCTGCTCGGATGTGCACCTCGCCGTGGGCGTGCCGCCGATGCTGCGGATGAATGGCGACCTGATGCCGATCAAGTTTCGACAGCTCTCCGATACGGAGCTCGAGACTTACATCATCGAAATTCTGACGGCGAAGCAGAGGGAGCGCCTCGAAGAAGGACACGATCTCGATTTCTCTTACGTCGGCGAGGAAAGCGGCCGCTTTCGCGTCAATGTCTTCCGTAAGGAAACCGGCATCGGCGCCGTCTTCCGTCATATCCCGGGCACAGTTCCGACTCTCGACGAGCTCAACGTGCCCCAGATTCTGAAGAAATTCTGTGACTACCATCAGGGCATGGTGCTGGTGACCGGATCGACGGGCACCGGCAAGTCGACGACCCTCGCGGCGATGATCGATTACCTGAATGAAACGCGCAAATTGAACATTATCAGTCTCGAGGATCCCATCGAGTTTGTGCACGTGAGCAAGAACTGCCAGGTTATTCAAAGGGAAGTTGGCACGCATGTCAGGAGCTTTGCGGACGGCGTGCGCTCTGCAATGCGTGAGGATCCGGACGTGATCCTGGTCGGCGAGTTACGTGATGCCGAGACTATCTCCATGGCGATGACGGCCGCAGAAACCGGCCATCTTGTCCTCGGAACGCTGCACACGACGGGCGCCGTCAAGACGATCGACCGAATCATCGATGCACTTCCCGGTGAGCTGCGCGAGCAGACCAAGGGGTTCCTGTCGATGAGTTTGAAGGCAGTTGTGACACAGGTACTGGTCAAGACCCCGGACGGCCGTGGACGACGTGCCGTTCTCGAAATCCTGATCAACAACCGGGCGATTTCGAAGCTGATCACAACGGATCAGACGCATCAAATACCCTCGCAGCTGCAGACCGGCAAAAGTGCCGGTATGCAGATCCTTGACCAGGCATTGCTTGATGCGATTCAGTCCAAAGCGATAGATCCCGATGACGCAATTCGCTTCGCGACCGACAAGAAGAAGTTCCAGCGTTTCGTAACGGACACTGAAATTGTTCGCGTGCTGGACGCCGGCGGCGGCTGAATGCGGGGACGGACCGAAGATTATGGCGCAAATCGACTCGTATCTTGAACAGGCATTAAAGCAAAACGCCTCGGATCTCCATTTCGTGTCCGGTGACCCGGTACGGGCCCGCATACACGGCAATCTGACGGTCCTGGTCGATGAAACGCTAAAAACCGATACGGCCGAGCAGGCCATTTTCGAGGTCATGGACGGCGTGACCAAGCGGACATTCGATCGCGAGGACGCGGCCGACTTTGCCTACGAAATACCGGAAGTGTCGCGATTTCGTGTCAATGCTTTTCGCCATCTGAACGGTATCGGCGCGATCTTCCGCGCTATACCCTCGACCGCGCTGACGCTTGTCGATCTGAACATGCCGCGCGCCATTCATGATCTCTGCAAGTACACATCGGGCATGATCCTGGTTACCGGCAAAACCGGCTCCGGCAAGTCGACCACGCTTGCGGCAATGATCGACGCAATGAACAGGCGCCTCAAAGGACATATCCTGACAATCGAGGATCCGATCGAGTTTGTGCACAAAGCCCAGGGCTGCCTGATCAGCCAGCGCGAGGTAGGTGTGCACAGTCCGAGCTTCGCCGAAGCACTGCACTCCGCGATGCGCGAGGACCCCGACGTTATCCTGGTCGGCGAAATGCGTGATCTCGAAACGATCAGCATAGCCGTAACTGCTGCAGAAATGGGCATCCTGGTAATGGGTACGCTGCACACCAACGGCGCCGCGCAGACGGTAGACCGAATCATTAATTCTTTTCCCGCCGACAAGCAGAGTCATATTCGCACGATGATCTCTACGTCGTTGCGGGGTGTCGTATCCCAGCAGCTGCTGCCTACTTGTCACGAACCGGGCCGCGCGGCGGCGCTGGAAATCATGATTAACACGCCAGCCGTCGCGAACCTGATCCGTCAGGGTAAGCTCGACCAGCTGGAGACCGCGATACAGAGCGGCGGCAACATCGGCATGAAATCCATGGACGGGGCGCTCATGGATCTCGTCAACAAAGGTTGGGTTACGGGCCTCGAGGCCTACCAGCAGGCCAATAACAAAGCCAAGTTCGAGAGTCTCAAAGACGTTCAGTAAGGCCAGCCGGCACCGCTATTGTCACTACAGCAGCCGCCGACACGTGGCATAATCGCGGCCACTGTCAAGCCGAACTCGTCTCAAGATGTCCCAGCAGCGAAAGATCCTCGTCACGAGCGCCCTGCCGTATGTAAACGGGTCGCCCCATATGGGTCACCTTGTCGAGTACCTGCAGACCGATATCTGGGTGCGCTTCCAGAAACTGCGCGGCCACGACTGCATTTACGTTTGCGCCTCCGACGCGCACGGCACCCCGATCATGCTCAAGGCACGCGAGATGGGCATTACCCCTGAAGCATTGACGGAAGGATACTCCGCCGAGTTTGCGAATGATTTTCGCGACTTCGGCATCGAGTTCGACAACTATCACACGACGCATTCCCCGGAGAATGAGGCTCTTGTTACCGAGATCTTTGAGGCGCTCCGTAAGAAAGGGGATATCTACACACGTACGATTGAGCAGGCGTACGATGAGAAGGAACGCATGTTCCTGCCGGATCGATTTGTGCGCGGCACATGCCCGTTCTGCAAGACAGAAGATCAGTATGGCGATGCCTGTGAGAATTGCAGCAAGACCTATACGCCGGCCGATCTGATCGATCCTGTATCGGTTATCTCGGGGACGGCCCCGGTAATGCGCGAGTCTGAGCATTACTTTTTCAAACTCAGCGAGTATGGCGATCGCCTTCGCGCCTGGATGACGGATGCGACGTTGGACAAGAACGTGGTCGCGAAGCTGAACGAGTGGTTCGATGCGGGTCTTCAGGACTGGGACATCTCCCGGGATGCGCCGTATTTCGGATTTCGTATACCCGGCACCGATGACAAGTATTTTTACGTCTGGCTCGACGCGCCTGTCGGTTACATGGCGAGCTTCATGAATCTCTGCGGCCGCCGCAAGGACCTGGATTTTGATGCCTACTGGAGGCCCGGTAGCGATGTCGAGGTCTACCATTTTATTGGCAAGGACATCATGTATTTCCACACGTTGTTCTGGCCGGCGGTGCTCGGCGGGGCTGGCTTTCGCACGCCCACCAGCGTTTTCGCGCACGGCTTCCTGACAGTCAATGGCCAGAAGATGTCAAAGTCTCGCGGCACGTTCATCAAGGCGAGGACCTATCTTGACAACCTGGATCCGAGTTTCCTGCGCTACTACTATGCCGCAAAGCTCGGTCCGACGATCGAGGACATCGACCTGAACCTCGAGGACTTTATCGCCCGCGTCAACTCCGACCTGGTTGGCAAGCTGATCAATATTGCGAGCCGCTGCGCCGGCTTTATCAACAAGCGATTTGATGGAAGACTGGCCGACAGACTGCCGGACGAAAACCTTTTCGCAGACTTTCAAGGGGCTGCCGATTCGATTGCATTACTCTATGAGCGTCGTGAGTACTCGAAAGCGATGCGCTCGATAATGGCCCTGGCCGATAAAGCGAACCGCTATATTGACGAACACAAGCCCTGGGTAATGATCAAGGATGCGGACCGCATCGCTGACGTCCAGCTGGTCTGCACACAGGGCCTGAACATGTTTCGCAGCCTGATTATCTACCTTTCGCCCGTTATTCCGGCGGTCGCGGCGAGTGCGCGCCGATTCTTGAATGAAGAGCGGTGGCAGTGGCAGGACGCAACGTCTCCGTTGCTCGCCGCAACGCTGCCCAGATTCGAACCACTCCTTACTCGCGTGGAACCCGACCAGGTCACACGCATGATTGAGCAATCCCAGGAGAGTCAACCTGTGCCTGATACGACTGCAGACGATGACACGATCAGTATCGATGATTTTATGAATGTCGACTTGCGGATCGCGCGTATCGAGAAGGCCGAATCGGTCGAGGGTGCCGACAAGCTGCTGGCGCTTACTCTGGATGTCGGTGGTTCGACACGCCAGGTCTTTGCAGGTATCAAAGCCGCTTATGATCCGGAGAGCCTGCCTGGTCGGCACGTCGTCGTCGTCGCTAACCTCGCCCCGAGGAAAATGCGATTCGGCGTATCCGAGGGCATGGTTCTGGCAGCCGGTCCTGGCGGCGAGGATATCTTTCTGCTGTCGCCCGATGACGGTGCAAGAGCGGGCATGCGGGTCAAGTAGCCCTTACAATAGCCAAATGACAGAACTGATCGTCATCCTAATCAGCACTGTGCTGGTCAATAACTTCGTACTTGTCAGGTTCCTTGGGCTGTGCCCGTTTCTCGGTGTATCGAGAAACCTCGAAGCCGCCACGGGTATGTCGCTCGCGACCGCTTTCGTTTTGACGCTATCGTCGGCAACGGCGTATCTCCTTCACCAATATGTGCTGGTGCCGCTTGGACTGGAGTACTTGCGCACGATCAGTTTCATACTGGTCATTGCGGCAAGCGTGCAGTTTACGGAAATCATGGTACGTCGGATGAGCCCGCTTCTTGAACAAGTCCTGGGTATCTATATCCCGCTGATTGCGACCAACTGCGCTGTGCTTGGCGTTGCTTTGCTCAACGTCCAGCAGTCGAAAGGCTTCGTGCAGTCGGTGTTTTATGGTTTCGGGGCGTCGCTGGGATTCGCGCTGGTACTCGTGATGTTTGCGGCTATTCGAGAACGCCTCGAAGTTGCCGACATACCGGTGCCATTTCGCGGCACCGCCATTGCGCTGATGACCGCTGGAATGATGTCGTTGGCTTTCATGGGTTTTTCGGGCATGGCTCGTCCCTGATGGCCGCCTATGTGGGAAGCTATCGCGACAATTGCACTGATCGCCCTCGCCGCGGGCCTCGCTTTGAGCTTTGCGTCGAGACATCTGCCGTCCAGGTCCGACGATCTTGTCGAAAAGGTCAATGAGCTGCTGCCGCAGACCCAATGCGCGCAATGCGGCTACCCAGGTTGTCGGCCCTACGCGGCGGCGATCGTCGACGGCGCTGCTTCGATCAACCTTTGCCCACCCGGCGGCGAAGTCACCGTTAAGCGGCTCGCCAGTCTGTTGGGTCGCGAACCATTGCCACTGGTGCAGCGACCACATCCCGCGGTTGCCGTTATCGACGAATCCTTATGCATCGGTTGCGTGCACTGCCGCAACGCCTGCCCTGTCGATGCAATCGTCGGCGCAGCGCACTTCATGCACACGATTATCGAAAGCGAATGCACGGGCTGCGAGCTGTGCGTCGCGCCCTGCCCCGTGGATTGCATCAGCATGAGACCGATCGCGTGACAGCACCGACCTATGATCTGGGCAAGCTGCACGGTGGCTTACGACTACCGGGGCACAAGACGGCTTCGACGGCCCACCCTATTCGCGATGTGCCGCTACCCGCGCAGCTGGCCCTCCCGATCACGCAGCATGTCGGTGATCCGGCGCAGCCGATTGTCGCGATGGGCGACGTGGTCCTCAAGGGACAGCTGCTCGCGAAACCGGAAGGATCACTGGGCGCGCCCGTTCACGCGCCCTCGTCCGGAAAGGTGGTCGCGATCGAACCCTGGCCCGTATCAGGACGCTACGGCGACAAGGCACCTTGCATCATCATCGAATGTGATGGCGAGGACCGCGCGATTGATCCGGCTAAAGAGGACCAGCACTACCTGGATCTCGCGCCCGAAGCACTGCTCAAGAAAATACTGGACGGAGGCATTGTTGGGCTCGGCGGGGCGGTTTTTCCTACCGCGCAGAAGCTCATGCAGGCACGAACCGGCGATATCGACTACCTGATTCTCAATGGCGTCGAATGCGAGCCGTATATTAGCTGTGACGACATGCTGATGCGCGAGCGAGCGCTGTCAATCCTGAGTGGCGCCAAGGTGCTGTTGCATGCCTTGCAGATCGAATCCTGCTATCTCGCGGTGGAAAGCGACAAGCCCGATGCGTTGCAAAGTCTTGGCGAAGCGCTGGGAGAACTTGACGACGAGCGCATCATCCTCAAGCAGGTGCCGACGATCTATCCCTCGGGGGGCGAGGATCAGCTGGTGCAGTTGGTGACGAATCGTGAAGTGCCGAGCGGCGGATTGCCCTCTGATGTTGGCTGTCTCGTACAAAACGTCGGTACCGCGGCAGCCGTTCATGACTGGATCGAAAACCATGAGCCTTTGATCTCGCGCGTGACGACCGTGGCGGGCGACGGGATCGCCAATCCAATGAATGTGCGTGCGCGCATTGGCACGACTATTGCCGATATCGTTGAGTTCACGGGAGGCTATGCCGAGCAGGCCGATCACCTGTTTATCGGCGGCCCGTTAACGGGCAAGTCGATCAGTACCGATCGCGTACCGCTGGTCAAAGCCACGAACTCGGTTCTCGTGGTATTGAAGACCTCCTTCGAAGGCCACCAGCTCCCCTGCATACGCTGCGGCGACTGTGCGTCTGTCTGCCCGGTGCAGCTCCTGCCACAACAGCTGTACTGGCACGCCTGCGCCGATAATGAGGCCAAGCTGCGAGACTTCGGGTTGACCGACTGCATTGAGTGCGGCTGCTGTGACCTGGTGTGTCCGAGCCATATACCGCTGACGGCAAATTTTCGAATCGCAAAGGGTCGAATCCAGGAGCTCGCCGATGAAAAGGCCCGTGCGGCGCGGGCGCGGGCGCGATTCGAGGCCAGAAACGCGCGACTCGAGCAGGAAAAAGCCGACCGCGAGTCCGAGCTTGCACGGCAAAAAGAATCCGCCAGGCGGGCGGGCCCTGCTGCTATTGCTGAAATCCTGAAACGAAAGAAAGAGAGCGAGGGCGAGTAGGCGTGGAGTTTGCACGGCGCGAATCACCCTACTGGTCGGCACGGGTCGCGGTTCCCGGACTGATGTTGCAGGTATTAATGGCGCTGATTCCCGCGGCTATCGCTCACGTCTGGTTCTTCGGGCCCGGGTTCATCTTTAATCTGCTGGTCGCGTCGCTGTTTGCGCTAGGCGGCGAGTATCTGGTCATGCACTTGCGCAAGCGACCACCCGAAGTGGCCCTCACCGACTACAGCGCGCTCGTAGCGGCTGCGTTGCTGACATTCGCCCTGCCCTCATTGACGCCGTGGTGGGTCACCGCCACCGGGGCGCTGTTCGCCGTTGTCGTCGCCAAACACCTGTACGGCGGCCTGGGCTTCAATGTCTTCAACCCTGCCATGGCGGGCTACGTCGTGATCCTGGTCGCTTTTCCGATGCACCTGAATCTTTGGACGGCACCGCGCATCGGCGATATCGACTACGAGTACCTGACGGTGCTGCAGACGCTGGTATTCACTCTGACCGGCTCGCTACCCGATGCATTGGGATTTGACGCTGTAAGCCGCGCCACGCCGCTCGACGTCATGAAGTCCGGTCTCACGGGGATGCGGACCGTCGCTGAGATTCGCGCCAATCCAATTATGGGAGACTTCGGTGGCCGCGGCTGGGAGTGGATTGGAAACTTTCTTGCGATCGGCGGATTCTGGCTGCTGATCAAGAAGGTCATCCGCTGGCATATCCCCGTCGCTGTCGGCGCAGGACTGCTGGTCCCGGCGACTATAATGTACCTCGTCGATCCCGGTTCTAACCCGAGCCCCGGGTTCCATCTTTTTAGCGGCGCCACGATTCTTTGCGCTTTCTTTATTGCGACAGACCCCGTCTCCGGCGCGACGAGTCCACGTGGCCGACTGCTGTTCGGATTGGGAATTGGCTTCCTTATCTACTGTATTCGTACCTGGGGCAGCTATGCGGATGGTGTCGCCTTTGCCGTTCTCATTATGAACATGGCGGTACCGGCCATCGACCTCGTAACCCGACCGCACATTGTCGGCCACAGCGAAAAGGGCGACTCGCCATGAGCGCTTCGACGGTAATCAAAGGTGGCGTAACGCTGGCCGTGATCGCGGCAATTTGCACGACCTTGGTCGCGTTCACCTACCGACTGACTGAAGAACGCATCGACGCCAACGAACAGGCGTTGCTTGAACGCAGCCTGCAACCCGCGTTATCGGGACTCTTCTACGACAGCGGCGTGACCGAATCGAAGATCATCGTGCCCCCGCCGCACGATTTACCGGGGTCCGAGGCGGCGATAATCTATCGCGTCTACGCCCAGCAAGAACCGGTTGCAGCCCTGTTCGTCGTCAGCGCGCGCGACGGATACGCAGGACCGATTCGGATCCTTGTCGGTGCCGATACGGAGGGTCTGGTGACCGGCGTGCACGTGCTGGAGCATCGTGAGACACCGGGGCTCGGCGATCGTGTTGAATCTACGAAGTCCGACTGGGTGAAGCAATTCGAGGGCCGCTCACTTCTCGACCCGACGCCAAGCGAATGGGCGATAAAGGGCGATGGCGGGCAGTTCGATCAGCTTACAGGCGCGTCGGTGACGCCGAGAGCCATCGTCAAGGCTGTAAAGAACACATTGGTATACTACGACGCGCATCGTGATGAGCTCTTCGCTGACGCGCCGGCGGAGAGCGACCAACAAAAGGAAGTCCCGTGACGTCGCCGAGATTTATTGACCGTCTGAAGACCGGCCTCTGGGACGAGAATCCCGGGCTGGTGCAGCTGCTCGGATTGTGCCCGGTTCTCGCCGTCACCTCGACATTCGTCAACGGCCTGGGATTGGGCATCGCCACCATCGCCGTGCTGGTTGCATCGAATGGCCTGGTATCGGCGACACGGCGATGGATACTGACCGAGATTCGGATCCCGATTTACGTTTTGATCATTGCAAGCCTGGTGACCTGCATCGAGCTTGTTTTCAAAGCCTGGTTCCCTTACCTGGATCGGTCGCTCGGAATCTTCATCCCGCTGATCGTAACGAACTGCGCCATCGTCGCTCGTGCGGAGGTCTTCGCATCCCGAAACACCGTCGGGGCGAGCCTTGCCGACGGCTTTGTCATGGGCCTGGGATTCGCACTCTTGTTAATGGCGATCGGCGGATTTCGTGAACTGCTCGGGCAGGGATCGCTGTTTGCGGGAATGGATATGCTGATCGGGGGTGAGCCCATCCGCGGCCTGGTCCTGCTTGACGGAGGCTGGCTGCTCGCCATACTGCCGCCCGGCGCATTCTTCAGTCTCGCGCTCGCCATAGCGGCAAAAAATGTCATTGATCGCCGGCAACGGGAAAAGTTGAAGAACGCGATGCTGGGGCAAGCCAGGCGTGCTCGGAAATAGAGCCACGGTCGTGAACAGGGCGAAACGAACGGCCATATTCAGCACACTGCGCGAGCGTATGCCTGCTCCGGAAACCGAGCTCATCTACGAGAGTCCATTCGAATTGCTGATCGCGGTGATCCTCTCGGCACAGGCGACGGATGTCAGCGTCAACAAAGCGACCGCCAGGCTATTCCCGGCGGCGCGCACGCCGGAAGCGATCCTGGCCCTCGGGGTCGAAGGCCTCAAGCCTTACATTCGTACCATTGGCCTCTATAACAGCAAAGCCGAGAACATCATCAAGACCTGCCGGATCCTTGTCGAGCAGCATGGAAGTCAGGTGCCGCGCTCCCGAACGGCGCTGGAAGCGCTCCCTGGCGTCGGCAGGAAGACGGCGAACGTTGTCCTCAATACGGCTTTTGGTGAGCCCACCATTGCCGTCGACACCCATATCTTCCGGGTCTCGAACCGCACCGGTATCGCGAAGGGCAAAACGCCGCTCGACGTTGAAAAGCGATTGCTGAGACTGGTGCCTGACGAATTCAAGAAGGACGCACACCACTGGCTCATTCTGCATGGCCGTTACGTGTGCAAGGCGAGGAAGCCCGCCTGCGATGATTGCCCGATTGTCGAGTGGTGTGAATACACCAGGAAGGAGCTGTCGTGATTTTTGGTCAGGACAGAACCGAGCTTCGCAAGATGTACGTGGAAGCCTGGCGAAAGCGACGCGAAAGACTGCCGATGTCGCCGCTGGAAGCGCAGATAGCCGCCGTCGTTGAATGGCACCCGGAATACCACGGAGAAGTTACAGGCGATGGCCTTGATCGCGATTACACACCCGATGGCGGACGCTCCAATCCATTCCTGCATATGGGCCTGCACCTTGGTATTCGTGAGCAGGTTGCCACGGACCGGCCCGCCGGCATCGCCAGGATCCACGAGACCCTGACGTCTGCAACAGGCGACGCGCATTTAGCCGAGCATCAGATGATCGAGTGCCTCGCGGAAACGCTCTGGGATTCCCAAAGCCAGGGCGTGGCGCCGGATGAACGGAAATACCTGGAGCGCCTCCGTCGCCTCACGGCCTGATTGCTGAGGCAAATATCAGGTGTAATAAATAGAGGGCCCGCGAGGTCTGATCAGATAACGTCAAAACGGTGACTCCATGAGCGAACAACAGTCTCAATACCCTGTTCACGGCGCAGGCCTCGGCCTGCGCCGGCCTATTGCCGATCAACTGATGGCGAATCCACCAAGTGATGTGGATTTCATGGAGGTGGCGCCGGAAAACTGGATCCACGTGGGTGGGGCGCTGGCCAAGAAGCTGCGCTTTTTCACCGAGCGCTACCCCTTCCTCATTCACGGCTTGTCATTATCGATAGGCGCGCCGTCGCCCCTCAACGAGCAGCTCGTTCGGGACATAAAAGCGTTCATGTCGGAGCACAACATCCGTATGTACTCCGAGCACCTGAGCTACTGTGGCGATGATGGCCAGCTCTACGACCTCATGCCGCTGCCGTTCACCGACGACGCCGTCAGGTATGTCGCGGAGCGGGTACGTCGCGTACAGGACATCCTGGAGCAACGTATCGCGTTGGAAAATGTCTCGTTCTACGCGGCGATCGACACGTCAATGAGCGAAAAGGAGTTTCTTCTCGCCGTGCTCGAAGAATCCGACTGCGACCTGATGCTCGACATCAATAACATTGTCGTCAATAGCATCAATCACCGCTATGACCCGCGTGATTTTCTCAAAGACATGCCTGCTGAGCGGATTCGCTATTTTCACCTCGCCGGGCACTATGTTGAGGCGCCGGATCTGCGGATCGACACGCACGGTACTGCTGTCGACGACCAGGCGTGGGAGCTCCTCAAGGAGGCCTACGAACGATTCGGGCCGGTGCCGACGCTGCTTGAGCGCGACTTCAATTTTCCGCCAATGCATGAATTGCTGGACGAGGTTCGACGCATCAAGCAGCTGCAGTCCGACGCCGTCAATCGGAATGTCGCCAATGCCTGAGCGCCCCGACTTTCAGGAGAAGCAGTACGCGTTTGCCGCGCACATCAGGGATCCTGACAACGTTCCGGCACCCGAGGGTATCGAGAACCGGCGCATGGCGATCTATCGCAAGCTGTTCTTCAACAATCTCGCAAACCTGCTCGCCACAATGTTTCCGGTGATTCGGAAGATCAAGACGGACCAACAATGGCACGGCATGATCCGGCAATTCATGCGCGACTACCAGGCAGAGACGCCCTACTTTCTTCGGCTGCCTGAGGAATTCCTGAGCTTTCTGCAAACAAAGTATGAAGCTGCCTCGAATGACGAGCCGTTCCTGGTCGAGCTTGCGCATTACGAGTACGCGGAGCTGGCTTTATCCGTCTCGACTATCCTGACGGGGATCTGCTAGCCGAAACACCCGTCAAATCGGCGCTTGCCTGGGCGTTCGCGTATCACTATCCGGTGCACCGGATTTCGCCGGACTTCTTGCCATCGGAGCCAGCCTCCCAGCCTGTATACCTGGCGTTATACAGGGACAGCAGCGACAAAGTTCGCTTCCTCGAGCTCAACGCAATTACCGCCAGCCTGCTCGACGCGGTTGAAAATAACGAAAGTCACAAGACGGGCGAGGCGCTGTTGCGCAACCTCGCCGAATCGATCCGCTACCACGATGTCGATGCCCTGATCAGGCACGGCGCTGACGCACTCAATGAAATGCGTCAGCTGCAGATCTTGATCGGCACGCGACGCTAACTTGAGGAATATTTTGATGAACGCAATTATCAGACTGAAAGACCAGGTAGTCGATGTACTGGACCCGGTAGGAGACTGGCTCGCTTTATTGCCCATCCGGCTGCTAATGGCCTACGAGTTTGGACGAGCAGGTTCGATGAAGCTCAATGGCAACAACTGGTTCGCGAACATTCAGGACAACTTCCCGTTTCCGTTCAACGTTATTCCGGTCGAAATCAGCTGGTTCATGGCGACCTGGGCAGAAATACTGGGCGCTGCCTGCCTGGTCTTCGGACTGTTCACGCGCTTCTGGGCATTCAGCCTGATCATCCTGTCGATTGTAGCGATCGCCGGCGTGCATTGGCCGGATGAGTGGAACAGCCTCGCGGAGCTCTGGAAAGGCTATGCCGTAACGAATAAAGGATTCGGTAATTTCCGCATCCCGTTGCTCTTCATCGCCATGCTGCTGCCACTGGTCTTCAAGGGCGCCGGTAAACTCAGCCTCGACCACATCCTGGCCAGGCGTTTTTCATGACGATGGATGCGACATTCGCATGGGTACAGACGCTTTCGTCGATACTGGTATTCGTCATAGGGCTGTTCTTGCTCACGATCGCCTTCATGTTCGTTGTCGACGTTACGCAGACCAAACACTCCGTGCGTCGGAACTTTCCCGTCATCGGCAGATTCCGGAACCTGTTCGAGCACATGGGCGAGTTTTTTCGCCAGTATTTTTTCGCGCTGGATCGCGAGGAGATGCCGTTCAACCGCGCACAGCGCTCGTGGGTCTACCGGGCCGCGAAAGGCGTTGATAACACTGTAGCATTCGGTTCCACGCTGAACCTTACGCCGGCGGGCACGCCGATATTCGTCAACTGTCCCTATCCGACGCTGGACGAAGACGCGGTGCCGACGGCACCTCTGGTGATCGGGCCGTACTCGCGCAAGCCCTACGAGGCAAATTCAATCTTCAACGTCTCCGCGATGAGTTACGGCGCGCTGTCCAAGCCCGCCGTGCTCGCCCTCTCGCATGGCTCGAGAATGGCCGGCAACTGGCTCAACACCGGAGAAGGAGGACTTTCTCCCTGGCACCTCGAAGGCGGCGCCGACATCGTGTTCCAGGTGGGAACAGCAAAGTACGGCGTGCGCAACCCGGACGGGGGCTTCGATGACAATCGGCTGCGTGAAATCGGCGAGATCGAGCAAGTGAAGATGATCGAGCTGAAGCTTAGCCAGGGTGCAAAACCGGGCAAAGGTGGCATCCTTCCCGCGGAAAAGGTGACCCCCGAGATCGCGGCAATACGTGGTATCCCGGAGGGCGAAGCGTCAATCAGTCCGAATCGTCACCCGGAGATCAACTCGGCATCGGACCTGCTCGACATGATCAGTCATGTTCGTGACTTGTCTGGCAAACCGGTGGGATTCAAGTCTGTCGTTGGCGCCTACGGATGGCTTGACGAGCTGTTTGAAGAAGTCACGCAGCGTGGGCTCGAAACCGCGCCGGACTTCATTACGGTCGATAGTGGCGACGGTGGCACCGGCGCAGCACCGATGAGTCTTATCGACAATGTCGGTCTCCCGGTGAAGGAAAGCCTGCCCCTTGTGGTCGACATGCTGAAGCGCCACGGCCTTCGTGAACGCATCCGGGTCATCGCCAGCGGAAAACTGATCAACCCCTCGGATGCGGCCTGGGCCCTCTGCGTTGGTGCCGATTTCGTAAACTCGGCTCGCGGATTCATGCTCGCGCTGGGCTGTATCCAGGCGCTGCAGTGCAACAAGAATACCTGCCCCACGGGCGTCACGACCCACAACAAGCGACTGCAGCGAGGCCTTGTACCCGAAGACAAGGCGCTCCGCGTAAAGCAGTACTCGGAGACGATGCGCAAGGAGATCGGAACTATTGCGCATTCCTGTGGTGTCGCCGAACCCCGGCAGCTTCGGCGTTATCACTGCCGCATCGTACAGGATGACGGCCGCTCTATTCCGTTGAACGAGCTTTACCCGGAAGTGGCATAGACAGTTCCCCCCAACAAGCCGAAGCGATATCTGAAGAACGCGTTTTACTGGCCGTTGCGGGAAACTGATCTGAGCGATCATCTGATAGTATCGGTCGATGCCAGCCAGCCAAGCAAGTCATCTTCGCCGGGACATCGGTTTCTTCGGCGCTTCGTTCCTGGTCCTCAACTCAATGATCGGCGCCGGCATCTTTGCTCTGCCGGGAAAAGTGGCCGTAAACGCCGGACTGCTGAGCCCCTGGTTGTTCCTCGTGGTCGGCGTATTGTTTCTCTCCGTCGTGTTGACCTTCGCGGAACTCGCGAGCTACTACGAGAAGACAGGCGGCCCCGTAATTTATGCGACAGAGGCTTTTGGACCGCTGGCCGGCTTTAGTACTGGTTGGGTCATATATCTGGCTCGCATGACGGCGTTTGCCGCCAATGCCACGGTCATGGCGACCTACCTGGCATCGCTGAATGATTTTTTCGCCGGCGACATCGCACGTGCCGTCATCATTAGCGTGCTTACTGTCGGCCTGACATGGGCCAATGTGCTCGGCGTAAAGGACGGCGTACGCACCATGGGCGTGTTCACGATACTTAAAGTCACGCCTTTATTGCTGCTGGTATTGATAGGAATGCAGCATGTTACAGGCGGCTCACTGTTTCCAGGCGCCCCATTCATTGCTGATGAATTAGGAGGCACCACGCTGTTGCTCATATACGCGTATGTCGGATTCGAGACGCTCGCTGTCACGGCCGGAGAAACCTCGAATCCGCGAAGCATGTTACCGAAGGCGCTCGTGGGCACAGTTGTCGCCACAGGACTCCTGTACTTCCTTATCGTATTGGTATTCGTCTCGATCATTGCGCCGGATCAGTACGCAAGTGCTACGTTGGTCGACGTTGGCCGAGTACTTGCCGGTTCTTTCGGCGCCTTCGCGATCACGCTCGCCGCCGTCTTTTCGATAGGCGGCAATCTCGCAAGCTCGATGATCGCGGCGCCGCGACTTATCTTCTCGTTGGCCGAGCACCGACTCTTGCCCCGGTGGTTCGGTCACATTCACGTCAGCTATGCCACACCCGACCGCTGCATCTTGATCATGGGTGGGATGGCGCTCGTACTCGCGCTTACCGGCTCTTTCGTGAAGCTGGCCGTTGCAAGTTCGGTCGCACGACTGCTCGGCTATCTCATATGCATTGCTTCACTGCCCGCAATAAGGCGAAAGGCGAGCCCCGAGGTCCGGAAGAATGCCTATCGCCTGAAGGGCGGCTATTCGATCCCAGTGGTCGGCCTGGCAGTCTGTATCTGGCTGCTCATGCAATCGAAGGCTGATTCGTGGATCGCCGTGTCGATCCTGATCGCCATCGGAATGTTCTTCTATTGGATTGAGAAACGCACGAACCTGATGCAATAGCCAGGCTAGCGCTTCTTCGGAATATAGAGGTCTGTCAGCGTCCCCTCGACCGCCTCGGCCGCGAGTGCGACGGTCTCGGACAGCGTTGGATGTGGATGGATGGTCAGACTGACATCGGCGGCGTCAGCGCCCATTTCAACCGCGAGTCCGATTTCCGCGATCAGGTCGCCTGCATTGGGGCCGACGACGGCGCCACCCAGCACGCGTTTCGTCTTCTTATCGAATAGTAGCTTGGTGAATCCCTCCGAGCGCCCGAGTGCAAGCGCTCGGCCACTGGCCGCCCATGGAAACTGTCCCTTCTCGTACTCGATGCCATCTGCTTTCGCCTGCAGTTCGGTCAGTCCGACCCAGGCAATTTCGGGGTCCGTATAAGCAACGGATGGAATGGTCCTTGCGTCAAAGTAACTCTTCTCGCCCGCAGCCACTTCCGCGGCAACCTTGGCTTCATGCGTGGCCTTGTGCGCCAACATCGGTTCGCCCGCAAGATCGCCTATCGCAAAGATATGCGGCACGTTCGTGCGCATTTGCTTGTCGACGGCGATGATTCCGCGCTGATCGACTTCGACACCCGCCTTGTCGGCGCCCAGCCGACCGCCATTGGACTTGCGCCCGATTGCGACCAGCACCCGGTCGTAAACACCGACGGAAGGCGCTTTGTCACCTTCGAAGCTGACTTCGATGCCCGGAACCGTGGCACGCATGCTCGTCACCTTGGTTGAGACCAGTATGGCTTCATAGCGCTGCTTGATAATCTTCAGGAACGGGCGCAGCAGGTCCGGATCGGTGCCCGGCATCAGTGAGTCGGTTAACTCCACTACGCTGACATCGACTCCGAGTGCGCTATACACACACGCCATCTCGAGTCCGATAATACCGCCGCCGACGACCAGCAGACGCTGCGGCAGCGGCGCGAGTTCCAGCGCGCCCGTCGAATCCACGATCCGCGGATCATCGGGCAGGCCCGGTAACATCGCAGGCTCCGAACCGGCGGCAATGATGCACTTCTCGAAGTCGACCGTTTCGCCATTATCAAGTGCAAGCCGGTTTGCCGAGACAAATGTCGCTGTTGCCTCAATGACCCGGACCTTGCGCTGTTTCGCCATTGACGAGAGGCCACCGGTCAGCTTGCCGACAACCTGATTCTTCCAGTCGCGGAGTTTCTCGGCATCGATCTCCGGCTTGCCGAACGTAACGCCGTGCTCCGCCATGGCTTCGGCATCATCAATGACCTTCGCGGCATGCAGCAGCGCTTTCGAGGGAATACAGCCAACGTTGAGGCAAACGCCACCCAGGGTCGGCGAGCGTTCAATCAGGATAACGTCGAGACCCAGGTCCGCGGCACGAAATGCCGCGGTATAACCGCCGGGACCGGCACCAATGACGACCAGCTGCGCCGCGTGCGTTGCATCACCGGCGTGCGTCCGGGTTTCGGCATCGTCAGACGCCGCCAGGATTCGCGTCTCCTGGGTGCTCACCTCCGGCACTTCCGACTCAGACGATGTGGCCTCGATCGTTACGACCGGCGTGCCCGTCGATACCCGGTCGCCGACGCTGACATCGACGGATACGATTGTGCCCGCCTGGCTCGATGGAATGTCCATCGACGCTTTATCAGTCTCCAGCGTGACCAGCGGATCTTCGATTGCAACCGTGTCCCCGGGCGTAACCAGGATCTCGATGACCTCGACGTCGGCGAAGTCTCCCAGGTCCGGAACCGTCAGCTGTTTAGCCACTTAGGGTATCGCCTGCAACAGGGAATCAACGTCAGCGAGCTGTTGGCCAAGGAAGGTCGTGAAGCGAACCGCCTGCGCGCCATCTATGACACGATGGTCGTAAGAGAAAGACAAGGGCAACATCAATCGAGGCTCAAACTTCGAGCCAGTCCATACCGGCTGCATCGACGAACGCGAAACGCCCAGAATAGCGACCTCTGGCGCGTTAACGATGGGCGTAAACGCGGTTCCTCCGATGCCGCCCAAACTCGAAATTGTAAATGTTGCACCCTGCAAATTAACGGCTTTCAACTTGCCTTCACGAGCCAGCGCCGACAGCTCGCCGAGCTCCTTTGCAATTTCGTAGATATCTTTCTTGTCAGCGTCGCGAATAACCGGAACCATCAGACCCTGATCGGTATCCGCGGCGAAACCGAGATGACAATATTTCTTGAATACCAGGCTGCTGCCGTCCTCGGACAACGATGAGTTCACTCGTGGAAATTCTTCGAGCGCCGCAACACAGGCCTTCATGACGAACGCCAGCGGCGTTAAGCCGATACCACGTTCTTTCGCAGGTCCCTTCAGTACCTGCCGTCTGTTCTCCATTTCCGTGATGTCGGCCAGGTCATGCTGCGTGACGTGTGGCAGGTTAATCCAGCTGGCCTGTAGCCTTGGTCCCGAAATCTTCTGAATACGCGTTAGCGGCTGAACATCGACCTCGCCGTACTTGGCAAAGTCGACCGTCGGGGTTTTCGGCAGTCCACCACCCGCGGGCGAAGGCGACTGCCCCGTAAGGATCGACTTCACAAAGGCTTTAACGTCGTCGTGCAGAATGCGACTCTTCGCGCCGCTCCCCTTGACCTGAACGAGGTTGACACCGAGCTCGCGAGCCAGTTTTCGAACCGACGGGCTCGCGTGTGCTTTGGCGAAGCCGGATTCCTGGATAGCTGGCAGATCGTTCGGTGGCGCCGCCGGTTGGGGCCGCGCAGGAGCCTGGCTCGCTGATTCCGCCGCCGGCGGCGCTTTGGTCTCCGTCGCTTGCGGCATGGCAGCCGGCTGCTCCTCGCCGACGGCATCGACAATTACATCGACGATTGCCAGCGACGCGCCGGCAGAGATCTTGTCACCAACCTCGACCAGGACCGACTCGATGGTGCCCGCGACTACCGCCGGAACATCCATGCTGGCTTTGTCCGTCTCAAGCGTGACCAACGGATCCTCAACCTCGACGACATCGCCTTCCGAGATAAGGACTTCGATGACCTCGACATCCTCAAAGTCACCCAGGTCGGGCACGACCAGGGTCTGCCTGCCGCCTGACGTCGTCTTCTCACCCGCCGACGCGGCCGTTGCCGTTGTATCGTCGGTCGCGGGAGGCGTCGTCGCCGGCGTGTCGACGTCGGTGTCGCTCGCCTGCACACCGAGCTTGCCGATGACGTCGCCCGTAGAGACGGCGTCGCCAACGGCAACCGTCAACGACTCGATTACCCCGCTGTCGGGCGCCGGTACGTCAAAAGACGCTTTGTCGGTCTCGAGTGTAATGAGCCCATCTTCACGTTCGACGGAGTCACCGGGCGATACCAGAACCTCGATAATTTCGACATTTTCGAAATCACCGAGATCCGGAACCACTATGTCGATCGTATTCGCCATCAGCGCTCCCGAGTGGCTTACAGCGTTACCGGATCGGCACGGTCCGGATCGATGCCGTACTTCTCGATGGCCTGCGCGACCGTCTGATGGTCCAGCGCGCCTTCATCAGCCATGGCCTTGAGCGCCGTAACGGCAATGAACCGGCGGTCCACTTCGAAATGTTCGCGAAGCGCCTTTCGCGCATCGCTACGCCCGTAGCCGTCGGTGCCGAGGGTGACGTAGCGACCTGGCATCCAGCGTTGTACCTGGTCGGCGACGATTTTCATGTAATCGGTCGCCGCGATGTAGGGGCCGGACTTGTCGGCGAGCTTCTCTTCGAGATAACTCTTCCTGGGCGTTTCTGTCGGGTGCAGTCCGTTCCAACGCTCTACCTCGAGCGCATCGCGGCGCAGCTCGTTGAAGCTCGTGACCGACCAGACGTCAGTGGGAATATCGAAATCCTCGGCCAACAGCTCTGACGCCGCGATTACCTCTCGCAGGATCGTGCCCGAACCCATGAGCTGCGCACGAATCTTTCCCTGGCCACCAACCTGCAGCAGATACATACCGCGCAGAATTCCGTCTTCGACGCCCGCCGGCATTGGCGGCTGAACGTAGTTCTCGTTCATGCAGGTGATGTAATAGAAGACGTTTTCCTGCTCGCCTATCATGCGACGCAGGCCATCCTGAATAATGACCGCCAGCTCGTAGGCATACGTGGGGTCATAGGCGACACAATTGGGTACCGTGGACGCATGCACGAGGCTGTGGCCGTCCTGGTGCTGCAGGCCTTCGCCCGCCAGCGTGGTGCGCCCGGCCGTTCCACCAATCAGGAATCCGCGCGACTGCATGTCACCCCCCGCCCAGATGAAGTCGCCGATGCGTTGAAAGCCGAACATCGAGTAGTAGATATAGAACGGCACCATCGGCACGTCGTGATGCGAATAGGACGTACCCGCCGCCAGCCAGGAACAGAACGCCCCGCCCTCGTTGATGCCTTCCTCGAGAATCTGACCTTCCTTGTCCTCGCGGTAATACATCAGTTCAGCAGAGTCCTGTGGCTCATACAGCTGGCCTTTGGAAGCATAGATTCCAACCTGGCGAAATAAGCCTTCCATGCCGAAGGTACGCGCCTCGTCCGGGACGATCGGCACGATGTGCTTTCCAATCTGTTTATCCCGCAGTAATGAAGTCAGTATTCGCACGAAGGCCATTGTTGTCGATGCTTCGCGCTCCCCGGTCCCCTCGAGCTGCGTTTGAAATGCTTCAAGGGGTGGTGCCGGCAGCGCTTTCGATTTCGCGCGGCGCTTCGGCAGCGAACCGCCCATCGCACTGCGCCGCTCCAGCATGTACTCTAGCTCGGCGCTGTCCGCCGCCGGTTTGCAGTAAGGTACCTCGTCGATTTCCTTGTCCGAGACAGGAATATTGAATCGATCCCGGAATTTCTTGAGTTGTTCCAGACCGAGTTTCTTCTGCTGATGCGCGATATTCTGGCCTTCGCCGGCCGAACCCATGCCGAAGCCTTTGACGGTCTTAGCCAGGACTATCGTCGGCGTGCCCTTGTGCTGCGTCGCGGCGTCATAGGCCGCATAGACCTTGAGCGGGTCATGGCCGCCGCGGTTCAGGCGCCAGATTTCTTCGTCCGACATGTTCGCGACCATTTCGGCCGTTTCCGGATGTTTGGCGAAGAAGGTATCGCGGACGTATTTGCCATCCATCGATTTGATCTTCTGGTACTCGCCGTCGACGGTTTCCTCCATGATCTGGCGCAATTTGCCGGACTGGTCTTTGGCCAGCAGCGGATCCCACCTTGAACCCCACACAACTTTCACGACATTCCAGCCCGCGCCGCCGAACGCAGC
This sequence comes from uncultured Woeseiaceae bacterium, assembly GCA_947259285.1. Lineage (GTDB taxonomy): Bacteria > Pseudomonadota > Gammaproteobacteria > Steroidobacterales > Woeseiaceae > UBA1847. The sequence goes on along the minus strand of CAMYMR010000005.1, from coordinate 22,011 downwards.
CTCCAGCTCCTGGATGATCTTGCCGTTGCCGCGCACCGGCCCGTCGAGACGTTGCAGGTTACAGTTGACCACAAAGACGAGATTATCGAGACCCTCGCGCACCGGCATGGTGATGGCACCCATCGACTCGGGCTCGTCCATCTCGCCGTCGCCGAGGAAGCACCAGACCTTGCGGTCGCTCGGCGGAACCAGGCCGCGATGCTCCATGTAGCGCATGAAACGCGCCTGGTAAATCGCCATCATCGGGCCCAGGCCCATCGATACCGTCGGGAATTGCCAGAACTCCGGCATTAGCCATGGATGCGGGTAGGACGACAGGCCGCCGCCGCCCACCTCCTGTCGAAACCGGTTCAACTGTTCTTCGTTAAGGCGTCCTTCGAGGTAGGCACGCGCATAGATTCCCGGCGCGGAGTGCCCCTGGACGAACACCAGGTCGCCACCGTGGTTTTCATTCGCGGCGCGCCAGAAATGGTTAAAGCCCACTTCGTACAGAGTCGCGGACGACGCGTAGCTCGAAATATGGCCGCCATATTCGGTGCTCTTGCGATTTGCCTGGACCACCATCGCCATCGCATTCCAGCGTATATAGGCTTCGATGCGGCGCTCCAGGGAGCGGTCGCCAGGGTATTCGGGCTGACGCGCCGTCGAAATCGTGTTCAGGTACGCCGTATTTGGCGTGTAGGGCAAGTAAGCACCCGACCGCCGCGCGAAGTCGATCATCTGGTTCAGGAGGAAATGCGCCCGCTCCGGCCCGTGCAGCGAAAGAACGGAATCGATCGACTCCAGCCACTCGGTGGTTTCGATTGGGTCGATATCATCGAAAGGATTGAAACTGCTCATATATCGTCCACCACGCGATTACCGGGGACACTGCCCGACCTGTCGCGTGAATTACGTGAAGCGTCCTGCTAGGATCATCGCTTCATTGCACCGGACCGTGCGAATTATTATTGCGGCCGACATCTTCGGGGTTTGTGCCCTGAGCGTCAAGTTCACGGCGGAGATTTGAATCGTATGACTACTGTTGCTCCTCGAATACATGATATCCGTATCTTCCAGACCACCGGTCGTGTCACCGCAAAGACGCTGGACTCGGTCGATCAGTTACTGTTGATACTACCGGCCCGCCCGACTGCCGCTCATTTTAAACGCCTTCCGGAAGGTAAGAAATTGCAGGCCGTGCTTCGCAAACACAAGGCCGGCTCGACGCCCGCATTTTCGACGCGCCTCAATAACAAGAAGCAGACCCTGGTTGTCGCGGGATCCATCGCGGCGACCAGCAGCACATTTGAGCAGTTGACGCTCGGCCGCAAACTGGTTGCTGCCGCAACCAACCAGAAAGCAGGCAGCCTTGGCATTTGCGCGGTCGGATTCAAGTCCGATGATCAGGCAACACTAGTCAACAATGTTATTGCCGCGGCACTGGCCGCGGCTTTCACGCTGCCGGCGTTCAAGAAGAAGGCGACACCCGGAAAGATCAAAAGTATCCGGCTATTGGGTCTCGATACTCCGCTCGATACCCATCGAACGCAGGCCGAGGCAAAAGGCAATAACCTGGCGCGTTGGCTCACCACGCTGCCGCCTAACTTGCTCGACGCTACCCGCTACGCAAACCTCGTGAAGCAACTGGCCAAAGAACATGGCTGGCAGTACAAACGGCTCGGCATCAAGGACCTGGAGCTACTCAGCGCGGGCGCTTTCCTGGCCGTGGCGAGGGGCAACGAAGATGACAGCGCGTGTATCGTGCACCTTCGCTATCGGCCTGAAAACAAGAAAGGCAACGCCGATCTTTGTCTTGTCGGAAAGGGCATAATCTTTGACACGGGAGGAACCAACCTCAAACCGTTCCAGTCGATGTTGGACATGCACGGGGATATGCAGGGCAGCGCAGTTGCGCTAGGGACATTCCTGGCAATATCGGATCTCAAGCTGCCCATCGCGGTCGACTGCTGGTTGGCTCTCACGGAGAACAGAACTGGCCCCAAAGCGTACAAGTCCCAGGACGTAGTTACCGCAGCCAACGGCAAGACCATTCAGACGATTCATACCGACGCCGAGGGCCGCATGGCACTCGCGGATGCGCTGGTGCTGGCGAGCCGGGAGCACCCTGGCATCATCTTCGACTACGCGACTCTCACGGGTGCGTGTATCAACGCAGTAACGAAGCGCTATTCCGGGGTTTTCACCAACCGACCGGAACTCCACCCTCAGTTGAAAAGGATCGGCGTGAATACCGGAGAACGGGTCTGGCCGTTCCCTATTGGCAAAGAATTTCTGGAAGACCTGAAGAGCGACACGGCAGATCTGAAGCAGTGCTCGCCGAACGGATTCGGCGACCATATCCTCGCCGGAAGCTTCCTGGCCGAGTTCATCGAAAACGACGTTCCGTGGGTTCATATGGATCTGAGCGCCGCCGAGAATTCGCCGAAAGGCCTTGCGCATGTCGGATCGAAGTTCACTGGCTTTGGCGTGCGGTACACGATGAGTGTCATCCTTGACGAGAATCTGCTCAAGGCAGACTAGTGTCTTTCCAACACACTTGAACAGACGCGCTGAAACGACACGAACATACCGGACAGAACACACGTGACTGACGACATTCGATTGGCAGACCGCTTTCGCGGTTTTCTGCCTGTGGTCGTTGACGTGGAGACCGGGGGATTCAACGCAAAGACAGATGCCCTGCTCGAGATCGCCACGGTATTTTTGTCGTTCGATTCCGAAGGGCTCTTCAAACGCGACGAGACGATTCGCTACCACATCAAACCGTTCGATGGTGCCAATCTCGAGGCCGCATCGCTCGCCGTAAATGGTATCGATCCGTACCACCCGCTGCGCCCCGCGATCGACGAGCGTGACGCATTACATAGAACTTTTCGGGAGGTACGGCGCGCTGTGCGCGAAAACCGTTGCAGTCGTGCAATCCTGGTGGGCCATAACGCCCATTTCGATCTTGGCTTTCTAAATCAGGCCGTCGAACGATCGGCGATAAAGCGCAATCCGTTTCATCCTTTCAGCTGCTTCGATACGGCGACGCTGTGCGGCATCGCGTTCGGTCAGACCGTGCTCGCCAGGGCTGCCATTGCAGCAGGAATGAATTGGGACGAGAGCCAGGCGCATTCGGCATCCTATGACGCGGAGGTGACGGCAGACCTGTTTTGTGAAGCCGTCAATCGCTACCGTGATATTTTTGAGGCGGCGCTCAAATACGCACCCCCGCAGCCGTAACACGATGGATCAGACGGACTCTAAAAGTTTCTGCAACTCGCCGGACTGGTACATTTCGATAACGATATCGCAGCCACCAATCAGTTCGCCCTTGACATAGAGCTGTGGGAAGGTCGGCCAGTTCGAGTACTCCTTCAGGCCTTCGCGGACTTCGGGGTCCTCGAAAATGTTGACGTACGAGTATGGCTTGCCCACCGCGTTCAGCGCGGCAACCGTCTGCCCGGAAAATCCGCACTGCGGAAAGTCGGGTGTCCCTTTCATGTAGAGAAGCACTTCGTGCGACCCAAGCTGTGCTTCGATTCTGCTTTTTACATCCACGTCTTTTACCTGTATCTGTCGTGACAGCCACCTTACATTTGGCCGCTATCAACCGTTTCAATAGTCTCTGGCGAATTATCTCGCGCTTCGATCCGCGATCACAATGTGATTATTGACGGCCTTCACGCCGCCGGTCGATCTTGCGATCGATTCTGCATGATCCCGGGCAATATAGCTGCCCACTGTTCCCGAAAGCGTAACCGTGCCCTCCCAGGTGCGGACCCCAATATTGAACACGCTGACCACCGAGTCCGCGGCGTATTTGCCCTTGATCTTCGTCGTAATCGCCGAGTCAGAGGCGACCACGCCGGCCGACCGTTCTTCCCTGTCAACCTGATAGCCGCCGGTCGCCCCGCCGCCGACCATCATCGACGTGCAGCCGCAGATTACCAGGCTAACGACCAGGACCGTCAAAGTTCGCATTGCTAATCTCCAGCGTGAAACGGCGATTGTAACGTCAATCGTCGTTCTTGCGCCGCGAAAGCTGGTCGACAACTGCCCATTGCTCGTCCTTGCTCATCAGTGCCCAACTCGATATTTGCTCGAGGCTGCGGCCGCAGCCAAGGCAGACTTTATCGTCATCCAGTGTACAGATCAGAATGCACGGCGATAAAGGCCTGTTGCTCCGGTCCTGACTTTCGGCTGAAGTTGGTCCTTGCATCTCATTATAAATCAGTTAGATATAAATATTACTTCATGTTCTTAATTAAGAATATAGTTCGCCAGAACCGCGTAATTAGTTCTCTTTTAAAAACTGCAGTCTCTATAATAGCGGCAGCGACCGAAGGCAATGATCGCCGAAGAAGAACCTAAAATAAAACAATATTCGAAAAGAACCCTGGAGTAGCGAACAATGAACCCTTTGAAGAGCATTGGCGGCACGATTATCGCTGGCATCGTCCTCGCAGCACTCATCGTCTTTTTCCTGCCCGGCGAACACATCGTCGGTGCCTCACAGGCACAGTCCGTGGTTATCTGGCTGCACGTATTGGCCGGCATCACCTGGATCGGCCTGCTCTACTATTTCAATTTCGTGCAGGTGCCGGCCCTCGGCGAAGCCGCGGGCGACGACGGTGGCCCGGGCGGCGCCGGCATTACGAAATACGTTGCGCCGCGAGCGCTGTGGTGGTTCCGCTGGGGAGCACTGGTGACCTGGCTCACCGGTGCGGTTTATCTCTACCTGATCGGCATGCTGCACCACGCGTTTACGCTCGGCTTGATGAGTGACACGCCGAACCCTTACGCTGCGACCATCGGGATCGGCGCCTGGCTCGGCACTATCATGTTGTTCAACGTCTGGGTTCTCATCTGGCCGAACCAGAAGAAAGTACTTGGCATGGTCGAGGCGACGGCCGACCAGGTCGCCAAGGCAAAGAACGTTGCTTTCCTTGCGTCTCGATCCAATACCCTGATGTCAATTCCCATGATTATGAGCATGGTCGGCTCGCACCATGGCTGGATCATGTAAAGACGGCTTCCTCGAATTGCCTGAAGCCCGGCTCCTATGCCGGGCTTCTTTCATTGTGAGAATCCCGTGATTTTGTCTGACGCTTGCAAGCATTCTATTGGCCCAACCGTCTCAGGCGCCCTACTCGAAGACGTCGGCGACGGCGACCTGACGGCATCGCTTGTCGATGCCGACGCTATGGTTGGCGCAACCATTATCGCGCGCGAGCCGCTGACCCTCGCGGGCCAGCCATGGGTTGACGAGGTGTTCTTTCAACTCGACGAACGGGTAATTATCGACTGGTACATCGGCGATGGCGAAAGCGCCGAAGCCGACGACGTTATCTGCAAGTTGATTGGCCCGGCACGCGCGTTGCTTACGGGCGAGCGTGTCGCACTCAATTTCCTGCAAACCCTGTCTTCAACGGCAACGGTCACTTCGAACTACGTCTCAGCCGTCGAAGGGACCGGTACGCGGATTCTTGACACACGCAAGACGCTGCCGGGTCTTCGCCTGGCTCAAAAGTATGCCGTTGCCTGTGGCGGCGGGCACAACCATCGGGTTGGCCTTTTCGACGCCGTTCTCATCAAGGAAAACCACATAAAGAGCGCTGGTAGCATTACCGCCGCGCTGAAGAGCGCTCAGGACCAGCACCCGGATGTCCTGATCGAAGTTGAGGTTGAGAGCCATGATGAACTGCTGGAAGCCCTCGATGCCGGCGCGACGCGCATACTGCTGGATAACTTTTCGCTGGATCAAATCAGGCAAGCGGTAGAAACGAACCGAAGCTACGGCTATGTCGGCGCGGAGCTGGAAGCATCCGGAAACGTCACAGACGATTCGGTGCGGGCGATTGCCGATACCGGTGTCGACTACATTTCCGTCGGGGCGTTGACAAAAAACGTCCGCGCCATTGACCTCTCGATGCTATTCAGGATTGATTAGCAGAGGTCCGATCAGCTAGGCGACGGCGCGGGTAACGCGCTTGGGCTCAGAGACTCCGTATCCCTGCGCGTAATCCACGCCCATCCCGCGAAGCATCGTAATGATCTCCTCGTTTTCGGCGAACTCGGCGATGGTTCGCTTGCCCGTAAGGTGACCAATCTCGTTAATCGAACGCACCATTTCACGGTCGATCGGATCATGCAGAATTTCTTTGACAAAGCTGCCATCGATCTTGAGAAAATCCACCGGGAAGTGCTTGAGGTAGCCGAATGAAGACAGCCCGGTGCCGAAATCATCCAATGCAAACATGCAGCCGAGTTCCTTGAGCGCATTGATGAAGCGATTCGCCTGCGAATAGCTCGCGATTGCGGCGGTTTCAGTGATTTCGAAACAAATTCTGGTGGCGTCGATACCGCTCATCTGGAATTGATCAACCACGAACGGCAAGAATTTCTCATCGCCCAGGCTCTGTCCCGACAGGTTGATCGAGCACAACGAAAGACGCTCACGCTCGTCGGCCTCCGACACCAACCAGCGAAACGCGCTGCGGATCACCCACCGGTCGATGCTCGGCGTAATGCCGTAGCGTTCGGCTGCCTCGATAAACAGGCCTGGCGATATAATTCCGCCGTTCTCGTCGCGCATGCGCAGCAGAATTTCATAATGCGCGCCGTCCTCGTCGGCCTGCAGCGGCTGGATAGTCTGACGAAACAGCTCGAATCGATTATCCTCCAGCGCGTTGTTGATTCGGGCCGCCCACTGCATCTCGCGACGCCTGCGCATCAAATCGATATCATTTTCCTGGAAGCTGTGGATGCGATTTCGGCCGGCTTCCTTTGCGGCCGAACATGCGCTGTCTGCTGCCGTCAACAGCGCCGCCACATCCTCGTTGTCGGCTGTAATAGGGACAACACCGATACTGACGCCGAGCCGGAAGTTGCGCTCTTCCCAAACGAACTTGTACTCCGCGATCGCCATGCGCAGCGTTTCGGCCGTGTTCATGGCTTCCTCGAGGCTGCAACTCTCGAGCAGCACACCGAACTCATCTCCGCCGAGTCGCGCCAATGTGTCGCGCCAACGGATCTTCGACTTTAGCAACGCACCGAGCTGTCCAAGAAGCGCATCGCCGGCGCTGTGTCCACAGGAGTCATTGACGATCTTGAATTGGTCAAGGTCGAGGTAAAGCAGTGCATAAGACGTCTCGCGGGCTTTGGCGCTCTTCAGCGCACGCTCCACGCGATTCTCGAACTCCCGTCGGTTGACGAGGCCGGTCAGGATATCGTGGCTTGCGTGGTAGCTCAGGCGGCGATTCAGATCGCGCGACTCGCTGACATCGTGAAATACCAGGACACCACCGGTAACATTTCCCTTGCCGTCGCGGATGGGCGATGCCGTGCTTTCAATGTAAAGCTCATTACCGTCACGGCGGATCAACAGCGTCGGGCGCACCGACTTGATCGCCCGGTCGCGACGAATAGAAACCGCCAGTGGGTTCTCGAGCGGTTCGCAGGTTTCTTCATGAAAGCCGCGAAAGATTTCGTCAACAGGACGGCCGCTCGCGTCATCGACTTTCCACCCGGTCAGTTCTTCAGCCACGGGATTGATGTACTCGACGTTACTGTCGGCGTCTGTCGTAATGACACCGTCGCCAATGGACTGCAGGGTTATTTGCGCGCTCTCTTTTTCGCGGAACAACGCGTCCTCGTAGAGTTTACGCTCCGTGATGTCGACTTCGACGCCGAGCAAACGCAGCAGGCGACCATTCTTGTCTACCACGGCCTTGGCACGACTCTTCATCCAGCGCCAGTCGCCGCTCCGGTGCTTCATGCGATGCACGGATTCGAAAAACGGCGTCTTGTCTTCCAGGTGCTCGCGCATCCGGGTCTGCACGCGCGCCATATCGTCTGGATGGACCAGGCGGTACCAGTCCAGCTTCACGTCCTCGTCTTCCGCGTCATAGCCGAGCATCGTCCTCCAGCGCCGCGACAAGTTTATCTGCTTGGATTCACCGTCAAAATCCCATATGCCATCATTCGCCGTCAGCGCAACCAGCGTATTGCGTTCCTGCAGCTCGGCCAGGAGTTCTTTGTCGCGGACGCGTTCGAGGCCTGTCGCAAGTGACGAGCCAAACAGTTTCATCAACAGATGAAGATTCGCATCCCAGCCGTCGACCGGGCGCTCGTTCACAATGCCAAGAAACCCGCTGATCTCTTCGTGTACCGAAAAGCCGATGACGAGCGCCGCACCAATGTGCAACTCGTTGAGACGCTCCAGTTCATCTCTGGCGACCCTCGGGCCGCTGAGCGTATCGGCAACCTCGACGACGCGCAGGTTTCCGAGCCGCCCGCGAAGCCAGGGCCAGTCATCAAGCCGTTCGCCGGCGAGCACGCGCGGGCTGCATTGCGCAAAGCCATTGCATGAAGCGAGGACCGTCTCGATGGTCGATCCGTCATCATCTATCAATGCGATGAACGCCGCGTCGGTCCCGGTTGCCTCGGGCAGCTCGTCGACCATCGCCTGCAGCCGTTCGAGGTAGCGCTCCGGATCGAGGATTTGCACGCCCACTGCAATTTTGGTCTGCAAGGCGTCTACCGCGCCGCGCGTTCGCTCTCCGGCCCGCGGTTTGCGGTGTCGGCCGGCCGGCATTCTCGCGATATCGGGCGGATTCGTCATTACGGGGCAACATTTTGACACGATACTGAAGGAATACAAGCTAAGTCGCTGTAATTTTGCGCTTTATCGGCTTTAAGACGAGTTTTACATAAGCCGGCCGGTGGTAGCGACGTCAACCGAACCGAACGTGTCTCGTTAGAACCCTGAACATTGAAGCAAGGGCAATAAGGAGATCCCCATGAATAATTTGTATTGGGACCTGCGTACCAACGCAGGCACAAGGAAAGTAAGCAGCTGGATAACCGTGCTGCTTTCAGCCGTAATCCTGGCCGCGTGCGGCGGCGGCGCCGGAACCGCAGCAATACCGGACAACAGCGCTACCGCCGTCTGCGATCCGGGCGACGCAGGCACATTCGATGAATGCGGCACGGTGATGGTTGCATTGACCGACGCCGACGGCGATTTTCTAAACTATACCGTCGACGTTTTGTCGCTCAGACTGGAAACGGCCAACGGTCGCGTCGTTGAGACCTTACCGCGCCGTACGCGCGTCAACTTCAGTGATTACGTCGATCTGACGGAGCTCGTCACGGTCGCTACAATTCCGCCGGCTACCTATGTTTCCGGGACGATCAGCCTCGACTACGGCGATGCCGAGGTCTTCGTCGAGGCGAACGGTGAGTCGACTGCCGCTGTCGTAAAGAATCTGCGCGGCGAGACGGTGACGCAAACCGAACTCAAGATCGAGTTATCGAACCGTGATCGGCTCATCGTTACCAGGGGTCGACCGGCATTCCTGCAGCTTGATTTCGACCTGGACGCCTCGCACACCGTTGACATCTCGGCGGTGCCGGCGGAAGCCGTATCCGAGCAGTTCATCCTTGCCGAGGTCGCTCCCGTTGACGAGAAGGATATTCGTGTTCGCGGTCCGCTGGTTTCAGTCGCCTCGGACGAGATGGCGTACACCGTCGCAATCAGGCCTTTCCATGACCGCGACGGCGAATTCGGCCGCGTCAAAGTCTACGTCACTGATGAGACGGAATTCGAGGTCGATGAAGCTATGTTTGTCGGCGCCGCGGGTCTGGACGCACTCGCAGCGGCCGGTCCCGGCACGCCAACGGTAGCGCAAGGCACATTGACGGTAGACGACCGCACCTTCACCGCAAACATTGTACTCGCCGGTACCAGCGTGCCTGGAATCGACAGGGATGCAGTGATCGGAAACGTCATCAAACGGGAAGGAAATTTCCTTACCATCCGTGGCGCAACAATCGTCCCCTCGGACCGCCGCGTGCACTTCCATGATGACGTGGTTGTAGAAGTGGGCGATGACACGAAAGTGTTCAAAGATGGCGACCGAACGTCCGACCTGACTATTCAGGCTATCTCGATCGGCCAACGTGTCACCATTCGCGGCAACCAGCCGACGCCGACAGCGGATGCACTGGCCCCGCAGATCCTCTTCGATGCGACACAGGGCTCTGTGCGGATGCACATTACGCGTCTGTCCGGCGTGGTGAATACCGTGGTACCAGGTGAGACGGACATTACGCTGCACGCCATTGACCGTCGTCGTGCTCAAATATTCGACTTCAGCGGCACCGGCCAGACGCCGGATCAGGATGCCGATCCTGAGAATTACACAGTTGAAACCGGCAACCTGACGCTCGCGGACTTTGCGGCCGGCAAGCCGATCGTCGCTCGCGGATTCCCGACTGCCTTTGGATGGGCTCCGCCCGACTTTACGGGCCGGACCGTTATCGACTATACGGACGTTCGCAGCGCGCTCGGCGTTGGCTGGGGCGCGACAGGGACCGCCGTGCCGTTCAACGAGATCACCTCGGAGTACCTGGTTCTCGACAACGACAATATGGACATCGGTGACCGGCACTACATCAAGCAGGGACCGGTCCTGATCGATCTGACGATGCTCGATTCCGATACGAGGATCGTGCCACGTGAGACGGACCGGCTGGCGTTCTACATCAAGTCGGCGGACAGTTTGCGAATGTATTCAAACTTCGCAGACTTTGCTAACGACCTCAGCGCGAGCCTCCTCGCCGCTAACGCGGCCCGCTCGATGCACGCTCACGGCAAATACGATGCCGGGGCCAACGAGTTCGCAGCTTACAAGCTGGGCGTACACCTGCTCGAGCCGTAGTAAACGATAAGGCCCTGATTCCCCCGCAAGTCTTATCGATTGGCTCAGACCCGCCACCCCTCGGTGGCGGGTTCTTTTCACTGCGGCGTGGTGCGGAGTGCCGTCCGGCAGTTCACCAGCTGAGGCCGGTTATCTCGCCCTCGGTTTCCCATCCATCTCGCAAAGCGATGGCACGCAGGTTCGCGACGCGGTCACCCGCCTCCGGATGCGTCGACAGGTAGCTTACGAATCGAGAAGCATCCCCGTTCGTCGCCTGCCAGCGTTCGAACAGCCGGGACGCCTGGTTGACGTGGCCGTATTCGGCATACACGACGGCCAGGCCAAATTCGTCGGCCCTCGATTCCTGTTCTCGACTGAAGCCACGGAGCGTGATGTCTGCGGTCTTGATGCCCAGGCCAGCCACGTCATTGCCCGTGAGCACCGCGAAGAACAGGGAAATCATGATGCCGCGGCCAAGTGCCCGCAGGTGATCACGATTGCGGAAGTGGCCGAGTTCATGGCCGAGTACAAATGCAAGTTCGTTTTCGGACTCAACCTGATCGAGCAGGCCTTGCGTAACAATGATCAGACCGCCAGGCAATGCCATGGCGTTGGACAAGTCCGAGTCGTCAATCTCTACACGAAATTCATAGGGTGCCTCGGCCCAGTGGCTCGCGAGTCGATCAACGAGTAACTGCGTCTGGTACAGGCGTTCGTCGGCGGGGGAAACGGTCACCAGGTCCTCGGGCAGCCAGCCTGAAAAAAGCTTCGCCTCGGCCTCCGCCGGCACGAAATAGAGAGCGATTTCGATGATGAATATCAAGGCGAGAGCGATGATGGCGAATATCGCCGTGAGGCCGACGACGAGCGTACCAGCCTCGACCAGCGGATGAACATCGCTGACATTGATGCCTTCCCGCGGTTTTTTCGGGATGAACTTCACTGAGCGTTTATCCGAAGCGGCTCGCAAATTTCACGGCCGTCCCGAAAGCCAGCATCTCAACGCCAGCGGTCCCTTTACCATCCCGAGTCGCGTTGGCCAGCCGCGACGTCTCGAGGCGAACGTTAAAGATCGCGTCGTAGCCCTGCTCGCGCGCCGACTCTGTCATGCGAAGCAGCGCTTCGCGCCGTGCCCGCTCCAGCAGTGGTTCATACGTTTTGATGCGCCCACCGATCAGTCCGCGTAGCCCGGCGATCACGCGTTTGAAGTAATCCAGGGAGATGACGATGCTGCCGGTGACCAGGTTCGAGGACGACACCTTCCAGTCGTCCGGCATCGTGTCGAACGACACCACCGGGAATCCGTGCAGGTCGTCCTCACGCTTCCGAATATTGGCGAAATGTCTCTTCTCGATTGCGCTACCGATGAAATAGGCAATCATCAGAATGAGCAGCGGCAGCCCGAAGTCGAACAACAGACCAAGATTTTCCATGGGCTTTCCTGGTTACGAGACGCGGACTGCGGTGCCGTAGGCAAACAGTTCGGCAGCGCCCTGGGAAATAGAGCTTGTGGCGAAGCGCACGTTGACCACCGCGTTGGCGCCCATCGACTTTGCCTGCTCGACCATACGTTCGGTGGCCTCATTGCGGGAATCCTGCAACAGCTCTGTGTAACCGCGGAGTTCGCCGCCGACAATATTCTTCAGGCCGGCCATAATGTCGCGGCCGACGTGCTTCGCGCGAACGGTGTTGCCCGTCACCACGCCATAGAATTCAACGATCTTGCGGCCGGGTATACTCTCGGTATTGCTAATCACAATAGCGTGATGACTATCGGCATTCATGAAGACTCCTCGGGATGTGTTTGCTGTGTCTGGCTGACGGCAATACTACCACCGCCGGACTTACTGGAACGATTGTCTCAGGATGAGGCGCAGGTTCGTTACCGACAAAGGAAGTTCGTCTCGTGGAAATAACTGCCTTGAGCACGGGCCTCGTCGTTGTCGCACTCCTGGCGATTTCCACTGGCGCCCTCATCAAGGGCATGACCGGGCTGGGCTTACCACTCATCGCGGTTCCGGCGATCGCGGCGTATACATCCGTGGAAGAAGCCGTTGTGCTTATGATCATCCCGACGTTCGGCTCCAACCTGTGGCTGGTCGGCAACCATCGGCGTTTCGTAACACTTCTCGCCGGACACCGGCCCTTTCTTATTGCGGGCTTCGTCGGCGGCATATTTGGCACATTTGCGCTCGCCGCCGTTGACGATCGCTGGCTGAAGTTGACGCTGGCGGCATGGCTGACCATCTATTTGCTGCAATTTGCATTCGGCAACTTTCTGCGGCCCGTCTTCCAGGCGACGGGACGGGCGTCGGCCGCTGTCGGTTTGACCGCCGGCGCGATTCAGGGGGCCACGGGCGTCTCCGCGCATATTGTCGCGCCGTACCTCCACGGCCGTAATCTGACGGCGGAAGCGTATGCGTTCCTTATTGCAAGCGCGTTTCTCATTTTCGCCTTTGCCCAGCTCGTCACCGCGACAAGCACGCAGCTGTTCACGCCGGAACGACTGATACTCGGGCTGATAGCGCTAATTCCAACTCTGGTCTTCACACGAATCGGCATTAGATTTGCCGGAAAGATCTCGCAGGCCTTCTTCCAGAAGCTACTGATCGGAATATTCGTATTGATGGAGATCAAGCTGATCGCCGACGTTCTCTAGGACGATCCGCGCGACATCAGGTAAAACTCTGCACCAGCTCGCGCATCCGGATGCGCGTTTTTTGGTCAGGCAGCCGTCCGAATCCGCCACCGAGATTGTCAAGCAGGTGATTCGGGTTAGCCGTCTCCGTCAACACGCAGGTAACCGCCGGGTGCGAGAGAATATACTTGATCGAAAACTGCGCCCAGCTGGTGCAATCGAACTCGACGGCCCAGGCCGGCAGCGGTCGGCCCTTCACGATCGAAAAATAACGTCCATTGATAAAGGGTCGATTGATCGTGACCGCTACCCCTTTGTCCATCGCCATAGGCAGAATGCGATCTTCTGCCTCGCTCTCCAATGGCGAGAGGTTTACCTGAACGAAGTCCATCGTGCCGGTCTGCATAACCTTCATCATTGCGTCGTAATAGCGGACATTGTGACGCGCCAGTCCGATGTGACGGGTTAGACCTGCCTCCTGCCATTCCCGGAAAACATCCCAGTTCGGGACGCCATCCTCGGGGTAGGTGTGCATCAGGTCGAGCGGTCTTCCACCCTTGATCGCGCGCAGCCGATTTGCGGCAGCCTCCGATTGTGCCCTGAACTCACCGCTGAAATAGCTGCCGAGAAACGCAGAGTGTTTATGTCCCAGCGTCCCGGCAATGCTGGCAACCAGATAGGCGCCTTGGCCACCACAATCGACGTAGCTTCCGCCATGGCCAAGAAATGTAGAAAGCAGGCGCTGCGAGACCTCCGAATCGCCGCCTTTGAATGCGCGCGAATTGCCGAGTCCAACTACTGCCAGGCGCTCATCGGTTCCCGGGATCGGCCGCGTCGGTAGCTGTCGATCACCGGCAAGCAGTAACTCTGGCAGCAGCATCGTCAAGGCCGCGGCGCCGGACTCCTGCAAGAACTGCCTACGGTCTGTCAAAACGCCGCTCTGATCAAGAGAATTTGCATCCAATAGTTCAAGCCGAGCATCTGATCATAACAAAGCCAACAGGAGAGCCCCATGAACCATCCGTCATGGCCCGCGATCGGCGGCCTCGCGGCGGCTATCGCGATAACGACAACGATGGACGCTACCGGTTACGCGATCTTCAGCGCCCTGCCGCTGATGCCGCTGACCGGGATGTTCTGGTATTTGCAGGGGTTCTCCCGCGCCGAGATGGGGTTGACCTGGGGCCGGACGGCTCATTATGGCCTTTCGCTTGCTTACCCGATCCTGGTACTCGGCGCTGCGGCAGCCGTCGCCTGTGTTTTCGACGCCGTCGAGACACGCGGTGCCGACTGGAATAAGGTACTCCTCAGCATTGGGCTGATGAGCAGCACAGGACCGCTGATCGTGCTATTGACCGAGGAGGGCTTCTTCCGCGGTTGGCTCTGGGCGGCACTCGAACGAGCGGGCCATAGCGATATCCAGGTCTTGTTTGCGTCCACAATCGCATTCACCGCGTGGCATATCTCGGCGATATCTCTGGATACGGGCTTCGATATTCCTGCGAATGAGATCCCTATCTACCTCATCAACGCGACCCTTATCGGCGCTGTCTTCGGCTCAATGCGCCTGATTTCCGGCTCTGTCGTCGTGCCGAGTGTGTGCCATGCGGTCTGGAACGGCATCGATTATCCGCTGTTTGGATTTGGCGAAAAGGTTGGTGCGCTTGGGATAAAGCAGACCCATATCTTCGGACCCGAGGTGGGCTTGCTCGGTATCGGTCTGAATCTGGCCTTTTTAGCCGGATTATGGCTGAGATACGGGAAACGATTCCATGAAAAAAGTGGCTGATTTCATTGACTTGTCACCGTTGCTGGCTATACTGCGCTGAGCTAGATTGATCGGCTGATATTTGTGTTTTCCATTACGAAGTTCCCTAGTAGTACCTCGTCCTGTTTTTCATAAGTACCAACATCACTTCTCGCGACCCGGCTTCAATTTGAAGCCACCATTACTTTTGTTCAAATAGGAAATAAACATGGCTACTACCACCGGAACCGTAAAATGGTTTAACGAAGCGAAAGGCTTCGGATTCATCGAGCAGGAATCAGGTCCTGATGTATTCGCTCATTTCAGCAACATCCAGGGCGATGGATTCAAGACGCTGGCCGAAGGCCAGAAGGTCGAGTTCACAGTAACGCAGGGGCAGAAAGGCCCGCAGGCTGAGAACATCGTACCGCTCTAAGCGTACAACGGTTTAGAAAGACGGGGCGAGACCTATTGGGTCTCGCCCTTTTTTTTATCTTATTGCTCACGCTGCGTGTTCGAACCGCCCACGTTCCCGCTTCGATAGGTGCCGGGACGGGTGACAACGTCAATCGCCAGATTCCGATCGGTCGCGGCCGCCTCCCCGCGGTAGATTTACGTATCGCGGATGCTGGCTGAGCTGGCTAAAGTCTCACAATGAAGACCGTTATCGAACCATTCCGCATCAAGATGGTTGAGCCAATCAAGCTCACCACCCGTGAACAGCGGGAAGCTCTGATCAGAAAAGCACACCACAACCCTTTCCTGTTGCGGGCAGAGGACGTCATCATCGACCTGTTGACCGATTCCGGCACCAGTGCGATGTCGTCGGAAGGCTGGGGCGCAATGATGCGCGGTGACGAGTCCTATGCCGGAGCGCGCAGCTGGTATCGGTTCCGCGACACTGTCAAAGATATCTTCGGATTCGAACAGGTTATTCCGACTCACCAGGGACGAGCGGCTGAACATATCCTGTTCAGCGTGACGGTCAAACCGGGTTCGATCGTTCCGAATAACACGCACTTCGACACAACGCGTGCGAACATCGAGTTCGTCGGCGGCAAGCCGCTGGACCTGCCCTGTGCCGAAGCCGACGATCTCGACTCTGACTATCCGTTCAAGGGCAATATGGACATCGCTGCGCTCGAAGCCCTGGTTGCGGAAGAAGGACCGGAGAACATTCCCGTCATCATGGTGACTGTGACCAACAACTCCGGCGGTGGACAGCCCGTCTCGATGGCGAACATTCGAGCGGTCAGCCGTATCGCGCGGGATGCCGGCATACCTTTCTATATTGATGCCTGCCGCTTCGCAGAGAATTCACACTTCATCAAGCAACGCGAGGCCGAATTCAAAACCACACCGGTCATCGACATCGCCCGCGAGATGTTCGATTACGCCGATGGTTGTACTATGTCCGCCAAGAAAGATGCCTTTGGCAACATTGGCGGTTTCCTGTGCACAAACGATGCTGCTCTGGCGCACCAGGAACGCAACATACTCATTCTCACGGAAGGGTTCCCAACCTACGGGGGGTTGGCCGGTCGCGATCTCGAAGCCATTGCGGTTGGGCTACGCGAGATACTGGACGAGCACTATCTCGACTACCGGCTGTTCTCGACCCGATACGTGGTCGAACATTTGCGTACGGCGGGCATCCCGGTGATGGCGCCGGCTGGCGGCCATGCTGTGTACCTCGACGCGCGCCGTTTTCTTCCGCACATCGATTCGCTGCAGTATCCCGGTCAGGCTTTGGCCGTGGAATTGTACATCGAGGCCGGCATTCGCGCCGTAGAGATTGGAACGGTGATGTTCGGTGCGGATCCGCACACGGGCGAGGAGCACCCGGCTCGGCTGGAATTACTGCGCCTGGCAATTCCAAGACGGGTCTACACGCAGAGTCACATGGACTACGTGCTCGAAGCAATTGGTCGCGTTTGGGAAAGGCGTGAGAATATTCGAGGCATGAGGATCATCAAAGCGCCGCGGTTCCTGCGACACTTCACGGCCCGGTTCGAGTGGGTCTGACGCTGGTCGCAGCAGTCCTCTGGAGCTCTCGAACAGCTGATTGACTCCTCGCCAACATCAGACGCAGCCTGTCTTTTGAAGTATTCTACTTCGATCTCCGCAAACCGGGACAATCCGATAAGCCGCCGCGCATACCTCTGGCCGTTACGTGTCTGAAGAGCCCGATAAAGCCGTCAGCCTGTTTCGGCGCAGTCTCGGTGTCTTTGCCTACAGCACTCGCGCCCTGGAACTCGTCTGGACCACGAGTCGCCAACTCACAATTATATTGGCACTGCTAACGCTGGCAGCCGGCATTCTCCCGGCCGCGGTCGCCTACATTGGCCAGCTGATCGTCGACGGCGTGGTCGAGGCAACCAGGGCGAAGAGCCCGGACACCCAAGGAGTCCTGAAGCTCGTGCTGCTCGAAGCGTTGGTTGTCACGGCCATGGCAGCTTCGCAGCGCGGTATTTCGGCCAGCCAGTCGCTACTGCGTGCCCTGCTCGGCCAGCGAGTGAACGTGATGATCCTCGAAAAGGCGATGACCCTCGAACTCACTCATTTCGAGGACTCGGAGTTCTACGACAAGCTCACGCAGGCACGGCGGGAGGCCTCGAGCCGGCCACTCAGTCTCGTCACGCGGACGTTCGGGCTCGTACAAAACGCCATATCCCTGACCAGCTACGCCGTTCTGCTATTTGCCTTTTCTCCATGGGCCGTCGTCATCCTGGTGGGCGCCGGCTTGCCGTCGTTCTTCGCAGAAGCGAAATTCTCGGGAGATGCATTTCGCCTGTTTCGCTGGCGTTCGCCAGAAACGCGGATGCAGATGTATCTCGAAACCGTGATAGCACGGGAGGATGGCGTCAAAGAGGTCAAGCTGTTTCAGCTCGGTCCGCGCCTGTTACAACGCTACAGGGATATCTTCAAGCGACTCTTCGTCGAAGATCGACGCCTGACCTTGCGCCGCGATGGCTGGGGATTCGTGCTCGGCTTGATCTCTACCGCCGCACTGTACGGCGCATACGCCTGGATCGTAATCACGACGATTGCCGGGACCATTACGCTTGGCGCGATGACGATGTATCTCGTGCTATTTCGACAGGGCCAGTCCGCCGTCGCCGCGATCCTGACATCGATCAGCGGGATGTATGAGGATAATCTGTACCTGTCCAATCTGTACGAATACCTCGAACAGCCAGTGCCGGCGAAGCGAGGCGATGCCGTGTATGGACCCGATCCGGCATCGGGACTGGAATTTCGCAACGTGTCGTTCAGCTACCCGGGCGCCAGCAAGAAAGCGTTGGACAACATCAGCCTGAGGATTCGACCTGGCGAAAGCCTGGCGCTCGTCGGCGAAAACGGCTCAGGCAAGACCACGCTGATCAAGCTGCTTACACGACTGTACGATCCCACCGAGGGACAGATTCTACTTGACGGACTCGATCTTCAGAACTGGGATGTCGAAGCGTTGCGTCAACGTATCGGCGTTATCTTCCAGGACTTCGGACGCTACCAGTTCTCGGTCGGCGAAAACATAGGTGCCGGAGACGTGCGCCACATCGCCGACTCGGAGCGCTGGGAGAAGGCCGCCGAGACCGGCATGGCGGCTCCCTTTATCGAAGACATGCCGAAGGGCTACCAGACACAGCTTGGACGCTGGTTTAAAGATGGTCGTGAGCTGTCCGGCGGTCAGTGGCAGAAGATAGCGTTGTCCCGGGCCTTCATGCGTTCGGACGCCGATATCCTGGTGCTTGATGAGCCGACGGCGGCGATGGATGCCTCGTCGGAAGCCGCAGTATTCGAGCATTTCCGAACGGCCAGCGGCGACAAGATGACCATTCTCATCTCGCACCGATTCTCGACGGTACGGGCCGCAGCACAGATCATTGTGATTCACGACGGAAAGATACTCGAGCGCGGAGACCATGAAAGCCTGCTCGCCGAGGACGGGCAGTATGCCCATCTCTTTCGGCTACAGGCGCGCGGCTATCAGTAGCGCCAACCGCCTGCTCGCCTATAGAGACTTGTCAATCTTCAACGGGGCCTTCGTGGTGGTCAGGAATCTCTTCGCGAATTCCCCCGCCGGAATGGGTTTGCTGAACAAGTAGCCCTGAATCTGGTCGCAATCGTGAGATTGAAGGAACATAACCTGCTCCTCGGTTTCCACGCCTTCAGCAATAACCGTCAGACCGAGCTGGCGCGACATGGCGATAATAGCGGCACAAATGGCGGCGCCGTGTTCGCTCTCCTCGAGATCCATCACGAAGGAACGGTCGATCTTCAATGCATCGATAGGGAAGCGGCGCAGATAACTTAGCGAAGAGTATCCGGTACCAAAGTCGTCCATGGCCAGCGTTATGCCGTTATTCTTCAGGTACTCCAGCGTCGCGATCGTCTTGTCGATATCGCGCATAAGAATGCTCTCGGTGAGTTCGAGTTGCAGCAAACTCGGTTTGGCACCGGCCTCGAAGAGCGCTTTCATCACGGTCTCTTTCAGATCACTCTGGTAAAACTGCTGACTTGAGATATTGACCGCGACTCGTGTCGACCGCCCGTATTTCAGCTGCCATTCCCGGGCCTGCTTGCAGGCCGTCCGAAGGACCCAATCTCCCAAGGGCACGATCTGGCCTGATTTCTCCGCCATCGGAATAAAAGTCGATGGCGGTATATAGCTGCCGTCTCCCTGGCGCCACCGCACCAGCGCCTCAACCCCCACGAGTTCCCACGTGCTCAACTGGAATTTTGGCTGGTAATGAAGCTCGAGCTCCCCATTGTCCAGTGCCCTGCGAAGATCGTTCTCCAGTGCGAGTCCGTGCAAGTTTCGAATTGCCAGTGTGTCTGAATAGAAGTGCACACTATCCCGACCTGCGTCCTTCGCCTGGTACATAGCGACATCGGCATTTTTAAGCAGGTCTTCGACGTTGTCGGCATCGTCCGGATAAACAGAGATCCCGATACTGGGCGTAACGACGAACTCGTGACCCTCGTAGCGGACGGGCTGTCTTAAGAGCTGACTCATCCGGTCGGCGATCGACGAAAGAACACCCTCATCCTCGAAGCCACTAATCGCGCAAGCGAATTCGTCGCCGCCGAGCCGAGCAAGACCGAAAGGCGTATCGTCATCCGATGAACCCTGGCCGCCTCGAATGGAACCGGAGAGCCGCTCCGCGATCGCGTTGATGACGCCGTCACCGACCGTATGTCCGAGCGTGTCATTGATTCGCTTGAAATTATCGAGGTCGATATACAGGACCGCGACCTTATCGCCCTCTTCATCCGCCTCGGTGATCATCCCACCGAGTTGAAGGCGGAATGACTGCCGATTCGGCAGTCCCGTCAAGGTATCGAAAAAGGCGAGACGGCGGATGCGCTGTTCCGCCAGCTTCCGGTCGGTAATCTCTGTAACGAGAGCTAGCGTCTTGCGATCGACATAAGGCACGAATCGGGCTTCGTAGTAACTCGGGACCCCCTCGCGGTGCTCGACAGCGAATTCGACTCGCGTAGCCTGGTTTTTCTCGTTCACAAATCGGCGTGCCTCACGCCAGACTTTTATCGCCTTCGTCGGCAAGATGTCCGACAGACAGGTGACCCTTTGAGACGGCCCTGCCAGCGGATGCTCAAGCTTGCCGGGAATGAAATCGGAGACAGCGCCATCGCTATCGAGAACGACGAACGTATCCGGCATCGCGTTTAGCAGGACCTTGTTTGTCGCTTCAGTTCTGCGCATGCTGGCATAGTCGCCGCTGGCACGAAGCATGGATCGGATGCGGTAACCGAATGCTGGCCAGTTGACAGGCATTGGTACAAACTCGGTCGCGCCCGCACTGTAGGCCGCGTCCACGATCTCCACGTCGTCACGTTCCGATAGCACGACGATCGCGGCAGCATCGCCACCCGGTAAGCGTCGAATATCCGCGCAGGTCTTCAAACCATCCTGAATCGGCAGCTGGGCATTTAGAATCATGATGTCCGGTTCATGTTCAACGAACGCGGCACAGGCCATCACTCCATTCTCAACCTCTTCGACCCGAAAACCCAGGTCCTCTATCGCCAGGCGCATCCGCGAAACCGACGCTGCATCATGATCGGCTATGACGGCAAGTGGTCGTCGTTTCGATGTATTACTCATACTTTCCTGTGCCCGGAATTATAAAGAAAGGTCGACTTCATGACCTTTACCGCGTCAGCCTGCCGGCGAGCGACTGCACCCGCTCTCTCTGCTTTTCGCCGAATACCGCCTTGGCCTGAAGTTCGTCGACCGACATGCCGAAAAACGCAGCCCACGGAGCCAGACTGACGCGAAGTTCCTCCGGGACGCTGGCGTTCTGTACGGCGATCACGCCGGCAGTGACAACTTTGCCGAGACGATCGTCGCATTCGATGTCGGGATACGCACGATAGCGGTATGCTGCAACCATCGGCGCCGGAAGCGACCAGATGCGAGCGAGTTCTGCCGTCATCATCTTGTGATCGGTCTTGAACTCCTCGTAGAGGCTTTTGGTCAGCGCACCTTCCTCTCTATCCTCGTCGTTGCGCATCAGCACCTCGCAGGTTCTCTCAGGCTCAATGTGCGTCAACGCCATCAGGCCGAGGTTATGGCAGAGACCGGCCGAGTAAGCCAGGTCGCGCTCTGCGTCGTCGGCCGATTCATCCGATGATGCGATCTTCTTGCAACACTCCGCCGTCATCAGGGAAACGCGCCAGAATCGCTCGACAACAAATGTCGGGCACTTTTTGCTGTTGAAAGACTGCTGTATTGCCATGGCCAGGACGAGCGATCGAACGGTATCCACGCCCAATACACGGGAAATCGCTTCACCCAGGTCATTGACTGGCTCTGACAGCCCGAAGTACGCAGAATTGGCAAGGCCGAGCAGTTTCGCACAGATCCCGGCGTCACCTTCGACGACCGCGGCTACCTGCTCCGCATCGAT
>CAMYMR010000004.1:56796-115385 GCA_947259285.1 uncultured Woeseiaceae bacterium | reverse complement strand
TAGGGCGTATGCGGTATTAGCTCGAGTTTCCCCGAGTTGTCCCCCACTACTGGGCAGATTCCTAAGTATTACTCACCCGTCCGCCACTCGTCGCCAAAGAGCAAGCTCTTCGCGTTACCGTTCGACTTGCATGTGTTAGGCATGCCGCCAGCGTTCAATCTGAGCCAGGATCAAACTCTTCAGTTTAAAGCTTTGAGCTTTATCTAAAGACGTAATCCCCAGCTTAATTACTAAAATTAAACTTAGGTATTTACGCTTGATTTTGCCTTCGCAAAGTCCAGCGCAAGCACCCACACAAATTATCTGATTGAATTTTTAAAGAGCGATCGAAAACGGGGACATTCTTAATTCGGCTTCCCAGCCATTTGGCCCGACCGGATGGTGGTCCAAATTAAGAATGTCCCCAATTCCTACCCCCATTCGAGGGGACCCACAATTATACAGGCGAAAGCGGACCAATCAACAGCCCTCCGGCGCCTGCAAATCTCTAATCTGGGTTCTCCGAGGAACACCGTGTCCTCAGCGAGCGGGGCATTATAGCGGCCAACGACCCTCCGTCAACATCTTTCTTCATGTTTTTTGAAGCAGCCGCAAATCCAGGCCCGGCGGGGGCTCCGGTCGGGCTGCACACAGGCCCGATAACGGCTATTCTTCCCCGAATAATGGGCCCTCAGGCAGTCAGGGCGGCTTCCCCCCGGTACACCATGAAGACGTCGGCACGCGCATACTCTGAGGGCGCCGGCGGAGTTTCGTGGCAAAATCCCGCAGATTCATACAGCGCAATCGCCGGCCCCAGGGAGCTGTGCGACTCGAGATAGAGCGTATTCCCATCCAGTTGCTGAAACCTCCGGATGGCCGCCTGCAGCAGCTTGCGGCCGATGCCCAGACCCTGCCGCCGCTCAGTGACCGCCATTTTGGTCAGCTCGTAGACTCCGTCGCCGGCGTACTTGAGCGCCACAGTGCCAACGACCTCCGCCTCAACGCGGGCATACAAAATAACACCGCCCGGCGCGATGATGGTGCTCATCGGATCCGACAGGATTTGCCGGTCAATCGGCTCTACCTCGAAGTACTTGTCGAGCCATTCAACGTTCAGACGCTCAAAGGCATCTCCGTAACGAGCGGAGTATTCGACAATTTCGACGTTGCTCTTATTCTCGGGACGCACGCCAGTTCAGGTATTCCTGCTTGTCAGCCAGCACCTTGAGAAAGCGATCGCGTTTTAGCTTGGCGGCATCGAGCGTATGGCCGAATTCGTCTTCAAGCCGCGTCAGCGCCTCCGTTGCGCCATCGTAGTCTTTGGCGCGGGTCCGCGCGCGCAGCAGCGACCACCATCCCAGTTCGAGCGACGGCTCGACGACCGTGGCCTGCAATGCGTGTTTTTCCGCGTCGTCCAAATTTCCCATCGCCAGGGCCGCGGCCGACTTCACGGATTCCATTGCACCATCACGAATACCGCTACCCTCCTGAAATCGCTCTATCGCGTCAATGGCTTCTTCGTACTGTCGGTTCGCAATGAAGTAACCGACCAATCTCAGGCTATTGAGGTGATCGTCCGGAAACGTATCGACGATCATCTGAACCGCGTTTGCTGCTCGGGGGCTTTCCGGGAACACCAACGACAGCTGCAGGTTAAGCCGCAGGACCATAGGCTCTTTGAGAAGCGCGGGATCCAGTCCATCGAATATCTGGAAGAATCGCTCGGCCTCTTTGTCGCGTACCGCCTTGAAAAGTTCGCCGGCCTGAAAAATTTCGCCGTCGCCCAGCGTTTTGTTTTGCAGCATGTTACGGGTCGACGGCTTGCTGGGCATGGCCATGACCAGCGCCTGCCCCGCCTCGTCGGAGAAGCGGTTGCCCTGAAAGTAGTCGAGCCAGTCCACGATCAGCATGCGCCCTCTTGAGTCCAGGCCCAGCTCATAGACATGGTAGGAATAGCGATAGCCTGAGGCAGCGTAGCGCACGACCGCTTGTCCCTGATCCTCGCTGAACTGAAAGTCGATCAGAGTCCCAAGGATTTCGCTTTTCGATTGTGGAAACGATGAAACGAACATTCCCTGAAGCGACGACGCAAAGTCGGAAGAGAAGGCCTGCTTCACGTCGGGCTCAATCAACCGGCCGCCGAAGATGCGGGCTGTCATGTCTTTCTTGGAGATCGCCCGATTGAATCGATCAAACGAATCGTCGTTCAAACCGTCGATCACGTTTTGGAACTGTGCGCGAAGCTCGTCAACCTCGGCATCGGTCATCGCTGCCGCGGGTGCCATCAGGCCAGCGACTATGGCCGTAGCTGCAAGGTTCCTAATCCAGTTCATTGCTGCACCTCCGGTCTGATCGTGGCTCGGCAGCGCGGAATTGCCGTCCCCATCGCGCCGCGCTCAGGCGAGAGTGACGCGTGCGAACCGGCGTTTGCCGACCTGGTAAACATTAGAGCTCCCGGCCGCGATCTGTAACGAACGATCGTCAATTCGCTGGCCGTCGATCCTGACGGCGCCTTGATCGATCATTCGAAAAGCCTCCGAGGTGCTGCTTACGAGTCCGGCGCCCTTTAATAGATGGGCAATGCCCAATTGGCCATCCTGACTCTGGAGCGCGATTTCGGAAATATCATCGGGCATCGCACCCTGCTGAAAACGGGAGATGAACTCTGCTTTCGCGCTCTCCGCCAGCGCCTCGTTATGGAATCTGGCAACGATTTCGGTCCCAAGTTCAAATTTTGCGTCGCGGGGATTCAGGCCAGCCTCGACCGAGCGCCGCAGTTCGGCGATATCGTCAAGGCTGCGGAAGCTGAGAACGTCGAAGTATCGCCACATCAAATCGTCGGAAATCGACATTATTTTGCCGAACATCTCGCCGGGCGGATCCGTAATGCCGATGTAGTTGTGCAGTGATTTCGACATCTTCTGAACACCGTCAAGGCCCTCCAGCAACGGAGTCGTCATCACGACCTGCGGCTCCTGGCCATAGTCCTGCTGCAGTTGGCGACCGACAAGCAGATTAAACTTCTGGTCCGTGCCGCCGAGCTCCACATCGGCTTTGAGCTGCACGGAGTCGTACCCTTGCACGAGCGGGTACAGGAATTCATGGATCGAAATGGGTTGGCCGCCGGCGTAACGCTTGTTGAAGTCATCGCGCTCGAGCATGCGTGCCACCGTATGCCGTGCAGCCAGTCTGATGAGACCGGCCGCATCCATTTTTCCCATCCAGGTTGAATTGAATTCGACCCGCGTCTTGTCCTTGTCCAGAATCTTGAAGATCTGCGCCTCATAGGTCGCGGCATTGGCCTTGATCTCGTCTGGCGATAACGGAGGGCGCACCGCGCTCCTACCCGATGGATCGCCGATCATGCCGGTGAAATCACCGATCAGGAACACGACGTCGTGACCCAGTTGCTGAAACTGCCTCATCTTGTTGATGAGTACCGTGTGACCGATATGCAGGTCGGGCGCCGTCGGATCGAAGCCGGCTTTAACGATCAGCGGTCTCTTCTGCTTCAACTTTGCGAGAAGCCCGTCTGCCGGCAGTACCTCGTCAGCACCGCGGCTGAGTTCTGCGATTTGTTGGTCGAATTCGGTCATGACAGTGACTTGCCAATCCTTGTCAAATTTCGCCGAGTGATCGGCTGCGAAACTGTAGCATCCCTGTGCCCGTTAACACCATGACTTATAACCCTTTTCTTTGACCTTGAAAATGACGCACGGTAGAGTAGCGGCTTTCAGTGCGGCGCACTAACTTCGGGGGACGCAGACTTGAATCGTCCGGTCAGTCCACTTCTTCACGATTACAAGCCATCTGCAGCGAAAGGACCCGCAAAATCCCGCGCTCTTCACTGGTTTTTTGTCGGCCTGGGGCTACCGCTGATCGGCCTGGCGCTCTTTAAAGGACTGAATTCGAGCGACCCGAAGCCGACTATCCCGGACACTCCCGAATTGACGGCAACCAGGACTACGAGCGTGCCTGCTCTGGCAGACAGCGATCAGGAGGCATCCGAATCGCCAATGCCGGAATTGGCAGAACCGCTCATAGCTGCGGAACCTGAACCTGAGTTTGATACCTTGGTGTTAACGGTCGGGCGCGGCGACACCATGGAAAGGCTGTTCCGTAAGAACCAGCTAAACCTCGGGCAGCTAATGACTATCGCAAGGCTCGACGAGGCCAAGCAGCTGTTTCGCAAGATCAAACCGGGCGACGTCTTTGAAATCACGCACGATCAGGGCGAACTCATCAGTATCTACTCCGAACTGAACCTGACCAGTGCGCTCAGGATCGACAAAGATGCCTCGAGCTTCGTCGCAAAGCTTATCGAGCGGCCGGTCGAAACCCGAAAACAACATGCTTATGGCGTGATCGATACCTCGTTGTTTGAGAGCGCTGCAGAAGCCGGCCTGTCAGACAAGGTGATCATGAACATAGCCGGCATTTTCGCCTGGGATGTCGATTTCGTTCTCGATATCCGCAGTGGCGACAACTACTACGTTCAGTATGAGGAAATCTGGCAGGACGGTGAGTTCGTTACCGACGGTGAGATCATCGCAGCCGAATTCAACAACAGAGGCCGATCGATTCAGGCCGTTCGATTCAAAAATAAGGAAGACCGCACGGACTACTTCACTCCGGAAGGCAAAAGCGTACGCAAAGCGTTCCTCCGCAATCCAGTGGATTTCACCCGAATCAGTTCAAACTTCAATCCGAATCGCCGCCATCCGATTCTGAATACGATACGTGCACACCGCGGCGTCGACTACGCGGCGCCGCGCGGGACGCCAATCAAGGCCTCGGGCGATGGCAAAGTCATATTCCGGGGCACCAAGTCAGGCTACGGCAAAGCGGTAATCCTCCAACACGGCGGTAACATCACGACACTGTATGCGCATATGTCGTCCTTTGCGGCCAAGGCGAGAATCGGGTCGCGCGTGCGCCAGGGGCAGACCATCGGTTACGTCGGCGCGACCGGCCTTGCGACCGCCAATCACCTCCACTACGAGTATCGCGTCAATGGAGTGCACCGGAATCCGCGTACGGTGCGCCTGCCCGACGCTGAGCCGATTGCTGATGAATACCGGGAGGCTTTTTTCGCGGCTGCCAAGCCGATCATGAGAGAGCTGGAACAATTCAAGCGCGGACAGGTCGCCTCTCTCGGATACGGCGGCCAGTAATGCCCGATGCCTGACGATTACATTGGTCTGATCTCCGGCACCAGCATGGACGGAATAGATTCTGTCCTGGCAACGATTGCTGACGACGCGTTTGAGCTTCGCGAAACTCATGTTCATGCCTATCCCGCAGAACTCCGCGACGCACTGCGATCATTGATTGCGAAACCGGACGCCTGCGGCCTCGACAGGCTGGGCGCGCTCGACCGATGGGTCGGCGAGTGTTTTCGGGACGCCGCCCTGGCGCTCATTGAAAAGAGCGGCATCTCTGCGGCCGACATCGTCGCGATCGGAAGTCACGGTCAGACGCTTCGCCACCAGCCGGACGGCTTGCGGCCGTTCTCCCTGCAGGTCGGGGACCCGACGACCATTGCCGCGGGAACCGCTATTACCACGGTGGCCGACTTTCGCCGCGCCGACATCGTGGCTGGTGGGCAGGGCGCTCCGCTGGTGCCCCCGTTCCACGAGTGGCTGTTCCGAGCGCCCGGCAAACATCGGGTCGTTCTCAATCTCGGGGGTATTGCCAATGTCACCGTGCTTCCGGGCGACGCTGCGCCGATAACGGGATTCGATACCGGCCCCGGCAACACGTTACTGGACGCGTGGATTGGCGCGCGGCGGTCCTTACAGTATGACGAAAACGGTCAGTGGGCGGCCGCCGGTAGCGTGGCGGACGATTTGCTCGACGCGCTGGTCAACGACGAGTACTTCAAGGCGCCGCCACCGAAAAGTACCGGCTTCGAGCACTTCAACCTGGAATGGCTGAGCGGATTTGGCGTTGACAAACATGATCCCTGCGACGTTCAGGCAACGCTCTCCGAACTCACGGCCATCTCCGTTGCCGCGGCGATTGAGCGGTATGCGCCTGCGACCCGCGAGACCTATGTCTGCGGCGGCGGCGTGCACAACCACGATCTGATGCAGCGCCTGAGACGCCGTCTGTCCAAAAGTGCTGTCGAGAGTACGCAGGCCGTCGGGCTTGACCCCGATTGGGTCGAGGCGGCTGCGTTCGCCTGGCTGGCAATGCGAACAATCAGAAAAAAGACCGGCAACCTACCGAGTGTGACGGGTGCGAGTCACAAAGTCATACTGGGCGCGATACACTACGCCTCGTGATCAACCGCTTCAGAGCGCGTTGAACCAATCCAAATGACGGTGTTGGACCTCTAGATGGACAGCCTCTACATTAATCGCGAACTCAGCCTGCTCGAGTTCCACAAGCGCGTTTTCGCGCAAGCAGGCGATCCCGACATACCGCTGCTTGAGCGGCTGCGCTTCCTTTGCATCAGCTGTACCAACCTCGACGAGTTCTTCGAAATCCGCGTCGCGGGGCTCAAGCAGCGCATGGAAATCGGGGCGCCCGCGCAAGGTCCTGAGAAGATGCCGTCACAGGAGTTGTTCGACCGCTTGCGTGAAGAGGTCGGCCAACTCGTGGATCAGCAGTACGAGCTGCTGAATAAGGTAATGTTCCCCGAATTGGAAAAGGCCGGCATGTGCTTCGTGCAAAGCCACGAGTGGAACGACGAACAACAGGCCTGGCTCAGCCAGTATTTCGACGAGCAGGTCATTCCCGTGCTGACGCCGCTGACCTTCGATCCGTCGCGGCCATTCCCGCGCATTCTCAACAAGAGCCTGAACTTCATCATGCGCCTACACGGTCGCGATGCGTTCGGTCGGCGCCGGCATCGAGGCATGGTACAGGCGCCGCGATCGTTGCCGCGCATCATAGAACTTCCGGAGCACCTGAGTAAGCCCGGCGAACATAACTACGTATTCCTCTCTTCGGTCATTCGCGTGCATGTCGATCGCCTGTTTCCGGGGCTGGAGGTCGATGGCTGCTATCAGTTTCGTGTCACGCGAAACAGCGACCTTTATATTGACGACGAGGAAGTCAGCGACCTGGTCCGGGTGCTGGAAGGTCAGCTCGAGGCCAGCCGCTATGGCGCGGCCGTTCGCATAGAAATCGGACATGAGTGCCCCGAAGATCTGCAGGAATTTCTGCTCGACCACTTCTCTCTGCAAAAATCCGATATGTACCTCGTCGAGGGCCCGGTAAACCTCAATCGCATGAGCACCGTTTGCGATGTTACGGATCATCCGGAACTTCTTTACGAGCCATTCGCCCAGGGCCTACCCGACGAAATGCAGACGGACGAGAACATGTTCGAAATCCTGTCCAAGAAGAACGTGCTGCTGCATCACCCGTATCAGTCCTTCGCTCCGGTCATTGACTTCATCGCGTTAGCGGCAGTCGATCCTGACGTGCTCGCGATCAAGCAGACTCTGTATCGCACGGGTGCCGACTCGCCAATCGTGGATCACCTGGTGACAGCCGCGCGCTCTGGAAAAGAGGTCACCGTTGTCATCGAGCTTATGGCTCGTTTCGATGAGGCGGCCAACATCGCGCTCGCGAACAGGCTCCAGGAGGCCGGGGCGCAGGTCGTCTACGGACTGGTCGGGTTCAAGACACATGCGAAGATGTTGCTCATCGTGCGCCGTGAGGACGACAAGCTCGTGCGTTACGTGCACCTCGGAACCGGCAACTACCATCACGCAACGACGTCGGTCTATACCGACTATGGCTACCTGTCGAGCGGCCAACCTCTGGGTGAGGACGTGCACAAGCTGTTCCTGCAGCTCACCAGCCTGACTGAAGCCACCGGCATGACGCGCATGCTCGCCTCGCCGTTTAGTCTTTTCCCGGCATTGATGGACAAAATACAGCGTGAAACCAGTATCGCGAAGGCCGGAAAGGATGCTCGCATTATTGCGAAGGTCAACTCAGTGAACGAACCGCAGCTCATCGACGCCCTTTACGAAGCCTCACAGGCAGGCGTGAAGATCGACCTGATTGTTCGCGGCATCTGTTCTTTGCGCCCGGGCGTGAAAGGTCTGTCGGAAAATATCCATGTGCGCTCGATCGTCGGTCGCTTTCTCGAGCATTCGCGCGTCTATTACTTCCACAATGACGGCAATGAGGAGTTCTATTGTTCAAGCGCCGACTGGATGGAGCGCAACCTGTTCCGCCGCAACGAGTCCTGTTTCGAGATTCGTCAGAAAGCCATGAAAGACAAGCTGCGCACGCACCTGGACTTGTTCCTGGCCGATAATTGCCAGGCCTGGGTGTTAAACGGTAACGGCAGTTACACACGTCTCTCGCCCGGAGACGAGCAACGCGTCTCGGCCCAGGAGACGTTCCTGCAACAGCTCACGACACCGTTGTAGGGCAATTACCAGGCCTTCAAGGGGAGCCTCATTCGCGCAGGCGGCGGCCCCACGGCCTTACAATACGATATCAAGTTGTGTCGAACGTCAGTCGGTAATCGACGAGCGTAAGTAGTTCCTGTTCGCGCTCAAGATCAGCAACGGTGAGCGGATTGGCCTTTAACCAAGCCTGATCGAAACTGAGACGTAGGGATTTCTTTTTAGTCTGAATTTCGAGCGCCGGCGCTACGTCGTTCTTGCGGCTGCGATTCAGTAATACGGCAAGACGTAGCAGCAGTGCGACACGTAATGCCGATACGCGCCATTTCTTTGGTAACTGTTTTAGCTGGGTCTTCCACAGATTGTGCCGCTGACTGCCCACGAGGAAGGCCAGATAACGTTGTTCCGCGCGCGGAAAGCCCGGCATGTCTGCATTCTCCGCGATGTAGGCGCCGTGCCGCTCGTAACCGTCGTGAGAGATATCGAGACCGATCTCGTGCAGCCGTGCAGACCAGTCGAGCATTCGCGCCTCCAATTCGCCAAGCAGCCCCCAGTCCGTGGCGCACTGCCCGTACAGCGCTGCCGCCGTAGCGGCCACCCGATGAGCCTGGTCCGTATCCACATTGTAACGACCGGCCATAGCCTGGACCGTACGCTCGCGCGCATCCTCGTGCTGCAGCCTGCCCAGCAGATCGTATAGCAGCCCTTCCCGCAGCGCGCCGTCGGAGATCTTCAGGTTCCCGATGCGCAGCACACCAAGCAATTCAGCGAGAATCGACAGCCCACCCGGCCAGACCTGCGCGCGTCGTTCGCTGAGTCCCGGAAGAGACAGGTCGGCGACGGTGTCAAACTTCAACACCTCATCGATAAGTTGCTCGATGGCTGCCGGCGTGATGTCCGAATCAGAAATCCCCAAACTCATCGACACGACTTCGGTTGAGCGAATGGTGCCGGACGTGCCGATCGCCTCGACATCGGCCGCGCCGCGGAAGAAAGCCTTGATCGGACGCAGTTCGAGTCGCGCGGCCATGCGCGCCTTGTCGAACGCTTGCCGGGTAAGCTTGCCGTCCGGAAAGAAACGCTCGGTCATCGACACGCAGCCCAACTGCAAGCTTTCGAGCGCCTTGGGCTGTCGGCCCTGTCCGAGTATGAGTTCGGTGCTGCCACCACCGATATCCATTACCAGCCTCAGGCCATCTGCGGGGGGAAGGCTGTGCGTCACACCATTGTAGATGAGGCGCGCTTCCTCGATTCCCGAAATGATCTCGATCGGATGGCCCAGCGCGTCTTCGGCCTCTGTCATGAACGACGAGTCTTCCCGGGCTCGTCGAATCGTGCTGGTTCCGGCGGCACGGACGTTACCGGCATGCATTTCCCGCAGCCGCTCGCCAAATTGTGACAGACAGGCAATCGCCCTTTGCCGGGCATCGTCGAGAAGATCGCCGGTCGGTGACAGGCCTTCGGCGAGCCTGACGGTCTCGCGGATTCTATCGAGGATCGCGAGCTGCCCGTGGCGCAGCTCGCCGACGATCATATGAAAACTGTTTGAGCCGAGATCAACGGCTGCGATTATTTCGGGCTGGGTGAGCTCAGACGGTAAAAGACGATCCGCAGCCGCAGGTGGTTTGTGCATTTGGATTCCGGATGATGAACTGCGCACCCTGAAGATCTTCTTTGTAATCGATTTCGGCGCCCATGAGATACTGCACACTCATGGGATCGATCAACAGCGTAACGCCCTGGTTTTCGACCTGGCTGTCGCCATCCTCGATATCCTCATCAAACGTAAAGCCGTACTGGAAACCGGAGCAGCCGCCGCCCGAAATAAATACGCGGAGCTTGAGATTCGGGTTGTCCTCCTCAGCGATGAGCTGGCCCACCTTGGTCGCTGCCGCGTCGGTGAATACGACGCTCGGCGGCGGTGGTGGTGACTGGGATACTGCATTTACCATAATTGCTATTTCCTGATTTCCGTCCGGGGCTGCTACGACTCGCCTACAGCAGCAGCCGATTTGTCAATTCGAGACGTCTGCTCCAGCAGCGGCACCTGTCCTTCCGGCTGATGGACCAGCTTGCCATTGATCTCCGCGCCGATGGCCATCTCGATAAGATTGTAATACACATTGCCAATGACACGCGCGGTCGGTCCGAGTTCCACTCGTTGGCTCGCAAACACGTCGCCCCGCACGATGCCGTTGAGTACCACATACGGCACCGTCACTCCCCCGTCGACATTGCCTATATCACTGATACTCAACGCCGATTCGGTATCCGGATCCGCGGTAACGTTACCATGGACCGTGCCGTCGATATGGCAACCGCCCTTGAAATGCAGGTCACCGCTCAACTTGCTGTTGGCGCCGACCAGCGATTCAACAACGGTGTGCCTGCGATGCTTCTTACCGAACATTGACATCTCCAATTACCGCGAACTGCGGCGTCACACACTCAGCCCGGGCTCGTTGTCCAGGCGTAACTTTCATCGATACTCTCGATCGAGCGGGTTTTCGAGCGCACTTCAACACGAATACGCTCTGGTGTGAAGCCATCGGGCAACACCAATTGCCGATCGAAGTCCTGGAAATAGCGAAAAGAGAATGCCCAACCCTGATCGGCATCGGCCGGAATCAGCTGTTTCAGCGTGTAGACCGTTGCAACGCCATCCTGGCTACCCTGTAGGCTGAGGTTGACATCGCCGGATACCTTGCGATCGTGCTGCATCGCTTGTACCAGAACCAGCCGCAAATTGAATTCGCGTTCCGCATTACCACGAGTCACCTTCAGATCCTGCACGCGGAGACCCCTTTTTCCGTCGGCGGGCGACACTATTCCGCGGTAGAAGGCGATCGCATCGCGCTGCTCCTGAATCTTGGCCTGCAGCGACATCAGGCTGCCTTCGACTTCTTTGTACGCCGCTCGATCGATTTCCCGATGCGTCTCCAGTAATGCAACTTCCTGCTTGAGCTCCACGATTTCGTCGTCAAGCCGCTTGATACGCTCCTGGTAGGCCTGCCGGTCTTTGGCCGCGTCGACAACGTCGTAGCCCGCCGAAATGCGCCCGAATTCGAAGATGAGATAGCCACTTATTACGATAAGCAGAAGCACCAGGCCTCGCATCGCCCAGTTCCTGCCCGTTCCGTGCATTTGCAGATGAGAATTGGTGGCCACAGCGCTCCGCTATGTCGGGTATGACTCGATTGACGTTATGTTACGCGGCGTATCGTTTAAACAGAAGTGCACCAGGTCACGGATTGACACGCTAGTCTGCCGCTATGACGGTCTTGGCAATATCCTTGTCAAATGCGGCGCGCCAACGCTTCGGCCACCATCGCGGACGCCGCGGCAATCCATTCGGGAAGAGCGCGGGACCGAGTTCGTGCAACGCACGCGCATACACGCGCCGTTTGAAATAGATGACTTCATTAACTGGACGCCAGAATTGAACCCAGCGCGCCCGGTCGAATTCAGGTTTATCACAACGATCGAAACGGACCCTGGAATCGTCAGTGATCAGCCGCAGCATGAACCAGCGCTGTTTTTGTCCGATACACAGGGGCCGGCTGTTGCGGCGAACGAATTTATCCGGCAGCCGGTAACGCAGCCAGTCACTGCTTACGCCGAGCACCTCGACATCGCCCGCTTCGAGACCAATCTCTTCGTGCAGCTCGCGAAACATCGCATCGAAGGGGTCCTCGCCTTCCAGCATGCCACCTTGCGGAAACTGCCAGCCCTTGGCGCCTATCCGACCACCAAGCAGGAGCTTGTTGTCAGCATTCGCAAGGATGATGCCGACATTGGCGCGAAACCCATCGGCGTCAATCCAATCGTTGCCCATAGCAACCGTACTGAAACTCTAACTGCCGTTTACTTTACACTATCCACCGCCAATCGCCCCAGGAGATTTTTCGTGTCCACAGGCCGCAACGGGATCCTGCTCGTCGGATTGCTGCTGCTCGCGGCGGGTGCGCTCATGGTTGCCCTGGCATCGGGCAGTGCCGATGTCAGCTTTTCCGAGATGCTTGGCGCGTTGCGCGGCGAGGCAACGCCCCAGGTGAGATCACTGGTCATTGAGCTGCGCTTGCCGCGCGCGATGACGGCCTTTGCGGTCGGCGGCTTGCTCGCCGTTGCCGGGGTCCTCATGCAGGTGTTACTCAGAAACCCGCTCGCCGAGCCTTATATTCTGGGCAGTTCCGGCGGAGCAGCGGTCGCGGCGTTGCTTGCCATGTTATTCGGCATGGGCGCGGCTGTCGTAGACCTGTCCGCTTTTGCCGGCGCGATGGCGGCAACCCTGCTGGTGTTTTCGATTGCGCATGGCACCGGCAGCTGGACGCCCACGCGGCTGCTGCTGACCGGCGTTGTCCTCGCCGCGGGATTCAGCGCGGCGACAACCTTGATTCTCGCACTGACGCCGGACCAGAATCTTCGCGGCATGCTGTTCTGGCTGATGGGCGATCTGAGCTTCGCTTACGAACCTGCCCGGGCATTGCTACTGCTTGGTGTACTTATCATCGGCGGAACCCTTGGAGCCCGGCATCTCAACGTGCTTTCGCGCGGCGAGTTGCAGGCCGCTATCGTTGGCCTGCCCGTACCGGCATTTCGCTACATAATCTTTGTCGCCGCGGCGATGGCGACCGCCCTGGCCGTCACCACAGCCGGCGTCATCGGTTTTATCGGGTTGGTCGTTCCGCACCTGGTACGCCTGGTGGCGGGCAGCGACCATCGCCTGGTGTTGCCAGCGTCTGCGATTGCAGGCGGCGCTTTACTGGTCGTCGCCGACACGATGGCACGTACATTGATGGCGCCGCGACAACTGCCTGTCGGGGCATTGACGGCCGCGATCGGCGTGCCCCTGTTTTTGATTCTGATGAGCCGGGCTCGGCAGTCGCGTTATCGATAACCGGCGCGCTCGGCTAGCAGCCTTGCGTCTTCGTCCCGCCAGCCCGCAACTCCGATGTTCTTGCCATTGGACAATTCGGGGCCGCGCAAGCGTGTCTCTCGCAGCAGCCAGTCGACAAGGGCTTGCGCCGATGCGGGGTTATGCGCATGCCGCGCGACGCCAATGCCATCGATATCCAGATAGAGCGGGTTTGGTCGGATAGTGGACAGGCCCTCGCTATCGATCGAGCTCGAAAAGATTGCGTATGCGCAAGTGCCGGATCGCAGTGCATCAAGCAATTCACCCTCGGTTGCAAAAGGCTCCGCCCCCAGATTTCTCACCCAGGCCCGCACGATGCGTTCGGCAGGTTTGACGCCGAGGTCTTCGGCCAGCATCGCGACCAGTGATCGGTTGAGCGGGAGCACTACAGAGGAAAGACACACTGACCCGCGAAAGTCGGACTTCGCCAAATCTGCGTAGCTGCCAGGGCCTGTATGCCCGGCATCGGGCGAAACGCCGATAATCGCATACCGGACCTGAATCGCTGCCCAAAGCCGGTCGGGATCCCTGATAAGCGGCGGCACGTCAACCACGGCCGTGCCCGTCAGCGGCCGTAGCGCACCTCGATCGGCGGCGCGCCAAATGTCTGCAACATTGGAGGTCAGCAAAACGTCCGCAGCCGGCGTGCCGCGGTTGTCAATGACGTTGTCGGTAAGCACGTTGCTGTCACCAACGATCACCTTCACCGGAACGCGTGTTTCGTGGGTAAACCGTGAGAACTCTGCGGCAAGCCGGATTTCTTGCTCAGCGCTGGCGTAAACGACCACAGGTTCCAGTATTGGCCCGGAGTCGCAGGCCGTCATCCATAATCCGACTATCAGAGCGAACCGGGCGACTCGGGTCATGCCGCCTCGACCACAACGCGATCACGGCCGGCCGATTTCGCCGCGTACAGCGCGACGTCGGCACGTGCGATCAGCGCATCGCCGACAGTCTTGAGATCGATCGCCTGCGGCGCAGGATGAACCTCTGAAATACCAATCGACGCCGTAATCGTCACCGAGTCACCGTTTGGCAAATCGACAGGTTTCGCAGAAACGGCCGTTCGAATCCGTTCGGCAAGCAGCATCGCGGAACCAACCTCAGTGCCCGGCAGCAACACGACGAATTCCTCGCCGCCGTACCGTGCCGCAACATCGCTTGCGCGAACCTGGGATTCGATCCGCTGCGCGATTTCTCGCAGTACTACATCACCCGCGGCGTGTCCCCAGTTGTCATTGACCCGTTTGAAATGATCGATGTCCAGCATCAGGCACACCAGCCGCGAGCCGTCGCGACGGGCGCGCGCTAACTCTTCGCTCAGGCGAACGCTGAGATAACGGCGATTGTGCCACCCGGTAAGAACGTCCGTGAATCCGCTGCGCAACAGTCGCGCCCGGTTCACAGCGTTCTCGACGCAGAACGAGGCGATAACGCCAAGATGCGCGAGAAAATCAGTGGCATGCGCCCGTGTAAAACGATCGGGGTCAGCGCTGCAGAGATTGATACTGCCAAGCAGCTTTTGGCGGTACGTCAGAGGAATCATCGCGATGCTCTCGGCCTCGTCCGCCCGAGGACATATCAGCTGATGGTCACAATGGGTGAAAGCACCCAGCCATGGTCGTTGCAGCGAAATGTACTGCGGCGCGAGACCCGTCATTGACTCAACGATCAGCAGACTGTCGAAATCTTCGGCGGGCGTGCCGTTTGCGATCAGCAAATGGCGAACATCGTGATCAGGATCGCAGAGCACCAGACTTACGTATTCGAGGCCGTAGCTCACCCGCAAGCCCTCCGTCATAGCGTAGATCAGAGAGTCGAGCGTATCGGCCTGCAGCAGGCGCAGCTCACGTCGATGCGTCCGGCGCATTTTCTCGTCGTTGCTGGCAACCGCCGCCGTCATCGCCTCGAGCTTGCGGTTGGTCGCTTCAAGCTCCTCAGTCAGTTCCTCGATGTTTGCCATACGCTTAGCCTCTCAGCGCAAGGTATTCGCGGCCTTTCTGCATTAGATCAACGAAGGCCTCTTCGTCACCGGCGGCGACCGTCTCACGGATGCGGGCCGCCGCATCGCACAGCGCATCCAGCGGTCCGAGACCAAATTTGTTGAGATTCTGAATTTCGAAATACAGGTACGGGTTGTCCTCGGCTACCGCCGCGGACACAAGTAGCTGCGAGTCAAATGTCGTGGAGGACAATCTGGCAAGTTTCGGGGCAGCTTCGCCGCTCTCGGCCAGCGCAGTAAAGAACGCGATATTCAGCGCGTGCGACAAACCGAGCACATAGGCGATAAGGCGATCGTGATCCTCGAGCCCCATGTCGAGCTGCTCAACCATTGTCGACGCGAATAGCTCCTTTGCGGCCGCCGTCGCGTCGCTATCTCCCACGTCACAGATGATCAGGTGCCGGCCAGATAACAGGCGAGTATTCGGGCCAAACATCGGATGCAGAGAGGTCACGCGACAGCCCGCCGACCTGAGCTCGCGGAGGCCATCCATCAAAGGTGACTTCAAACTACCGATATCAAAAACCAGCCCCGTTGGCTTCAGGACCGCCAGCTGCGCGAGGATTCGGCCGGATACAGCCAGCGGCGCTGCGACGACGATAACGTCGAAATCAACGCCGGCATCAGTCCAGTTCTTGTACTGGCCGCGCGCATCGTCGACGGCGGAATCGGCGATCGTCGTCGCGAAACCCTGGGACGCGAAGAAATCCACGAACCAGCGGCCCATTTTGCCGGCGCCGCCGATGACGAGCGCGCGGCGTCCGTCCCCTTTGCCCTCGGCGATAACCCGATCGCGCTCCTGGCTTTCCAGCGACGTCCGAATAAGCTGCTGCAGAATGCTCTCCACGAGGTCCGGGTCGACGCCCAGCTGTTTCGCCTGCTCGCGCCCCATGTCGAGTACGTCTTTTTCGCGCGCGTAGTCGCGCGTCCCGGCTCCGCTTTCAAGTTTGTTCTTGCCGATAGCGCCGACGATCTGCTGTCGTTCGGCGATGAGCTCTACCAGCCGCCGATCGAGCGCCGAGAGGTTGTTGCGCAGTTGTTCCAGTGTCATGAAGAAAACGGGTTTTTCGAGTACATCGAGTATCCAGTTTTACAGCAGACTCGTTCGCAGTGAAAGCCGGCCCGACGATATTCGGGCCGGCTGATCGGATTCAGGCGACAAATCTGGATAACTTAATGTCTGTACCTGCGTCGCTCGTACCGATCTCGATAGGGATAATGATGGTGATTGTCGACATAACGATTGGCACGACGATGCTTTCGTTTTGCAACGCGTTCCCAGTGATAGATATCGAATAATCGGTGCCAGGAGAGATGCCGGTGCTGACGCAGGCGCGTGCTTCGATACCACTTTCGAAAACCTCGGTCCCGCTTCAGCCAGTATGGCATGTGCTGCGGGCGCCGGTGTTCGAATCGATAGTACGCCGACGGCTGGTAGGTTACGCGTACCTCGCTGTGGGCGGCGGCTTCCGGGGCATCCAGAAATAACAGGCCGCTGGCGATTAGCGCTACAGTAGTCATCTTGTTCATAACAGTCTCCGCTTCCTCTCATGAGTACGGCTCCACGATAAGCCAGCGAACATGAACGAGGAATGAAGGCAAGCTATTGTTTTTATTAATTTTATGAACAGAAGATGAATGTCGGAAGTGATTGATTTGCGCGCCGACTGTCGCAAGCCAGACAATCGTGCGAATATTCGAAGAACAGAGTTCTAACCCGTGATCGGAGCTATTTATCCATGAAGACGCGTGCTGCCGTTGCCTGGGAAGCGGGCAAACCCCTTGAGATAGAAATGCTCGACCTCGAAGGGCCGAAGGCCGGAGAGGTCCTGCTAAGAAATATAGCGACCGGCGTTTGCCATACGGACGCTTTCACGCTGTCGGGAGAGGACCCGGAGGGCATCTTTCCCGCCGTCCTGGGACATGAAGGCGGCGCAGTCGTCGAGGACGTCGGTGCGGGCGTCACCTCCGTCGCCGTCGGCGATCACGTTATTCCCCTGTACACGCCCGAATGCGGCGAGTGCAGCTTCTGCACGTCGGGCAAGACCAACCTGTGCCAGGCGATTCGTGCAACTCAGGGCCAGGGTCTGATGCCGGACGGAACGTCGAGGTTCTCGCACAATGGCAAGACCGTCTATCACTACATGGGAACCTCGACGTTTAGCGAGTACACGGTGCTGCCGGAAATCGCTGTCGCCGCGATCAGCAAGGACGCGCCGTTAGAGAAGGTCTGTCTGCTCGGCTGTGGAATTACGACCGGCATCGGTGCTGTATTGAATACCGCCAAAGTGGAGCCAGGCGCCACCGTTGCGGTGTTTGGACTCGGCGGGGTGGGACTGAGCGTTATACAGGGCGCAGCGATCGCGAAAGCGAGCAGGATTGTCGCCGTCGACATCAATACCGACAAATTCGAACTCGCCAGGCAGTTCGGCGCAACCGATACGATCAACCCCAACGATTACGACGCACCAATCCAGGACGTTATCGTCGAACTTACCGGCGGTGGCGTAGACTATTCTTTCGAATGCGTCGGGAATACCAGCCTGATGCGATCGGCACTGGAGTGTTGTCACAAAGGCTGGGGCGAATCCGTAATTGTCGGCGTCGCCGGTGCGGGGCAGGAAATCTCGACCCGGCCCTTCCAGCTGGTTACGGGGCGCGTCTGGCGCGGCACCGCTTTCGGCGGCTGCAAAGGTCGGTCGCAGCTACCGGGGATGGTGGACGAGTACATGGAAGGCAAGATCAAGATTGACGAGTGCATCACGTATACGATGCCGCTGGAAGACATCAATCGGGCCTTCGACCTGATGCACGAAGGCAAGAGCATTCGCTCCGTGATCCACTATTAGACCTGTTTCTGCAGCGTACGACTCGGAAATAAATTGACCCAGATTGCTGTCGCGACAACCTCGCAGTCTGCTGCCGACGCAGCGAGGGAGGTTGCGGACCTTGGTGGCAATGCCGTCGACTGCGCACTTGCCGCCGCACTGTACTCGATCAATACGGAACCCGGCGTCTGCGCCCTGGGTGGCGGCGCTTTCGTTACCGTCTGGCGCGAAGACGGCGATCCCGTGACGATCGACGGCAATGTCGCTGTCCCCGGCGCCGGGTTGACGGATGACCAGCGGGGCCGTGGGGCCGTAAAGGTGACGCTGGACTACGGCGGCGGTATCACCACGCTGGTCGGACCCGGTTCGGTCGCAGTGCCGGGGACGCTGGCGGCAATAGAACACGCCTGGAAACGATTTGGCAGCGCGCCCTGGCAAGCTATTTTTGAGCCGACCGTGCGCGCTTGCAAAGAAGGTTTCCCGCTCCCAGCTTCGTGTCGCTACTATCTCGGGTATTCGGGCGACAGTATTTTCAATCGCAGCAGCGACGGATTCTCCGCTCTGCACCATAACGATGGTTCAATGCTGGACGTTGGCGAAACGGTTATCGTGCCGCATCTCGCCGGGAGCCTCGCAGCAATTGCGGATGAAGGTGCCCGTATCTTCTACGAAGGTGAAATCGCGACGGCGATCGCCGCTCACTGCCAGGACGGCGACGGTATGCTGACCGCTGACGATCTCCGCATGTATCGTGCGACAGAGCGAACGCCGATGCGAGTCGACATCGGAGACTGGTCGATTGCAAGCACCCCGCCGCCGGCCGTCGGCGGCAGTATGCTGGCCGCGATGATCCTGGCGTGCTCCGATTTGCCGGACGACAGCTGGACACGCGGCGCCCTGTTGCAGCTCGTTCAATCGCAGCGCGCCTGTCTCGATTTTCGCAAGCGTAATCTCGATCTCGCCGACGATGTCGGTTCCGAAGCTGCGCGCCTTGTCAAATTGGCGCGCAACGGGCGACTCCTGACGCGCTGGACATCAGCATCGACCGTGCACACTTCTGTTGTCGACAAGAGCGGTACCGGCTGCGCCGTCACCGCATCGTCGGGGTACGGCTCCGGCGAGATGCCGGAGGGCACCGGACTGTGGCTGAATAACTGCCTGGGCGAGATCGAATTGAATCGGCGTGGACTGGATGCCGGCCCTACCGGGTCGCGCCTGCCCTCCAATATGGCGCCCAGCGTTGCCAGACGAGACGGAACTGTACTGGCTGCGGGTTCACCCGGCGCCGACCGAATCACGACGGCGCTGCAACAGTTCCTGATTAGCTACCTGCGTTTCGGGATGCCGCTGCAGCAGGCAATTGCTCATCCGCGCTTGCATGTCGATACCAGCGGCGAGCTTGAGCGACTGATGGCAGAGCCGGGTCTCGATCTGCCGGATACCGGCCTGCCGCTGACGGTGTTCCCGGACCTCGTCATGTATTTCGGCGGTGTTGCGGCGGCCGTTTACGACCGAACCAGCGGTTTCGAGGCGGCCGCGGATCCGCGACGTGAAGGCGGCATTTTCGTTTCTCTGACCGAATGATGATTCGAAACATCGCATTCGCAGTCGTCGGACTGTCCGTCTTGCTTGCGTCACCGCTCGCTGCTCAGCAGACGGTTTCACGCGGCACAAACCTGTCAGCCGACGCGGCTCGCGACGGCCGTATCGCGATCGATCTCGCAGGCGACATCTGGATCGTGCCGCCGCGCGGCGGCACTGCAAAGCGACTCACGCCGAATCTCAAATCGGCACAACGACCGCGCTGGTCGCCCGACGCTTCCGAGATCGCCTACCAGGCCGTCTCTCAGGGATTGCAGGGAATCTGGATCTACAGTTTCGATAGCGGCGAATCGCGTCACCTCGGTCGCGGTTCGTCTTTCGACATGCACCCGGCCTGGCATCCGGGCGGGGAGCGCCTGGTCTATGCGTCGGACGCCGCTGGCACGGGACTCGATCTCTGGGAAGTGGATTTGCTGTCGGGCCTGCATTGGCGGCTGAGTGATCGTGCCGGCGATGAAAGCGATGCCGCATGGTCGGCGGACGGGCGCGATCTCGTCTATGTTCATCGGCATGCGGAAGGCTGGTCATTGATCCTGCGACGACATGGTCTGCCGGAGGAAACCCTGCTATCTGCGGCAGACAGACTCGCGGGGCCATCGTGGCGACCCGATGGCAGCCTGATCAGCTACTTCCGAGACACTGAGGCCGGCCCTGTCGTCGAAATCGTCATCCTGTCGCAGCCGCGATTGGTCCGACAATACGCGCGTGGCGAAAGTTACGGAATGGCTCCGGTTAGCTGGCTCGACCGGCACCGCATGGTCTATACCGCGGACGGCATTATCCGACAGCGACTGTTCAACGCCTGGACGTCGTCAACGCTGCCTTTTCAGGCAACGATCGAGGCGGAGAAACCCCATGCGTTGGCGCAACGGCCAGAGCGCCGTCCGCTGCCGAGCATAGACGAGCCCGATGGCCGCCTGATCGTTCACGCCACTCGAATGTTTGATGGTGTCGGAGGCGGATACCAGGTCGACCGCGATATCATTATCGATGGAGGCCGTATTACGGCCGTCGAGCCGCACTACGATCGGTCCGATGCAATTGTAATCGACATGGGCGATCTTACCGTTTTGCCCGGCTTTATCGACTCCCTCGCCAATCTGCCCCAACTGACCGGTGAACTCGGCGATCGCTCCGGTCCGCTATTGCTCGCAAGTGGCATCACGACAATTGTCGGCCGTGCCGGCGAGAGCGAACGCCTTAACGCGGTATGGTCGGGCAAGGCGATGCCCGGACCGAGGTTGCTGAACGAGGCCGACTGGCCGCCGCCCCGCCTGCAGTCTGTCGCTGACTCGATGACGCCGGGGCTGGCTGCCCTGCTGCAGTCGAGGCAGGGGCGGCTGGTTCGCTCGTCGGCGCCGGTTCCCAGGCGTTTCTCCGAACCTCTTGACCTTAAAGCCCGCGCCAGCGCTTTTGTTCTGGGTAGCTATCAGAACGGCCTGCCCCCGGGGATCGCCCTGCACGCCGAATTTCGCGCCCTGGTTGCGGCCGGTTTGAAACCTGAACAATCGTTGAAGGCGGCCGGAGTGAATGCGGCAGCCGCGCTCAGGCTCGACCCGCTAATAGGTCGGATCGGGGTCGGAGCGGCCGCGGACCTCGTATTCGTCGACGGCGACCCGCTTTCCGGCATCGAGGCAGCGCTTAACGTTGTTGCAGTCGTCCGAAACGGCCGCTTCTTCAGCGTCAGGGGCCTGCTGGATCGTGTCAATATCGCCGAAAGTGTCGAATAATTTGACAGAACCGGCAGAAACGGGGATCTGATCGGCGAAATGCCCGCAATTGAACATAATAAGAAAGCGTCAGAATGACCATATCCTGCAGTTCTTCGCGTACAAAGCCCAGGTTTTCTATATCTATCATCGGCTTGTTACAGGGTCTTGCGGCAAAATGTGACGTTTAGGGTCCCGAATTGTCGGGGTTTTTTACAAAACCGATGCCGAAAACCCCGTTGATCGGCCCAGAAAGGGCCGGTCCCCTGTACTGGCGGGCCTCCGAGTGCGTTGGCACAGGAATTGCTTTTATTACTATGCCCAAGCGAAGTGTAACTGCGGTTGGTAACGAAAACGGTCAGAAACAGGATTAAGACGCCAGAAGAAAAATAACTACAAAAACAAGAAGATCGAAATCCAATAATAATAATTATTCTCTGTCACCGGTTACCCTCTTTGCAGTTACCTCTTTTGATAAAAAAGAGATCCTGGCCCCGCCGCTAACGCCGCGGGGCTTTTTCTTTGGGGGATTACACCGCCGGATGCGCATACTGAGAATCAGCTCATGGAGATTGCCGACGCAATGAAGCAAGCTGTGGGCACCCGTCCTGAGCCCTCTCTCACTTCCGGTCCATGTAATGTTCAAAACCGTTCGGATTTCGATTTTGCTGTTCGTATTGTTCTTCGTCTCAGTCAGCACCTGGCTGACTCAGGCGCGAAGCACGGACTGGAACAACAGCCTTTGGATCAAGGTTTACCCGATCA
Organism: uncultured Woeseiaceae bacterium; assembly: GCA_947259285.1. Classification (GTDB taxonomy): domain Bacteria; phylum Pseudomonadota; class Gammaproteobacteria; order Steroidobacterales; family Woeseiaceae; genus UBA1847. The sequence continues at coordinate 93,210 of CAMYMR010000004.1, read as the reverse complement.
ATGGCGATAACAGCGGGGAGGCAGCGGCTTACATCGAGCGTCTCGCACCCCGCGACTTTGAGGACATTGAGGATTTCCTCGCGCGTGAAACCGGCAAGTACGGGCGCGGGCTGGAGCAGCCGGTTCGAATTGAACTTGGCCAAACAGTAAAAGAGCAACCGCCCGAACTCGGCGGCAAACCGAATGCATTGTCGGTGATGCTTTGGTCACTAAAGATGCGCTGGTGGGCAGGCCGCATTACGAATGACCAGGATCGCATCAAGCCCGACGCCAGAATCTTCGTCCGCTATCATGCTCCGCGTTCTTACATCGAACTCGAAAACTCGGTCGGACTGCAAAAAGGCATGGTCGGTATCGTCAATGGCTATGCGAGCCGCCAATATCGCGGAACGAATAACGTAATCATTGCCCACGAATTCCTGCACACGCTGGGAGCGACCGACAAATACAGCCGGGCGGATGGCCATCCGATAGGCCCTGACGGCCTGGCAGAGCCCGACCGAACTCCGCTGTACCCGCAGCGTTTTGCGGAGATCATGGGCGGTCGAATCGCCCTTGCCGCGGACGAATCGGTAATACCTAAGAGCCTCAAGTACGCCGTTATCGGCCCGCTTACTGCCAGCGAAATCAACCTGACAGACTGACGCGCCTTTTTATGCGCCCAGCCGTGAGCTACGCTCTCGACATGAGCGGCAATGGCAAGAAAAACTTTTCTTGTGAAAATCTCCGAGTAAGCGTTCCTCACCGCTTGCTGGTGGACGCCCTGTCGATTCAAATCTCGCCCGGAGAGATGGTGGCAGTGCTTGGACAGAACGGTTGCGGAAAATCGCTGACAATGCACACGCTGGCCGGACTGCGAAGCTCGGAATCGGCGAGCATACGTCTCAATGGCAGGAATCTCGCAACGGCGCGTCGGCAAGATATCGCGAGACGGTTAGCGCTGTTGCCGCAACATGTGGACGACATATTTCCGGCGACCGTCCTGGATACCGCCATGATCGGCCGACACCCGCATATCGGGCGCCTGAGCTGGGAGTCCGACAGGGACTTCGCCATCGCGAACGCGGCGCTGGAAGCAGTCGGGCTGGCAGATCTTGCTGACCGCGACGTGCTAACCCTGTCGGGCGGCGAGCGACGACGATTGGCGATCGCCCAGGTGCTGACACAGGACCCTGACGTTTACCTGCTCGACGAACCGACCAACCACCTCGATCCACAGCATCAGCTGGATGCGCTGCAGTTGTTCCGTGACAAAGCAGATGCGGGCGCTATCGTAATCGCAAGTCTGCACGACGTTAACCTGGCGGTGCGTTACGCGAATCGCTGTTTGCTGCTGTACGGCGACGGCCGTTGGGAATTAGGTATTACCGACGACATTCTGGACGCGCGCCGCTTGAGCGAACTCTACGCGACGCCGATGGAAGCGGTCAGCTGGCGGTCGCTGAATCTGTTCGTGGCCTCAGGCAACGTACCCGCTTAAGTGTGCCAGGTATTTGGCGTGCAAGGTCGGATTGGCGGCAAGAACGGAGCGCGTATCGAGCGTGAGCCCATTCCCGTTCAGGTCGGTAAAGCGGCCGCCAGCCTCGCCGACGATTATCGACAACGCGGCAATATCCAGGATATTCACATCCGATTCGATTACGGCTTCGATCTTGCCCGCGGCGAGCAGATGGTAATGATAAAAATCGCCGTAGCCGCGAATTCGATCAGCCTGCTGCACGATGCGACCCAACGATGACCACCCGTCCGAGTCCGCGAGTGATTTGAGGTTACCCACCGAGACCGCGGCTTTACGCGGATCGTCAATGTCGCTGATCGATAGCCGCTGTCCGTTGAGCCAGGCGCCCTGACCTTTTTCAGCCCAGGCCAGCTCATCCATCATCGTACCGCTGGACACGCCGAGTATGATCTCCCCGGTATGCATCAGTGCGATCTGCGTTGAAAAAAACGGATACTGGCGAACGAAGCCCTTCGTGCCGTCAATCGGGTCAACCAGCCACAGGTATTCGGCATCGCCGTGAGTTCGACCGGTCTCCTCTCCGTAGAAACCGTGGCTCGGAAAATGCCGCAGAATCCGGCTGCGGATCGCTTGCTCGCATTCGACATCCGCTTGCGTGACCGGCGTCAGGTCTGCTTTGGTACTGACGGTGAAATTACCAGCGTAGTAGTGCCGACTGATGTCTGCCGCTTCCCTGGCCGCTGCCAGCGCAACCTCCAGGTGCTCTGACGCGCTGCCGTCCAAATAGGTTGCCACGAACGGTTTCCTGCCATCTATTGAAATCCGCGCCACTATGGCCGCATACGCGTTGATTGACAAGCCGGCGCTTGACAGCCCGCCGGCACCTGCCTATCGTCCGTCCCTCATCAGGTGAACCCGAAATGGCTTGTTTCGGGTGAACGGGAAGCCGGTGTTCCACGATCGATACGCTGTTCGACCGTACGATTCCGGCGCTGCCCCCGCAACGGTGATCGAGTCAAGACCGTAACCCCTGGGTCGCGGACCATTCCTGGAATGGTATGCGATGCAGAGCCACTGCGAACAGGTGAAGTTTCGCGGGAAGGCGTTATGGCAGGAGAATTCCGCTCGTCAGCCCGGAGACCGGCCGGATGAACCACGAATGGCGCGGCGGGCGCATGTTCGGGCGTATTCTCAATGCGTCCCTTCTCCTATCGCACCATAGAGACTCGAAAACGATGCGCGTGCGGGCGGCACGCAGGGACACTTTCTATGCGGGCAAAACTTTTCATCGCGCTCCCGGCAGCGCTGGCAATCTCGTCTCTCGCGGCGGCGGCCGATATCACTCAGGGCGACACGATCGTTGTAACGGCGACGCGAACACCGATCCCCTTATCTGACGCGACCGTCCCCGTCGCTGTCATCACTCGCGAGGATATTGAACTGTCACTATCGTCTGACCTCGCGGAGCTGCTGCGATTTCAGGCAGGAATAGACATTGGCCGCAACGGCGGACCGGGACAGGCAACCTCAGTCTTCCTGCGCGGGACGGAAAGTAATCACACGCTAGTGCTCATCGACGGAGTGCGCATGAATCCGAGCACCATCGGCGGCGCCGCAGTGCAGAATATCGCACCCGAAACGATCGAACGGGTTGAGATTGTCAAAGGAGCACGCTCGGCGCTGTATGGCACGGATGCGATCGGCGGCGTCGTCAACGTCATCACGCGGCGTGCCGACGAGCGGCATATCGAGGGAAGCGTTGGCGTGGGAAGCTTTGCGACGCAGTCGTGGCGATTGTCCGGCGGGAATCGTGGTATCGACAGTGAGTTCGGATTTAGCCTGAATTCGCAGAGTACCGATGGCTACGCACCGCGCATCGATTCCGACATCGAGCGCGGCTATGACAATCTATCGGCGAATGTTTACGGTCTGAAGCGCTTCGGCTCTACCGAAATTAGCGTCCGCCACTGGCGCGCCGAGGGCACCGCAGAGTACCTCGATTTTTTTCTCAACCCGGTCGATCAGGATTTCGAAAACGCTGTCACGTCAATTGCACTCGAAAGCAGGCTCTCTGAAGAGGGCGTCAGCAAACTGATGCTGTCACTGGCGAGAGACGAAATCGGACAGAATCAGGCGCCGGACTTCGTTAAGTCCGAGCGGTTGGGTCTGGACTGGCAATACAGCCATGCGTTTGAAAACAATACCGTGACGGGCGGTCTGTATGTTGTCGACGAAAGCGCCAGCAGCTTGTCGTTTGGCACAGGCTTCGATGAAGACACCCTGATACGCGCCGTATTTCTACAGAATCAGCTCTCGCTAGGGCGCCACAAGGGATTTCTGGCGATGCGGGTTACGAACCACGAAAACTTCGGTAGTCACACGACGTGGAACGCGGAATACGCATTCGAAATCAACGACGCGCTGAGCCTCAACCTGGGACTGGGGCACGCGTTTCGGGCGCCGGATGCCAGCGATCGGTTCGGCTTCGGCGGCAGACCCGATCTCGAACCGGAGCTCGCGGACGAACGGCAATTGAGCCTGCGGTATACACCGGACGATCGTCACAGCTTCGATATTGAGCTGTACGCGAACAACATTGAGGATCTTATCGAATTCAACTTCGAAACCTTCACGCTGCAGAACCTCGATGAGGCCGAAATTCGCGGGGCTCAGATCGGCTACGAATATCGTGGGGAGAACTTTGTGCTGCGCGCCGATCTCGTGCGTCAGCGTGCTGACAACAAAGCGACCGGTGCACGATTGTTGCGCCGCGCCGAACGTAGCGCGACGCTTAGCTATACTCAGAGCATCGGTGCACATCGTCTCGGGCTGTCCATACTTGCAGGCGGCGACCGGGAGGACTTTGGTGGCAGCAAGCTCGCGGGATTTGTGGTCGCAAACCTGACTGGCCAGATTAACCTGGGCAAGGACTGGCAACTCAATGCGCGCATCGAGAACCTGGCAGACACGGAGTATCAGACGGCAGCCAGCTACCGTATGCAGGAACGCAGCGGTTTCGTCGAACTGAGATACCGCTGGCAGTAATCACGGAGAAGAATGTGGGAAACCGGCTCAGTAATATATACACGCGGACTGGCGACGATGGGACGACCGGTCTCGGTGACGGCAGTCGAACCTCAAAAGACAGTGCGCGTGTTGAAGCGTACGGAACAGTCGACGAGGCCAACAGCGCCATCGGCATGGTCCTCGCTGCGGCTGCCATACCCGACGATGTTCGGGAGTGCCTGATCGAAGTACAGCACGACCTGTTCGAGCTTGGCGGCGAGCTATGTATACCCGGCCACGTCGCGATTACGAATGCCTTCATCGAGCGCCTCGAAAATCAGCTCGACCGATTCAATGATGACCTACCCCGCCTGAAGGAATTCATCTTGCCCGGTGGCGGTCAGGCCGCAGCGGCCTGTCATCTTGCGCGAACCATCGTTCGCCGCGCTGAACGCCGTACCTACACCCTGGCGAATGTCGAAGACGTGCGGCCGGAAGTAGTGAAGTACCTGAACCGGCTGTCGGACCTGCTGTTTGTCGTAGCGCGGGTTATTGCCAGGGCGGAGTCGGGGCAGGAAGTGCTGTGGAACCGACATCGATCGTAGCGGCGCGGCCTGGCTATGCTGCGTTCTGTAGGAGGCCGCCGCTTCGAGCAACATTTCGTAGGAGGCCACCCCGGCGGCCGACAATTTGAAGCGACCTGACGGCCGCAGCTTTGCTTCGCACCCCTGGGGCACGTGGCGCGCCAGAGCCCGCTCCTACAGTTGTTTGCTCATCAGAACAGCGTCCGCAGGACACAGACACGAAAACTCGGTGCTGCCTCGGATAGCGCGCGGAGTCGAAGCACGGTCGCGCACGACGAATCCAAGCCCGCAGAAGAATGCATCTGCATCGATGGTCAGGAGCCACAGTTCGCGAACGCCGTGCTCTCTCGCCAACGCTTCAAGAGCCTGCACGAGAGCGCGACCCACGCCGGCGCCTCGGGCGGGCGGCGAAACCACGAGCGAACGCAGCAGCGCAACATCACCAAATCGTTCCAGTCCAATCACGCCGGCCAGACCGACGCCGCCCTCGGCAACGAGGGCGAGATGGTCTGGGTTGAGATCGCTAGTAGGTAGTGCTGCCGCGCCGAGCAGCTCCACCGCGAATGGTAAGTCGCCTGCGGTCGCGTCACGGATAAGCATGGGGCCAGCCCGGAGATTGCGCCGGTTGGCGCGTAAGATCGGTTAAGGATTTGATTGGCTGAAGAATTTTCCGAGTGAGCGCAATAGCGGCTTCTATTGCCGAGCGAGGAAAATCCTTCAGGCGATCAAAGACTAAGCGAGAGCGCGTCATACTGGTGAAATCTCCGGGCTACCTTCGGCTTACGGCTTCGCGATTAGAGCGAGCTTTCTGCATCGCGACGCACATCGCACCGCCAGCAATAACCAATCTCGGTGTCGCCCGGCCAATTTCATCGGCGGGCAGCAGGAACAGGTTGCCATAACGATTCGCCGACATCGCGGGCCAGCGTCGCCACTCTGCAAATGCCTCATCGCCGGCATCGGTGCTCGCAATCATGACTTCCGGATTTCGTTCGACAACCGCTTCCACTGATATCGCCGGAGCAAGCTCGTCAAGATCATGAAAGATGTTCGTGCCGCCGCAAATCTCGATGAGTTCGCTGACGTAGTGCTCCCGGTTGACCGTATAAAGCGGCCGCGCGGAAGCCTGATAGAAAACGCTGATTGGTGGCCGACCTTCCTGGGCTGCACGCAGAGCACGCAGTCCAGCCTCGAATTCTGCCGCGACGCTCTCCGCTTCGGCCGCTCGACCTGTTAACTCGCCGATACGCATCAATGCGTCGCCAACGTCACCCAGACTCCGGGTGCGAATAGCTTCGACCGTATACCCTGCGTTTCGAAGTTCGTCGACGGTGTGCGGCGGCGTGCCACTTTCCCAAACCAGCAACAAGTCCGGATCCAGCAGCGCAAGCTTCTCCTGATCGACGGTAAACGCGTCCCCCACCAGCGGCAGTTCGAGTGCCTGCGGCGGAAAATCCGACCAGGCGCTAACCCCGACCAGCTGATCACCTGCTCCGACCGCAAACACGAGTTCGGTCAGGTTCGGCGCCAGCGTAACGATACGCGCATAGATTCGGGGCTCCGGCGTCGTCTGCGCCGCCTCCTGGCAAGCGCACAAGGCGGCGGCCAGTCCGGCGAGCACAAAGACTCGAATCACCGAGTCAGGCCATACAGGGTCATGGCCGAAATGATGACAGCCCAGATAATGAGCTGGCGGAATACAAGTTGCTTGGCCGACACTGCGCCACGCACGCCGCGTTCCGTGATCGACTCACCGGGTCTGTCCTGCAACGCTAGCGCGGCCGTGCCGACTCGGGCCAGTAGATGTTCGCTCTTTTCCGAGGTCGTCGCGTCTCGCTGCTCTGTGGGCGCGCGCATCGCGGAAATTGCCTCATCAAAATGGCCAGCGGTCGCGTAGCCAACCGCGGTCAATCGCGCTGGTATCCAGGCGAGCCACCCATGCAGCATCAAGGCCGCGTCCCGAACCATTGCCGCGTTGTCCTTGCGATCGGACTCTGCGGTCCGTGACGCATTGAAGACGGCACGTCGCCGAATCATATCGGTAACCCTGTAGGCCCATGCTGCAAGCGGGCCAAGAAGAACGAACCAGAACACGACAGCGAACAGGCGATTGTTCGCTTGCACACAGACCGATTCCTCCACATGCTGAATGCGCTGCCGCGCGTCATCCGGTACCTCGCCTTCGAGGATGGCCCTCGCGGCGATTTGGATCGCCTCTTCGTCCTCGGATTCCAGCGCTCTGCAATACTCATCGACCTCTTCGCCGATATCTTCTGGCCCCAGTGAGAAGAACAGCACCACGATTGCCAGCAGGAGGTAGGTAAACCCCGCCAGCGTATCGCCAAGGGCGAAAATGACCAGAAACACAGGCAGCACCAGCACCACCGCCAGCAGCAGCACGGGTATTAGCGAAGGCCAGGTGGCAATACGCTCCGCCTGCTCGAAACCCGAATCGATGATGCGATCGAGCCAGCGCATTCGTCGCCAGTGAAACAGCTGCGTGGCCAGCCGTTCGACAACCAGTCCTATGAGTAAGGCAATCAGGTTCATAAAGTGTCAGCTCTGTTGCGGTTTCAGATTCTAGGCGAACGAAGGATGTCGGCCTTTGGCGAGACCATCATACAATCGCAGCCAGTCGAAAGCAGGCCCCGGATCGCTCTTGCGCCCGGGGGCGATGTCGCAATGGCCCGCAACCATCCGGGCCGATATCTCGGGATAGGCGTCAAAAATCGCATGCAGGACCTGTTGCAAGGTCTCGTACTGCCGGTCGTCATACGCCGTTTCGTCCTCGCCTTCGAGTTCGATGCCGATCGAGTAATCGTTGCAGCGATGCCGCCCGCGAAAACAGGATTTCCCGGCATGCCAGGCACGCGCGGTAAATGGCACAAACTGGGTCACCGAGCCGTCGCGCTTGATGAGCAAATGCGCGGATACCTGCATGCCGCGAATCTCGTCAAAATACGGGTGCGCATCATGGTCGAGCGCGTTTAGAAAGAACGCTTCGATCTCAGTCCCGCCGAACTGCCCAGGCGGCAAACTAATGCCATGCAACACCACCATTGAGACCTCGCCATTCTGCGGCCTCGCGTCCTGGTTCGGGCTGGGGCACCATGCTGCCGGCTGCAAACGACCGGAAGTCGGATCAACGTCAAATCGTGTTTGCATAGTGCTGCGTCATTTGCCACGGTTGCGAAAGTACCAGGGAGCAACCATAGTAAACCATGCCTCAGACCAGACTCCACGTGGCTGGCTCATACGACGCCGGGTCGGACATAGAACTCGGATCCGAACAGGCACGATACCTGGGCCGCGTCTTACGACATCGTACTGGTGATCTTCTGCTGGTTTTTAATGGGGAGGGCGGCGAATTCGAGGCAACGATCGCCGCGATCGGCAAGACGAGTGCGACATTGCGTGTCGGCGAGAGGACTCTCACCTCGACCGAATCGTCGCTGCGTGTTCATCTCGTGCAAGGAATCTCGCGCGGCGAGCGCATGGACTTCATCGTGCAAAAGGCCACGGAACTGGGGGTCAAGCGCATAACACCGGTCTTGACCGAGTTTGGCGTCGTCAAGCTCGATGCTGCGCGCGGCGTAAAGCGCCGCAAACACTGGCATCGGGTCGCTATCAGCGCTTGCGAACAGTGTGGCAGGGTGCGGCTGCCCTTGATCGACGAGCCGATTCCATTGAAAAACTGGTTCGGCAGTAAACCACAACACGTTGATTCAGAGATCATCTTGAAACCCGGTGCAACGACCCCGCTGAAGCACATCGAGAGTCCGGTGACCAAAATCTGCGTGTTGATCGGTCCGGAAGGCGGTTTCAGCGAGACGGAGTATGAGGATGCCGAGGTGGCCGGTTTCCAGGCCGTATCGCTCGGTCCCAGGATATTGCGTACCGAGACTGCTGCAATCGCGTCGATCGCGACACTGCAATCCGAGTGGGGAGATTTTACCTAGAGTTGGGGAGCAAGATCCGGGCTAAGCCTGGACCGATTCGCCGGCCAGCAAATTTTCGAGCCTTTCGAGGTCCGGTATCAGCGGGTACTCGTTGATCATGCGCACTCGACAGAGCACCGGCGCGTCATCAGGCCAGCCTTCTTTGGCCTCGAGTTTGAGGACCTCTTCATTGACGCGCACGAGCTGCGGAAACCCCTGCGTCAGAACGCCGAAAAAACCGTTCCTTAGCTGCCCGGTGCTTGCGTAAAACACCACGATGCGCGTACGACCGGTTGAGACGGGTACCTCGCTGCCGAGCGCCCCTTCGAATGACACGACGGGCAATGGGCGGCCGTTCCAGTCGACATTGCCGAGCATCCAGTGATGCGATCCCGCCTCCGGCGTCGGCTCGCTGAAGCGTACCACTTCGGCAACGCAGGCACGCGGCACGATCAGCCTGTCCCCGGACAAAGGCACGAGCAGGCTGTAAAGCTCGGCGGATTCGGCGCTCACGGTAGCTCTATGCCCTTGTCCTCGAGCTGCCGACGAATCGCCTCGAGTAGCTGCGAATCCTGGTACGGCTTGCCGAGGTAGTCATTGACGCCAAGCTCGATCGCCCTGGCCCGATGTTTATCGCCGACGCGTGAGGTAATCATGATTATGGGCACGTCGCTGACCCGCTCGTCGTTGCGCACATGCGATGCGAACTCGTAGCCATCCATCCGCGGCATTTCTATATCGAGAAGGATTACATCGGGTTTATGGTCTTGCATGACACTAATCGCATCAAGCCCGTCTTTGGCCGTTGCAACGCGCATGCCGTGTCGCTGCAAGAACCTCTCAGTCACGCGGCGTACGGTAATCGAGTCGTCAACGACCAGTGCGAGCGGCCGTGTATCGGCCGGCGTCGGCGCGGCCTTCTTGAGCTCGACAACCGGAGCACCGGTTCGAACCAGTGCACTGATGTCGAGTATCAGGATGATTCGTCCATCGCCCAGGATAGTCGCGCCGGATATGCCGCGTATGCTCGCAAGCTGAGGTCCCACGGCCTTCACGACCACCTCCCGGCTAGCCAGCATCTCGTCCACCAGGAGTGCGGCGGAGTATTCGCCGGCGCGAACCAGAATCACTGGGACAGAAGTATCCTCCTCCGGCAGCTTAGCCGCCTGGCCGCCAAGGTACATGCCGAGATGGCGGAACTTGTAGTCCTGTTCGCCGTATTGATAGCTCGGTTCGCTCTGGCTCAACAGGTTTTCGAGTTCGCCGCGCGGTATGCGCGCCACGCCCTCGACGGTTGGCAACGGCAAAGCGTAAACCTCCTCGCCGGTGCGGACGATCAGCGCCTGGGTAATCGCCAGAGTAAACGGCAAACGCACCGTGAAGTTGGTTCCCTCCCCGACTACCGACGAGATACGTAAACTGCCGCCGAGCTTTTTCACCTCATTGGCGACCACATCCATGCCAACGCCGCGGCCCGCCGACTGCGTAATAGAGCCAGCGGTTGTGAATCCGGGCGTCAGGATCAGTTCCATGATCTCTTCGTCCGTTACCTTGCTGTCCGCCTTCAGCATATCGAGTTCATACGCTTTGCGACGTATGGCATCGACATCCAGACCTCTGCCGTCATCCGCCACGTCAATGACCATCTCGGCGCCTTCCCGGTGCAGTCGTATGGTGATTCGCCCCATACCGGGCTTGCCCGCCGCCTGGCGCTCGCTCGGGTCCTCGATGCCGTGAATCACCGCGTTTCGCAGCATGTGCTCAAATGGCGGCAGCATCTTTTCGAGTACCTGCCGGTCGAGCTCACCAGAGGCGCCTTCGACAGCGAGTTCGGCGCGTTTGTCGACTTCCTGGGCCGCCTGCCGGACCAGTCGCGTCAATCGCGGCACGTGTCTCTCGAAGGGCACCATGCGCGTTCGCATGAGGCCGTCCTGAAGTTCTGCCGTTACACGAGATTGCTGGACCAGTAGCCCCTCTGCTTCGGTCGTGACGGATTTCAACAAGTCCTTCAAGCTGCCGAGGTCACTTGCCGATTCCGCTAGTGCACGGGAAAGCTGCTGGATATTGGAGTAACGGTCGAGTTCCAGTGGATCGAAATCGCGCGCCACCAGGGTATCCTGATGGCCGTGCATGATCTGCGCCTCGGTCTCGATTTCCAGTTTGCGCAGTTGCTCACGAAGGCGCGCCACTGTCTGCTCCAGCTCATCGACGTGAAACTCGAACGAGCTGACCTGCTGATTCAGGCGGGAATGGTAAATGCTGATTTCGCCGGCCGCATTCAGAAGGTCTTCCAGCAAATCCGCGTCAACTCGCGCGAATTCCGGCCGTTGTTCCGGCGCGCGCAGGGCACGTATTTCGCCCATGCCGCTGGATGCGACCGCAGGTTCCGGCTCCGGCTCAGCCTCGAATTCAAGTTCAGGTTCAGGTTCGGGCTGCGGCTCGGGCTCAGGCTCAACTTCGGGCTCGGCCTCAGCTGACGGCGTCTCCTCTGCATAGGGCTCGACCACGATCTCCGCTTCAGGCCCGACCTCGGACGCAAGTTCGGACTCGAGCTCCAGGTCGACCTCTGTCGGCTCGGCTTCCGGCTCCGGCTCCGCTGCGATCTCTGGCTCGGGCTGGAACTCGGGCCCAACCGCGGCCGGGGCTTCGGCCTCATGCGCTGTTGAAGGTGCCTCAACAAGCGGCGGCTCCTCTTTCGCAGCTTCGCCGATCTCAGCCAGCTCATCAGCAATACCCGAATCGACGATCACCATGCTGACCGTGTCATCCGGCTCAAAGGTGAAGGCGGCACCGGGAGCTTCCTGAACATTGGTGTCGTCGAGCGACGGTTCGAGCTCTGCTTCTTCCGCGATTTCAAAGCCTGCATTCGCCTGCTGAATTCGTTCCTCGAGATCCGTCGCGGTCCGGACTGCCTTGCCCGCAATTACAAGGTCGCGCATGCGATGCAGCTCGTCGACACTGTGCTGTAGCAAGTCCTCAACGACGGGCGTCGCCTTGACGCGGCCTTCGTCAACCGAAATCAGCAAGGTCTCGAGCTCATGGCTCAGATTGCCCATTGCCGTAATTCCGGCCATGCGCGCGCCGCCTTTAAGCGTGTGCAGGTGGCGCTTCAATTCATCCATCGGTTGCGCGGATCGCTCGCGAACCCAATCGATCAGGGCCTTGTCCGCCGATTCCAGAAGCTCCGCGGATTCCTCCGTGAATATCGCGGCGATTTCCGCATCGTATTCGGGTTCGTCGCTGACCACTTCAACGACCGGTTTCGGCTCGACGGGCGGCGCCGCTACCTCTGCCGGCTGTTCGACAATCGTCTCGGTCGGCTGCACTTCGTCCGCAAGCGTTGAAATGTGATCAATCAACGCCGAGTAATCGGCGCGATCGCGCTCCGGATGATTAATGTCTTTGACAATTGTCGCGATTGCTGTCGCCGCGGCCTTGAGCGCGGCGAGGCCCGCCGCCTGGAACCCGACCTTGTGCTCGTAAACGCGTCGCACAAACCGGTTCAATGTCGATGCGACCGCCACTCCGCGCTGTACATTGGCCATATTCGCGCTGCCGTGCAGCGTATGGCATGCGCGGTATAACTTGTCGGTTACTTCAAACGGCGGATCGAATCCCTCGCAAGCCGCAAGGTAGTCTGTCAGAACCTTGAGATGCCCCGCGGTCTCTTTGGCGAAAATATCGTAGAGGACCGGATCCATTTCGAGCGCGGCTTCGTCGCTGGCGGGTTCCTCTTTCTCGGGCCGCTTCAGGGTTAGCACGGCAGCGTTCGGATCACCGTCCGCGAACGCGTTAGCTCGCGCGATCAACAGGCTGATATCGGCTTCCGGATCGGTTCCTACTTCAAGCTGCTCGATCAGCTCGGGAACCGCCGCCGCCGCCTGATTAATGAAGTCCACCATCGGCGGTGTTCGTATAAGCGTACGATTGATAAGCCGGTTCAAAAGGTTTTCAACGGCCCAGCAATATTCGCCGATACGCTCGGCGCCGACCATTCGGCCACTGCCTTTCAAGGTATGGAAAGAGCGCCGCACCGTAATAAGGGTCTCCATGTCATCCGGCGCGCTGGCCCACGTAGGCAGATTGCGCTTGACCGACGCAACCTCTTCTTTTGCTTCTTCGATGAAGAGCTCGAGGAGTTCAGGATCCAGCTGCTCGGCACTGGGCGCAACTACCGGCAATGGAATAACCTCGGTGGCCTGCGGGCTTGGCACCTCCGGTGGCGCGACCTTCGCTTCGGCGGCTGCCTGAATTTCTGCAACAGACAGCTTCGTCGCCTGCTCCAGCGGTACACCCTCTTCGGGTACAGCCTTCAGCATGCGCTGCTCGACGTCGCGCAATACGGCGAGACAAGCTTCCGCGTTATCCAGCATGTACCAGGGTTCGCTTCGGCCCGCCTTTACAGTCTCCATGTAGTACTCGATGCTTACGATCGCATCTGCCAACCGGTCCGTTTCTCTCTGCGACAGCTGTTTGGGGCCGCCGCTGTTTAGCATCGCGGTGACCAGGCTGCCTATACGCTCAACGACCTCCATGGCGCGGGGTTTGCCAAGCATCAAGAGGCCGGCTTTTATCCCTTTGATGAGAGCCGGCACGCTGTCGAGACCCTGCGATGGCGCTTGCTCACTAAAGCTCTGGCTGATCGTCTCCTTGATGCGGGCAAGATTGATGATGCACTCCCGCATTACGGACTCGGCAACCTGCTGGAATGCCTCATCGTCTTCGGACGACTCGGCAGCGGATTTGCCGGCATCGGCTTCCTGCGGCATCGTCAGACGTAGAAGCTGCTGGTCGAGACGATCCTCTACTCGCAGCAACGTGGATGCGATATCGAGAATGATATGATCGTTCGCTACGCCGCCGCGTTCGACGACCGATTTAAGGCGATCGATCTCCCCGTCGATATCACCACGAAGTTCTCCGAGCCCCAGCACTCCCAGCGTGTCGCTGATCTTTTTCAGAAGCTCGAGTTGCGGCACGAGCTCCGACGATTTGTTCATACCGGTTCGCACGAAGATATCGAGCACGTCTTTCACGCGACTCAAGTCTTCCTTGATTGCGGAGCCCACCGTCGCCATGAGCTTGGCGCTGGGTGCCGACAGCGCGTCGCGCGCACTTTCGACCTGCTGGTCGCCTGGCATCAGCTCGGACAGGTTGAATGCGGCTCGGATTTCACTAATCCGCTCCCCCGCATTCGTTGAGCGCGCAACGTAGTAAAGCAGGTTATTCAGGAGGTCGGTGACCGGGTGCCTGTCGTAAGCGAGCAACCCTTCATCGATGACGTACTTGAGCTGCCTGTCTGCCTGGCCCAGCAGGCGCTTGATCGAAATCGATGTCTCGAGGCCCCCATTTTGCAGGGATTCGAGGACGCCGCCAACCACCCACCAAAGCTGGTACATGTCTTCGCGCGTCGCCGAATTCGCCAGAGCGTCGGCGACTTTCCCCAGCGTTTCAAGGTGGGTTTTGTTGTCACCGCCTTTAATCCAGCCCAACAGTGCCAACTGAAACTTCGGCCGCAGCCGCCTCGCAACGACAATCGGATCTTCTCCGCTACCGGCGCGTTCCGCCGACTTCTTGCCGGCACGACTTGGCGACAGATTCAGCAACAGCAGCGTCCCCTCGGACAACAGCGGCTGTCCCCGAGCGGCGCGCAGATCGTTGAGAATGGGTAACAGCACGAGCGCCATATCTCGGCCGCCGCCCAACAGCTTTTCGATATAGACGGGCAGCTGTACCATGGATCGTGTCAGCGCATCGAGACCGTCCTCACGACCCTTTCCGGCGCGAAGATTCGCCAGATACTTGCAGGCGAGCTCCATTTCCTCGACGAGTAAGGCTGCACCATAGGTCTCTGACATCTGCAGTGCGCCGTGCGCCTGGTGCAGTAACTCTCCAGTGCGAACAAGGGCGGCGGTTCCGCCGCGCCCATCGACACAGTCTTCCAATGCGAGGTGCGCATTGCGAATGGTTTCCATGAGTTCGGCACTGACGATCACCAGCGCACGAACCGCGCCCTGGGCGCTTTCGTCGCCGACTACCTGTTCATGAATCCCCGTCTTGCCCGTCATCTAGTCGTCCATGTTACCTGCGAGAGTCCGCTGCTAGTGCCTTAGCCCGTCTTCGCCTGGGGTTTCGGCTCTGCGGCGGGCGGCAATTCTGCTTTCGACGTCGTCCTTGCCAGTATGCTCGCCTGCATCATCTCCGGTGGCAGCGCGAAGCCTTCCACGGTTTTTCGTAGCTTCGTTGCAAGTTCGGAAAGTTTCGCGATTGATGCGGCCGTCGCCGCCGTAGCCTGACCGGTCTGCTGGCCGATTTCCCGTAATCGCGTTGTCCGCCGCGTCACGTCGGCCGCGGAACCTGCCTGTTGCCTGGCCGAGCTTGAAATATTCTGCACGAGGCTCGCAATCTGGTTGGATACCTGCTCGATCTCATCCAGCGCGGCGCCGGCATTCTCGGCCAGCAGTGCGCCGCCTACCACGTCGGTAGTGCTGCGCTCCATGGAAATCACTGCTTCGTTCGTGTCCGACTGGATCGTTCTTACCAGCACTTCGATTTGCTTGGTCGCGTTTGTGGACCGTTCCGCCAGCCGCTGTACCTCATCGGCCACGACGGCAAAACCACGGCCCGCCTCACCGGCCATCGACGCCTGGATCGATGCGTTCAGTGCGAGAATGTTGGTCTGTTCGGCGATGTCGTTGATGAGCTCGATGATATTTCCGATTTCCTGAGAGCTTTCACCCAGTCGCTTGATCCGTTTTGACGTTTCCTGAATGGTCTCGCGAATCGCGTTCATGCCGTCAATGGTGCGACGGACGGCCTCGCCACCCTTGTGCGCAACCTCGACCGAATGACGAGCGACGTCGGACGAGCGTTCCGCATTGCCGGACACCTCCTCGATAGAGGCCGCCATCGACACGATCGATTCCGTTGCCGCATTGATTTCGTTCGCCTGATTTTCGGCGGCATGCTCCAGGTGCGCCGCTGTGTTCTCGGTTTGTTTGGTCGCATTGTCGACCATGAGGGCCGTGTCATTAACCGTCGCAACCAGCTTGCGTAGCTCCTCAATCGCATAGTTGAAGGAATCTGCAATGGTCCCGGTTATATCCTCGGTTACGGTCGCCTCAACGGTCAGATCGCCATCAGCAAGACTGCCCATTTCATCGAGCAGCCGCAGGATGGCCTGCTGATTGCGCTCATTCTGGTCGGCCTGTTCCTTGGCCGCCTTCTCGAAAACGGAAGACTTGGAATGCAGCGCAAGAAGGCCACCGACAAACAACAGCGCCAGCAGTATGGCACCGACCGGAATCCACGGCGTACCGAGGAACGATGGCAGCAAACCCTCACCGCCTGACGAGCCGGACGTCGCCGCGAGCAGCTTGCCCGCGCTCGCGTTTAGTTCTGCCTGCGCAGCCTCGAGGTCGCCGGCCTGGGCCAGTAAACCTCCCAGCGAATTCGACGTCTCCTCAAGGCGTGTAAGACTGCCGATGATCGGCAGCAATGCGATTTCACGCCCCTCGTCGTCCAGAGGCCTGATATCAAGGTCGGACTGCTCACCGGCCAGGGCATCCGCGACGCTGCGCAGGTATCCAACATCCTCGACGATACCCTGTGCGGCGCTCTCGTCACCAAAAGCCAGCCCTGCGGCTGTCCGCCGAACACGATCAGCACGCTGCTGAAATTCCTGGATCATCGCGGTAGAGCCCGCACGGTCAAGCAGCTCATTCGACTGCTCGAGGATTGCGTCTGCATCGGTCTCGACCGCGTTTCTTGCGCTCTCTATGGACTCAATGTCATTGCGCTTGCCGAGTATCGCTGCGGCAGCGGATTCGAGTTGCCGCCAGTCCGAAGAACGGCCAGGTGCCCCGTCGCGCGACAGGGACCCGAGTCTGTTCACGCTGCCGTCAAGTTGCTCAAATGCGCCTTCCTCTCCCTCCAGCGCCCGAGTCGCCTGAGTCGGTATCGCCTGAGACAATGCTGCCAGTTCTGTCGCAGATGAGTTCCCGCCACCAGGCTGCAGGTAGATCAGGATAGCCGCCACGATAAGAAGGAGCGCGATGAGCGCCGCTATCGTTTTGAATGTCGACGAGTTTTCAGTTTTGATGGCCATAGCTTTTCGGACCTTTATTCCGCAGCCGCCTGCAGAAACATTTTGCTTTCGACGAGATCGAAAAAATTGAATACGGGCCAGGAATCGTCGCCCCGCTTGTACGTCCCGGCCAGGAAGCTTTCACAACGCACGATGGTCTTCGCCACCGTCGTCGAATACTCATGGTCCGTAAAGCGACGAAAGCCGAGCACCTCGTCGACGACAAGGCCGGCCGGCACTTCACGGTGATTGATTGAAATGACCCGAGTCGTGCGGCGCAGCGTCGTCCTGCCGCTGCCCAACAACAGCTTCAAGTCAATGAGCGGCAACAATTGGCCGCGAAGGTTGGCGATACCGAGGAGCCAGCGCTCCGAACCCGGCACGCGCGTAATTGCGTCGGGCAACATCAGGACCTCACGGACCTGCTCGCGACTGGCAACAAACTGCTCCTCGCCAATACGAAATCCCACGCCGACCCATTCGGATGGCAGGGCACCCACGCCGTGGCCCGAATGGGCCGCGCGACTGCGATGCTCCATTTCCTGCAACAACGCGAATGGTTGCTCTACCAGCGCCGCGAGATCAGCGGAATTACTCATTCAGCCTGCCATGACCGAGCTGATTGTGGCGACGAGATCCTTGTCCGATACCGGCTTGACGACGTACTCCACGGCACCTTGTCGCATGCCCCAGATCTTGTCGGTCTCCTGGTCTTTGCTCGTGATCATTATGACGGGTATATCTGCGGTGATCGGGTCCCTGGTCAATTTGCGGGTTGCCTGAAATCCGTTCATGCCCGGCATCACGACGTCCATCAGGATACAGTCCGGCTGGGCTGTCCGGGCGGTTTTCAGACCTTCCTCACCGCTGTCGGCAACGAGCGTCTCAAAGCCGGCTTTTTCAAGCATATTCTGAAACAAATGCAGTTCGGTCGGCGAATCATCGATAATTAGAACGACGGCCATAATCGTGCTTTCCTAGTTGATCTGGTTGGAAATCGCCCCAAGCAGTTCGTCCTTGGTAAACGGCTTGGTCAAATATTGCTCGGAGCCGACGATGCGGCCTCGGGCACGATCGAAGAGCCCGTCCTTGCTCGACAGCATGATCACGGGTGTTTCCTTGAACACCTTGTTGTGTTTGATCAGAGAGCAGGTTTCGTAGCCGTCGAGCCGCGGCATCATGATATCGACAAATATGAGGTCGGGCTGATGATCCGCGATCTTGGACAGCGCGTCGAACCCGTCGATAGCCGTGAACACCTGGCAACCCTCTTTCGTCAGCAAGGTCTCTGCCGTTCGGCGGATCGTCTTACTATCGTCCACAACAAGAATTTTTAAGCCGCTCAAAGAGCGGGTTGCGTTACTTGACACCGAATTTCCCCACGATCAAAACCGACTTTTACCATATTGACATAAGTCCTGCTACGACGCTCGCCACGAAACGCAAAATCGTCCGAAATCGGGCGCTTACGGCCGTTTTCGCTGTATAGTTGGGCGCGTCTCGCCGAAAGCGTTGAAGTTCAGTAGAAGATGACCTCAGATGCACTCAAAGTCGGCATCGTGATGGACCCGATCGAATCCATCGTGCCGAAGAAAGACAGCTCGTTCGCAATGTTGCTGGAAGCACAGCGACGTTCTGCTGAAATCCACTATTTCGAGCAGCGCCATCTTTGCATGCTGGCAGGCAAAGCGATGGGCCGATCGAGGCGCCTCGAGGTTCAGGACGATCCCGATGCCTGGTATGCGCTGGGCGAGCAGGCGGAGGTCGAGCTGGGTGACCTGGACGTTATTCTCATGCGTAAAGATCCTCCTTTCGACATGGAGTACGTCTACACGACGTACATCCTGGACCGGGCCAGACTCGCCGGCGCACTGATCGTCAACGAACCACAGGCGCTCAGAGATATGAATGAAAAGGTCTACACGGCCTGGTTTCCCGAGTGCACTCCTATCACGCTGGTCACTCGCTCGATGGAGGATATGAGGTCCTTTCTCAACGACCACGGGAGGGTCGTCGTGAAACCGCTGGATGGCATGGGTGGACGCTCGATTTTCGTCGTGCAGAAGGGCGACAACAATGCGAATGTCATCTTCGAGACCCTGACCGATCACGGTGGGCGCTTCGCGATGGCGCAGGTATTCATTCCCGAAATTGCGATGGGCGACAAGCGCATACTGCTTATCGACGGAGAGGCGGTACCGCACGCACTCGCGCGTATTCCGTCCGGCGATGACAACCGTGGCAACATCGTGGCTGGCGCGACCGCCATAGGCCAGGCCCTGTCAGACATTGACCGTGCGATTTGCGATCGAGTCGGTCCCGTGCTTCGGGACGCCGGCGTTCTTTTCGCGGGTATCGACGTCATCGGCGACTACCTCACCGAAGTGAATGTTACCAGCCCGACGGGCATTCGCGAGCTTGACCGGCAGTTCGATCTCAATATCTCCGGTCTGATGTTTGACGCCATCGAAAGAAAACTTGCCTGACGCCGGATTGGCCCACGAATTACCGCGGTCTACGATATCTGGAGCGGTGACGCGGGTCTCATTTTAGGGCGGCATGAGCATTTACACTGATTGGCAACCGCGGTTCACTTGTTTATGTAAACGGAAAAGCGGAACATTCTCCGGCGTATGCGAAACATTGCCCTGAAACAGGATCCACTTGAAGAACTGCTGCTGGTGCCGCCAGCCGCACCCGACCGGCTGCCCGCCATGCTTTTTCTGGCCGCGCTTGTCCACGGAATCCTGATCATTGGCGTCACCTTTAACGCGACCCTTGCGGATCCGTTCGCCGATGCTATCTCGCTCGAAGTCACGATCGTTGCGGATCCGGATCAGAGGATCGATCGACCGGATGAAGCCTCGTATCTCGCCCAGGCGAGCCAGAAAGGTGGCGGCAACACCACCGATCAGGTGCGGCCGGCGGCTCCGCTGCAAAGCGCGATGCCAGTCGATAACATCGGCCATGAAGACGGCACCGGCCTGATCGATGCGAATGCTCACAGACAAACAGCAGACGAAGTCATTGTGTCGCAGAATGACAGCAATCAGCGGGTGATCATCGACCCGCGCTCCGATCCGCAGCCCTTCAACAGCAAAGCGATCGCCATGGAGGCCGGCCGCGAAATCACTTTGCCACTGCCCCAGGAAGACCAGGCATCGATGCTGATTCACGATGATGATCCACGCCAGCTGATCATCAGTGCCGATACCCGCGAATCCGTTGTCGCCGCATACCTCGACAACTGGAAACGGCGTATCGAGGCGGTCGGCGCAACCTACCTTCCCGAGCTCGGTGACGTGGGCGCTCTGTCGGGCAGCCCGACGCTGATGGTGAGCATCGACGCATCGGGTGACCTTGACGAGGCAGTAATTCGCAAGAGCAGCGGATCGACCGTTCTCGACCTCGCGGCCCTCGATATCCTTCAGCGCGCATCGCCTTTTAATCCATTCCCCCCTGAAATTGCAGCCGAATACGAGACGGTGCGCTTCGAATACAAATGGCTGTTTGCCGAGCAGCTGGTCTCAACTGCGGCAAACGCAGACTGAGTCTTCGATCCGCTCACTTGTGCCCGGCGACCGTACGATTGATACTGTCCGTATGGGACTCGAAACGGTACTTACGAATCAACTACTTATTGCCATGCCCGGCATGGCGGACCCCAATTTCAGCACCACGGTCACCCTGATTTGTGAACATAATGTCGACGGCGCATTAGGTATCGTCATCAATCGTCCGCTGACGCTCAAATTGTCAGGTCTTTTCGAGCAGCTCTGCGTCGACCAAGCCGATCCCGTCGCAGGCGCTGATCCGGTCCTGTCGGGTGGGCCGGTCGGCACCGAACGCGGTTTTGTCTTGCACAGCCCTGGTTGGATTTACGACAACACCTTGCAGGTGTCCGACGATATTCAGCTGACGCTGTCGAGAGACGTGATCGACGCGATGGCAAGCGGTGAAGGTCCTGAAAAATCACTGGTTGCTCTGGGCTATGCGGGTTGGGAAGCGGGCCAGCTTGAATACGAAATGCTGGCTAACTCGTGGCTCAACGTGCCCGCGACGCCAGAACTTGTTTTCGATACACCTTTCGCCAAACGCTGGGACTATGCCGCTCGCACGTTGGGTATCGACATTGCCCAGATGTCATCGGATGCGGGTCACGCTTAGCTTGACGAGACCGAGGACCGTCCTTTCTCTCGACTTCGGACTGCGCCGCATCGGCGTGGCGGTGGGTCAGGACGTTACCGGCTCCGCAAGCCCGCTCGGCATCATCGCAAACCGGCCGGAAGGACCGGACTACGCGCGGCTGGATGAGCTGATACGGCAGTGGCGGCCGACCCAGCTGGTTGTCGGGATGCCCTTCCACGCCGACGGATCGGCCAGCGATATGGAAGACCTGGTCAGGGACTTTACTGCCGAGCTCGCTCGCTACGGCTTACCGATCGAGACAGTCGACGAGCGCTATACGTCTATCGAAGCCGAGCGCGTACTCAAGGATGCGCGCGCCGCGGGCACACGCGGACGAATTTCCAGGGAGATGATCGACAGCGCCGCGGCGGTCCTCATCGCGGAACGGTACCTGGCGAACTCGTAGCCCCGCCACGAGCCCACCGCCTAACCTCCCCCCGGACGACATTGGGGTCCTGCATTGGGGGAGTTCCGCTCGCTAAACCTCGCTCGGCATCCCTGCCTCGCTCGCCTCGGGCTCCGCTTGCTTTGGCATCCTGCGTCACGGCGCTTCGCACGACGCTCGTGAAACTCCCCCAATGCAGGACCCTCAGAACATCGCCTCCGTGCCGGCGGTGGGTTCAGGCCTCCCAGACGACCGTCGTGGCATCGAAGACGGGGCCGTCGACGCACACGCGTTTCATGGCGGGTCCGTCGGGCGTCCGTATCTTGACCGTACAGCCCGCACAGCCTCCGACAGCACAGGCCATGTATTCTTCGAGAGATACCTGGCAGGGCAAGTCATAGTTTGCCGCCAATGTCGCAACTGCCCTCAACATCGGCGTTGGGCCGCACGCGAAGATCTCGGTACCGGCCAGTTCAGCCGCGGACAGTGCCGACAACCGCTGGTCGGCAAGCTCGGTCACATAACCGTCGTAGCACCCCTCGAAGCCTGCGAGCGTTGCGAGCCGGGTGGGGATGCCCCAGCTCTCAAGTAGCGGCATCGACTTGTCAATAGCCGCATCCAGCCACGGCGTGGCAATTGTCGAAGTAACCAGATCAAAAGGAAACGGAATCTCGGAACCGAGAATCGCGAGCGGTCGCCAGTTTCCGTCGCGCTTACGCAGATCATCAGCAACGAACACCATCGGCGGAATACCCACCCCACCGCCGATCAGCAGTATGTTGGGGCGCTCAGACGACGGAGAGAACGGCCTGCCAATGGGACCCAGAACGTTAACAGAATCCCCGGGCTGCTTTTTCGACAGCAGGTGAAGACCGTCACCCACTATTTTGAAAAGGATCTCAATCCAGTCGTCTTTGGCTCGCATGATGGACATGGGGCGGCGCATCGGTCGCAATTCGTGGCAACTGATGTGCACGAAATTCCCGGGTTTGGCGGCCTGGGCGCACAGCGGCGCACGAATACGCATCACGAATTGTTCGCCCGGAAACGACTCGGTCGCGATCACCTCACCATCCTCGACAAAAAGCGTACCGCGATTTTCTTGCGCCTTGCGCTGAACTGCAGTGATCACTGCGTGGCCAGGCTTCGGCTGACGCGGTCGAGTACGGCCATGCGAACCGCTACCCCATTGGTGACCTGCTTCGTGATGACCGAACGCGCGCCGCCTGTGACCGCGCATTGCAATTCGAGGTCTTTCAGGGTCAGGAGATAGCGATGATTGCCGTTGGCATCGAGCTGCAGGGCGGCCTCATCGTCGGCTTTTGCTGGTTTTAGTATGGCGCTCATGGCGGGGCAATTCTACGGGCATTCTTGATAACCCACCACCCGCTTCGGCACGAAATCGCGGCTGGCATTGTCCCCGAACGGGGGAAGCCGCGATCAAGAATCTATCAAGCTGACGGGCGGCCTGTCAGCCGCCGAAGTTGACTTTCGCTTCGAGGTTGGCGCGCGAATCGGCGTGTGACATTGCCTCTTCCATCGTAATCGTGCCGTCCTTGTACAATTCGAGCAACGCGTCATCGAAGGTCTTCATGCCCGCCTCGCCGCTATCCCGGTGAGCTTCCTTAACCGCCGTGATGTCGCCCTTCAGGATCAGGTCCTTGATATGCGGCGTATTGAGCAGCAGTTCGACGGCCGCAACGCGTTTGCCGTTTCTCGCACGCACCAGTCGTTGTGACAGAATCGCGCGCAGGTAGTGCGCAAGGTCCATGAACACCTGGGCATGCTGCTCCTGGGGGAACAGATTAATGATTCGATCCAGCGTTTCGGCCGAATTATTCGAGTGCACCGTCGCCAGCACGAGATGGCCGGTACCCGCCATGTCCAGTGCCGCGCGCATCGACTCCGTGTCCCTGATCTCACCAATCTGTATGACATCAGGCGCAGCACGGACAGCGCTCTTGAGCGCGCGGCCGTAAGATTTTGTATCCAGTCCTATCTCGCGTTGATTCACGATCGACTGCTTGTTCGGGTGCAGGAACTCGATCGGATCCTCGATGGTAATGATGTGCGACGACGTCTTTTCATTGCGGTGGTTGATCATCGCGGCCAGCGTCGTCGACTTGCCGGCGCCCGTCGAACCGCACATCAGGATCAGGCCGCGCCGTAGCATTACCAGCTCTTTAAGCTGCTTCGGCATGCCAAGTTCATCAAGCGTGGGCATGTCCGACGTGATGTAGCGCAACACCATCGAAACACTGCCGCGCTGGTGGAAGACATTGACACGAAACCGGCCAAGGCCTTGTTCGGACAAGGCGAAGTCGATCTCCAGCTCCTTGTTGAATTGCTCCAGCTGCTCTTCGTTCATCAGCTCGAGCGCGGCCTGCTTCACCATCTTGGGCGTCATTTCGAGCTTGTTAACCGGCATGATCTTGCCTTCAATCTTGATCTTGGCCGGGGTAAATGGTGCGAAGAAAAGGTCGGACGCGTTTTTCTCGACCATTAACTTGAATAACGGTTTGACGTTCATCTACAGGTCGTCCCTCTGCGGCTCAAAAAGTCCGAGCCGTGTCCTCTTCCATGATAGCCAGGCTTTCTGCCTGCTGTTCCGCGACCGATGCGTCGCGTTTGCTTTCCAGTTTGACTCGCAGCCTTAGCTCGTTCTTCGAGTCGGCATTCCGCATGGCTTCTTCATAGCTGATGATGCCGTCTTCGTACAGATAGAAAAGCGCCTGGTCGAAGGTCTGCATGCCGAGTCGGGTCGACTTCGACATGATCTCCTTGATCTGCCCGACCTCACCCTTGAATATCAGGTCCTGAACCAGCGGCGTGTTGAGCATAATCTCCATCGCTGCGATGCGACCGATGCCGCCTTCACGCGGAATCAGGCGCTGCGCAATGAACGCTTTCGTGTTCAGCGACAGGTCCATCAGCAGCTGTTGGCGCCGCTCCTCCGGGAAGAAGTTGATAATACGGTCCATCGCCTGGTTCGCGCTGTTGGCATGCAGCGTCGCGAGACAAAGGTGGCCCGTCTCCGCAAACTGAATGCCGTATTCCATCGTTTCCCTGTCGCGTATCTCACCGATCAATATGACGTCCGGTGCCTGGCGCAGCGTGTTTTTCAGTGCAGCGTGCCAGGTTTCCGTGTCGACTCCGACCTCTCGCTGCGTAATTACGCAACCATCATGCGGATGAACGTATTCGACGGGATCTTCGATGGAAATGATGTGGCCGCGAGAATTCGCATTGCGATGACCGATCATGGCGGCCAGCGTGGTCGATTTACCCGAGCCGGTGCCGCCCACAACGATACAAAGACCGCGCTTGTTCATTACGATGTCTTTCAGAATGGGCGGCAAATCAAGATCTTCGAGCGTCGGTATTTCCGTCGTTATCGTTCGTAGAACGGCGCCGACCATGCCCTGCTGAATGAAAGCGCTGACACGGAAGCGGCCGATGCCCTGCGGAGCGATCGCAAAGTTGCATTCTTTGCTCGCGTCAAACTCCTTGATTTGCTTGTCGTTCATAATCGACCTGACCATCATGGCGGCCTGATCCGCCGATAGCGGCGTATCGGTCGCTTTATGAACGGTGCCATCGACTTTGATCGCCGGGGGAAATCCCGCGGTCAAAAAGAGATCCGAACCATCTCGTTCGACCATTTTTCGCAACAGGTTCTGTGTCAGTCGTACCGCTTGTTCGCGTTCCATCGTTTAGTATCTCCCGCTAGGCCGGTGATCGGAGACGCCAGCCTTAGAAATTCTCCTTGTTGACCGCCCGGAAGCGCGCTTCTTCCTTGTTGATCAGGCCTTTCTGCAACAGTTCGGCAAGATTCTGATCCAGTGTATGCATGCCGGCGCCCTGGCCCGTCTGGATTGCCGAATACATCTGAGCGATCTTGCCTTCACGAATGAGGTTACGAATTGCCGGCGTACCGATCATGATTTCATGTGCAGCAATACGACCGCCACCGACCTTCTTCAAGAGCGTCTGCGAAATAACGGCGCGCAGTGACTCGGAGAGCATCGCCCGCACCATTTCTTTTTCAGCGGCAGGAAATACGTCGACCACGCGATCAATGGTCTTGGCGGCCGAACTGGTATGAAGCGTGCCGAAAACCAGGTGGCCCGTTTCCGCCGCGGTCAGCGCGAGACGAATCGTTTCGAGGTCGCGCAGCTCGCCAACAAGCACGACGTCAGGGTCTTCGCGCAGCGCCGAACGCAGTGCTTCGTTGAAACCCAGCGTGTCGCGGTGAACTTCGCGCTGGTTGATCAGCGACTTCTTCGACTCATGGACAAACTCGATGGGATCCTCAATCGTGAGAATGTGGTCCGGCTTGTTGTCGTTAATGTAGTCAACCATAGCCGCGAGCGTCGTCGATTTGCCGGAACCCGTAGGGCCGGTTACCAGCACGATGCCGCGGGGGTGCATGGAGACATCCTTGAAAATCGGCGGCGCACCGAGGTCGTCCAGGGTCAGGATCTCGGAGGGAATGGTCCGAAACACGGCCGCGGAGCCTCGATTCTGATTGAAAGCATTTACGCGAAAACGCGCCAGCTTCGGGATTTCAAAGGAAAAGTCGGTCTCAAGAAACTCTTCGTAGTCCTTACGCTGCTTGTCATTCATGATGTCGTACACCATGCTATTGACGTCCTTGTGGGTGAGCGCCGGCATGTTGACACGTTTGATGTCGCCATCAACTCGAATCATCGGCGGCACACCAGCTGACAAGTGCAGGTCCGACGCATTGTTCTTTACAGCGAACGACAGTAACTGGGCGACGTCGACAGCCATATCTCTCCCTCATATGATTAGGTTCCGGACTTACCATAACCCGGAACGAACTGGGCCTAGTATAGCGAAGCACTCGGACTAAAACGTGATTAGAGTCACGGAAAACCTCGGAATAATCAGAGATTTGCTGGCGAGCGCAGCTGCAGAGGCCGGTCGCGACCCGGATTCCGTCCGTTTGCTCGCCGTGAGCAAGAAACAACCCGTGGACAGCGTGCTCGCGGCCGCCGCCCTGGGGCAGCGGGATTTCGGCGAAAACACCGTGCAGGAAGGTCTCGAAAAGATCCGGGCCGCGGCCGACGAGCGCCTTATCTGGCACTTCATCGGCCACCTGCAAAGCAACAAGACCCGAGTCGTGGCAGAAAACTTCGACTGGGTGCACACCATTGACAAGCCAAAAACGGCTAACCGCCTGAGCAATCAGCGTCCGCCCGAACTCGGGCCACTCAATATCTGTTTACAGGTTAATATCGACAACGAGCCGTCCAAGTCAGGTACCAGTATCGACGCCGTGCCGGAACTCGCGGCGGCGTGCAGCGAATTGCCAAACATCCGGCTGCGCGGGCTGATGTGCCTGCCGGCGATACGGGAAGGATTCGAAGCGCAGCGCCAGCCCTTCGCCAAACTCCGCGAGCTCGGCGAAGCGTTGCAGGACAGCGGCTTAGCAATCGATACGCTGTCGATGGGTATGACCGCGGACTATCGCGCTGCGATATTCGAAGGTGCGACGATTGTACGCATTGGCACTGCCGTGTTTGGTGCACGCAAGTAAGCAGGAAGAACGATGGACTATGGAAAAGTGGCCTTTGTCGGTGGGGGCAATATGACACGAGCGCTGACGGCTGGGATGCTCGCGGCAGGATACGAGCCGAGTCACCTTCTGATTGCCGAGCCGCTTGCCGAACATCGTCAGAGCGTCGCAGAAGCGGCGCCGGGCGCGATGATCCACGAAGATAACGAGACGGTAGTCGGTCAGGCCGAGTGCGTGGTGCTCGCCGTTAAGCCGCAGATCCTGAGCCAGGTTTGCAAACCGCTGGCTGAAACCGTGCAGCGCACAAAACCCTTGATCATATCGATCGCTGCCGGCGTCCGCAGTCATGATATCGATGCGTGGCTCGGGGGTGGCCTGGCGGTGGTCCGTGTGATGCCGAATCAGGCCGCGCTTCTGCGGCTTGGAATCTCCGGCATGTACGCGAACGAACGGACCACGGAAGAACAGTTCAGGATCGCCAGTAACATTATCGAGACAACAGGTCCCGTTATACCCGTGCGGACCGAAGAGGACATCGACACGGTGACGGCAGTATCCGGTACGGGCCCGGCCTATTTTTACCTTCTGGTCGACATGCTCGTTAAAGTGGCCGAGAAGCTGGGGCTGGACCATGACTCCGCGCTTAAACTGTCGCTCGAAACCGCGCGGGGTGCGGGCGAGCTCGCGGAACAATCCGGGGAAACGATGGATACGTTAATCGCTCGCGTTCGCTCGCCGGGGGGCACCAC
Organism: uncultured Woeseiaceae bacterium; assembly: GCA_947259285.1. GTDB lineage: Bacteria > Pseudomonadota > Gammaproteobacteria > Steroidobacterales > Woeseiaceae > UBA1847. Next base: position 65,273 of record CAMYMR010000004.1, on the reverse strand, counting down.
AGCTGCTGCCTTTGACAGTCTTGAGTCCAACGGCTTTCGTGATATCTTCAGCGCGGCCGTCATTGCGGCTCGTGATCGCGCGGTCGAACTCGCCGACGCGGCTCACGAAGCAGGTAAGGACTGACAAATGCCCTCCAACATTTCTTCCGCGATCGTGTTTATCGTCAACGCTTTGACGAGCCTTTACCTGCTGGTATTGCTGCTCAGATTCTGGATGCCGTGGCTGCGAGCAGATTTTCGGAACCCGCTGGCGCAGGGAATACTGCGATTTACCTCACCGGTTGTCGTTCCTGTGCGCCGCATAGTGCCGTCGTTTGGGCGACTGGACACCGCCACGGTGCTCGTTGCGTTTGTCATCCAGTATCTAACGGTCCTGCTATTGCTGCTGATCCTGGGACAGACCGCAGGTATCGCGGCGATTGCGGTCACGTCGATCGTCAAGCTCGCTGTCCTGTCGATTAACCTTTTCGTTTACGCCATATTTATCCGCATCATCCTGAGCTGGATCTCGCAGGGCGGCTACAACCCGGCGACGGCGATTATAACGACGCTTACTGAGCCGCTGTTAAGACCTTTTCGGCGTCTGCTTCCACCTTTGGGCGGATTCGACCTTTCCCCGATCTTCGCGGTTATCCTGCTGCTTGCAGCGACGATAGTTGTGAATGGATTCAAACCCTTAGGAATCTAGCCCGGGCCCCTGTCAAAGCACGAATCAGCGCGTTGTTTGCCGCGATGCGTGCGCAAACAGCCGTCTATGGTTTATAGTCGGGTAAAAAAGGGGGCCAGTGTCATGACGATTACCCGAACGATGTTCTCTTTGTCCTTGCTCGTGCTGGTCGCGGCTTGTGGCGGACCGGGCGACTCAGCCGACGTACCGGAGGCACAGCCGGCAGGCGCTACGTCGGCGGATATTGGGGACCACGTTGTTCACTTCAGCGCCCTTTCGACAGACCAGCTACCGCCGGAAATTGCCAAGGCATACAACATTCTTCGCAGCAAGAACCGGGCGATGCTCAATGTCTCGGTTATTCGTAAATCGGACAACGCCCCGGTAACCGCTACCGTCAACGTCAAGACGGTCAATCTGACCGGCCAGCTAAAGAACGTCACGATGCGACAGATTGACGAACAGGAAGCGATCTACTACATCGGCGAAACCGCGGTGGCCAATCGCGAGACGCTGGTCTTCGATATCAGCGTGATTCCCGAAGGCGAGGACCGCGCGTCCGAGCTTCGATTCAAGCGACAGTTCTACACAGACTAGTAGGTTTGCCCTGACGTCCGAAGGCGACGGCAGTCGCCGCAGGGAAGCCTCTTTTCGCGCACTGTCGACGGCGATGCTTTCCCTGAAAAAACCTTTAAAAAAGGCGCTTTTTTGTCTTACACGACTGTAAGACATGTGGTATCGTCGCGCTGCATTTTACGCGGGCTCGAGCCCGTCTTTACCACGAGCTTTTGCTCGTTTTTCTTTTTAGGAGTCAGTTTTTCATGGCCACAAACACCAAAAAGCCACCCACCAAGTCCGAAATCTACGCGAAGATCGTTGATGATACGGGCCTGTCGCGCAAAGACGTTGCAGCAGTTTTCGAATCACTCAACGGTCAGATCAAGAAGAACCTTGGTGGTCGTGGTGCCCCGGGAATGTTCACGGTACCGGGTCTCTTGAAACTTCGAGTCGTAAAGAAGCCAGCACGCCCGGCTCGCAAGGGAACCAACCCGTTCACGGGTGAAGAAATGATGTTCAAAGCGAAGCCAGCTTCGAAGGCAGTGAAGGTTTCCGCTTTGAAGGGCCTGAAAGACATGGTCTGAAACTCGGAATCACTCTGAATAAAAAAGCCGGGGTCTCCCCGGCTTTTTTATGTCCGGGATTGGTCTCGGATCCTGTCACTGACGAACGCAGACACGACCTCGCGCAAATCCATCAGCCGCCCATGGAAGAAGTGCTCCGCATCTTCAAGGATCAGCAACTCCGGTCCCGGCTGCAGTGTGTTCATCCAGTCGATCAACGCGTCGATGTCGACGAGCTCATCCTGGTCACCTTGAACAACCAGCCACGGACACACCGGCTGTGTCTCCATGTCCGACGCGAATCTCGAAACGGCCGGCGCGACAGTAATCAAGCCGGCCACGTCTGTCTCGACTGCAGCTCGCACGGCGATAGCGGCGCCAAATGAGAATCCTGCCAACCACAGTGGCTGACCCGGTAGTCTGTTGCGCATCCAATCGACCGCTGCCAACGCATCGTCAAGTTCGCCGACGCCGTCGTCAAAACGCCCTTCACTATTTTCGGTACCACGAAAATTGAAGCGCAGAGCGGCGAAGCCTAAACGAACAAATGTTCGGGCCAGCGTGTGAGCTACCTTGTTGTGCATCGTACCGCCATGCTGCGGGTGCGGATGACAGACGACGACCGCCCCGGACAGATCGTCGTTTGATGGAGTTTCCAGCACGGCTTGCAGTTGACCCACCGGACCGGCGATGAATAACGCGTCTTTTGTCGGTTGTTTTGACATAGTTGGCCCGGATCCAGATCCTGAGAAGGGTGGCCTGTTTGCTGGTTATTGCTGTAAAATTATGACCTTATGCAATACTGGCCTTGATTGAAAGGACCGCCAGGTGAGCAACATGACGCTATGAGCTCGACGACGCACATCGAGACCCAGTATTGTGCGCGTAGTTACCGTCCGTTAGCGGCCGTGCTGACATGTGGCAAAGGTGTATTCGTCAGAAATGAGATTGGCACCGCCGCAGCGCTTATCGACCGGGCGGTCCCTCGGATTCAGCAACTGCTCGGCGAGATGAAGTCGCGTCGACTCACGTCTTGATGCTCGCACCGGAATCGACGAATGCCTGAATTCACTGTTATTCACATCGCTCTTCTGGGCATGATGGTTTTGGTCGGCGGCCTCGCAGGCTGGATCATACGCAGCAAAAGATCTCAGCAGGAAAAAGCCGCGATAAACTCAGGCTGGCAGGACCAGATGGAAGCGCAAAGAATCGAGCATCAGCGGCTGGTCAACCAGAACAAGAGCCTGATGGATCAGATCAGCCAGTTTCAGGCCTCGAATCAGGACGCCAAGAATCGTGCGAAAGAACTGTCGGAAGAAGCGCGGAAAGCGTACGAACGCCGCGACGAGCTACAACGAGAAATCAAGGATGTTCGCAGTAATCTCGAAACCGTATTGAGCCAGCGCGACAAGCTGCGAAGCGACATTGCGCATCAGGATCGTGAGAAGGCCGACTCGGAGGAAAAAGACGAAAAGATCTTCCAGCTGAGCCGTGAGCTCGAAAGCTGGCACCAGCGCCTGCCGCCTCTTCTCGAACGCTACCGGGTCCGAAATGAGGAGGCGGAGCGGCTTGCAGCAGATCTTGCTGAGGCACGTCGGCAAATCGAAGAACTACAGGCGGCCGATAATGCAGATCAAACTCAAATTGAGGCGGTACGGGACCCCGATGCGCTGACGAGCGGACGCGGCGCATCTAACGATCCCAGCGATTCGGATGAAGGCGCTGCCGATCAGGAGGCGGGATCATCGTTGACGGCCAACGAGGCTGGCGATGACCACCCGCTGCGCGACGATCTGAAGCAGATCAAAGGCATCGGGCCTGCGATCGAAAAGACGCTCAATGACATGGGTATTTATCGTCTTCAGCAGATAGCCGATATGACGGAGTACGACATCGACCGCGTAGCCGAACGACTGAAGGGCTTTCACAGTCGCATCTATCGCGAGAATTGGATTGGCCAGGCGCGAGAACTCCAGGACCGTGACAGACGGGCTTAATGCAGCTGTTGCGCCATTTTGGGGACGCGGCAAAACCCCGGGGCGGCCGGGAATGAATCAGGAAGCGGGATTCTCCGGTTCCGTAAGCTTTACCAGCTCGATTTCGAACAGCAGCTCAGCATTAGGCGGCACCGGCGGCTTGCCTCGAGCCCCGTAGCCCAGTTCGGGCGCGATCTTCAGCTCCCGGGTTTCGCCGACCAGCATGCAGGCGACGCCAAGATCCCAACCTTTGATGACCTGCCCGGCATCGATCTGGAACTGGAAGGGCCGCTCGCCGCCGGATGTCCATATTTCGGTGCCGCGTCCGCCAGGCGCATTTTCGTCGTACAGCCACAACGTCGTATGAACGTCGGCGTAATCGCCGGAAACCGCCGCACGGCCGTAACCTTTATTGGTAATTTTCGCGCTCAGGCCGGGTGCGATTGCGACATTTCCTTTTGCATCGGCCTCTGCACCCAGGCTGCTTAATGATAGATCCCGGAGTCTCATTCGTCTGCGCCTTCGATATGCCTGTCCGTGAAATCCAGCGATGCGGAATTGATGCAGTATCGCAAACCGGTCGGCTGAGGGCCATCTTCGAAAACGTGGCCGAGATGCGCGTCGCAGCCGGCACACAACACCTCGACCCGCGTCATGCCATGCGTCGTATCGGTCCTGGTGCGCACCGCGTCACCTGCAAGCGGCAGCCAGAAACTGGGCCAACCGGACCCGGAATCGTATTTGTGATCCGAACTGAACAGCGGCGCATCGCAGCAAACACAGCGGTAGCTACCGTCACCCTTATGGTCGACATACTTGCCCGTGAATGGACGTTCAGTCGCGGCATTCTGCGTCACCTGGTACTGCTCTTCCGTGAGTTTGCTGCGAAGCTGTCGGCTGTTGCTTTTACTGCTCATTGGTCGCTCCCGAATCGATATCAAGCAAGAGTTTGTTCATACGCTGCACGTATTGCGCCGGATTATCCAGTTGAGAGCCCTCCGCGAGCAGCGCATGATCCATGACGATATGTGACAGATCGCCGAATCGGGCCTCGTCGGGCTCTGCTGACAGCCGGCTGACGAGGGGATGCTGTACGTTGATCTCAAGAATCGGTTTTGACTCGGGAATCGGCTGGCCGCTGGCTTCGAGCATGCGCCGAAGCTGTGGATTCAGATCATTGTCTCCCGCAACCACGCAGGCCGGCGAATCCACGAGACGACGACTCACCTTGACAGATTCAACCCTGTCGCTCAGCACAGACTTGATCTTTTCGAGCAGGGCCCGGTGCTCACTCTCGTCCGCGTCCTCTTCGTCCTTTTGCTCACCCTCTGGCAGCTCCAGTTCCGAGCGCGCAACATCGACCAGCTTCTTGCCGTCATATTCGGCAAGGCTGTCGACCAGCCACGGGTCGATTCGGTCCGTTAGAAGTAAGACTTCGATACCGCGCTTTCGCAGTTGTTCCAGATGCGGACTTGCCGTTGCTGTCTCGTAATTCTCCGCGAGAATATAGTAAATCTTGTCCTGGCCAGGACCGGCTCGACCAACGTAGCCGTCGAGTGACTGATCCTGTTCGTCGCTGCCGTTATGAGTCGTCGCGAATCGCAACAGTTTAGCCAGCTTGTCTTTGTTCGCGTGATCCTCTACGACACCTTCCTTGAGAACCTGCCCGAACTCCTGCCAGACGGTCTTATAGTCGTCCGTATTGCCGGACGCCATCTTCTCCAGCATATCGAGCACGCGTCGTGTTAATGCACTGCGCATTGCGACCAGCTCCGGGTTTTGCTGAAGTAGTTCGCGCGACACGTTGAGCGGCAGATCGGACGAGTCGACGACGCCTTTGACAAACCGCAGGTACAGCGGCAGGAACTGCTCCGCCTCGTCCATGATGAATACTCGCTGGACATAGAGCTTGAGCCCTCTCGGCGCATCACGGTTCCATAGATCGAACGGTGCCGCTGCCGGTATGTACAGCAAACTCGTGTATTCCCGCTTTCCTTCAACTCGGTTATGACTCCAGGCGAGGGGGTCTGCGAAGTCATGCGAAAGGTATTTGAAGAACTCCTTGTACTCGTCGTCGGAAATTTCGCCGCGCGGGCGCGTCCAGAGCGCCGTCGCAGAATTAACCACCTTCGCCTCTTGCTCTTTATCATCGGCGACGAGCAGCGATACCGGAAAACCGATGTGGTCCGAGTACTTTCGAATCAGCGATTCGATGCGGAATTGCTCGGCAAACTCGGTCTGATCTTCCTTTAGGTGCAGCATTACGCGGGTACCGCGTTCGGAGCGCTCGATATTCTCAATGGAATATTCGCCCTGTCCGTCCGACTCCCACCGCACCGCCTCACCGTCGGCCAGACCGGCACGACGAGTCTCGACAGTCACCTTATCGGCAACGATGAAACTCGAGTAAAACCCGACGCCGAACTGGCCGATGAGTTGCGCGTCGTGCTTCGCGTCACCGGTCATCTTTTCCAGGAATTCGGCTGTGCCGGATCGGGCGATCGTGCCGAGATTGTCCACGAGCTCGTCGCGAGACATGCCGATGCCGTTGTCGATCACCGACAGCTGTCGCTTGTCCTTGTCCAGCTCGATTCGAATCGATAGATCGGCGTCATCGCCCAGGAGCTCCGGCCTTGCGAGTGACTCGAACCGCAGTTTGTCCGCCGCATCGGATGCGTTCGAGATCAGCTCTCGAAGAAATATCTCCTTGTTGCTGTACAAGGAGTGGATCATCAACTTCAGAAGTTGACGCACCTCTGTTTGAAAACCCAGTGTTTCACGATTCGAATTGTTCGCCACGCCCAATACCCCCTCAAGGAAAGGCGAACTGTATGGGGTCTATGCGGTTGAATTCAAGCCCACCGGTCGGGCACCGCAGGAGGCTATCCGCTTATCGGCAACCGGCCGCGCGGCGCCCTGGTCACGGCGCGGTACAGGAGCGTTACGAATAAGAGCGAGCAGGTTGCCAGCGCCATTGGTGGATGCGCGAGCGCCAGCCAAACCCCAAGGGCGGCCAGGACAGCGCTAATGAAAGCGGCGATGGCGGTGAGGAATAGTCTCCGCAGCGGCTCGTAGATCAGCGCGAACGCGCCGAAAAGGTCGTCAAGATCATCCGCGTACTGGAGCAGTCGTTCCATCGTCGTTGCTTACCTGACGACCGATAGAATGGGTCCGGCGCTTTCCACGTCGCCGTCGCGCGTATCTGCCTCGAGCAGCGAATCGTTGTTGGATTCCTTGGCGTGTGCAATCGCACGATGGAACAGCTCCCAGCGCTGACGAGCCGATTCGTTCGTTAGCGTGTCGAAGGGCATTTCCGATTTCTTGTTGCTTGCCATACTCTGAATCAAACGTTGCTGGATAAGTTAGATGCACTATAGGGCGGTGCATTTTTTCCGGCCGTGAGGCAGATCACAGCTTGCTGCTGATCTTTCGATACACGCGACGTTTGTTACGGAAACCAGACGCAGGTCCCGTTTTGCCAGGAGACAAGAATCACGGTTCGATAGCGCGGCAAGCGTTAACAGGCTCTAATTCAGAGTTGCGTATTCGAGTATTTACAAACGAAAAACGCCGGCGATATGCCGGCGTTTTGACTATGTAAAATCGTTGCTTTCAGTCGCTATCGGATTCTTTTATCCAGTTACGTTTTACCTGGTCCGACCAGTCACGATAGCCTTTCCACGAATACAGAGCGGGATCCAGGCCGGTGCGTCGATTGCGCGTTGCAGGTGCTTTTGTAATCCAGCGTCGGTATTGCTGCCATCCGTCCGCGTCGTTGGCAGCCGTATCGACTTTGTCCACCGCCGCTTCATCGGTCTTCGAGTCGGGTTTGGCATCCGTGCCAAAGCCATCGACCCATCTCATGTTCTTGGTATCTGACATTGAGGTTACTCGGTCAATCCTTTGACTAAATACTATGTCGGGCAGGCTGGAAATCACAGGAACTGGATCACAGTGCCAAATGCTTTTTTCGTCACATTTTCAGGTGGTTAGCTGGCGGTTTTACTTAATCACGTAGCAGGGGTGGTACTCACCGGATGAAATCTTCATGCGTTTCCTGGCAACGAAGTCCGCGAGCAGGTCGTCGAGCAATGCCATGATTCGCTGTGAGCCATTTATCTCGAAAGGACCATCACGCTCGATGAGTTCGGCCGTGTCTTCGCGCACGTTGCCCGAAACTATGCCCGAGAAGACGCGTCGCAGATTTGCCGCGAGCAGGTATTTTGGCAGGTCCTCATTCAGATCGAGACTCTGCATCGATTCATGGCTTGCACGAAACGGCTGTTGAAAGAAATGTTCAATTCGAAGCCGCCAATTAAAATAGTATGCGTCGCCGTGTTTGTCTCGAAAATCGTGGACGTGATCCAGGCGCTGCTTCATCTGGCGCGCAACTTCGCCCGGATTATCGATAATGATCTGGTAGTGATTCCGTGCCTCATCGCCGAGTGTCGCTGCCACAAACTCGTCGATCTGCTGAAAATAACTCTCGGAGGATGCCGGCCCGGTCATGATCATCGGCAAAGGCTGCTGTTTGTTGTCCGGATGCATCAGCACGCCCAGTAAGTAGAGGATTTCCTCAGCCGTTCCAACGCCGCCCGGGAAGACGATTATGCCGTGTCCGAGTCGCACAAAGGCTTCGAGGCGCTTCTCCATATCCGGCATGATCACGAGTGAATTGACAATCGGGTTTGGTGATTCGGCCGCGATAATGCC
>CAMYMR010000004.1:0-56767 GCA_947259285.1 uncultured Woeseiaceae bacterium | reverse complement strand
CGTTGTTTGGCGTGCCCGATCGTCGCCCCCTTCATCGGGCCTTTCATAGCGCCGGGACCACAGCCAGTGCAGACGTTAAGCGCCCGCAGGCCCAGCTCGTAACCGACCTTCTTCGAATACTCGTATTCGTTGCGGCTGATCGCATGTCCGCCCCAGCAAACAACGAGATTCACCTCCGCCGGTAAATTCAACATCTTTGCGTTACGAACAATATGAAAGACAGCGTTTGTAATGCCGTTCGACGCGCTGAGATCGAATCGGTCGCTCTCCATGATTTCGTTGCGGGTAAAAACGATATCGCGGAGCACCGCGAAAAGTAACTCGCGGGTGCCGCGGATCATCTTGCCATCGACAAACGCTTCCGCAGGCGCGCTGCTCAGCGAAACTTTGAGACCGCGGTCTTGCTGTATGAAGCCGACCTCGAAATTCCTGTACGTGTTCAATAACGCGCGAGCATCGTCATTCTCGCTATCGGCATGAAGTACCGCGAGCATACAGCGGCGCAGCAGCGGATAGAGTCCGCCTGCACCCCGATTCTTAAGCTGGTCGACCTCGAACTGCGATAAGACCTCGAGGCTGCCTTCGGGCCATACCTCGGCGTCAACGAAACCGGCAGCTATGTTCATAATCGGGTTTCGTGTCTCTCAGGGACGAATTTCAATGGGCGTATTCTCGCCGGTCATGAGCCAGATATCGATCATGTCCGAATTGGAAACCGCGATACAGCCGTTGGTCCAGTCCTGCGTTCGGTAATAGGTCTCGGATTTTGTGGGAACGTTGGGCTGGCCGTGGATCATGATTGCGCCACCGGGATCGGCGCCAATCTCCCTGGCCTCGCGGCGATCGTTCTGATTCGGATAGGAAACATGGATAGCCAGGAAGAAGTCGCTGTTCTGATTGCGGGCGTCCAGCCAATAGCGGCCCTCCGGGGTTTTGAAGTCGCCTTCCTTCTTCTTGTCGCCGACAGGGCGCAGCCCGAGGGCGATCTTAAAGGTGCGAAACGCCTTGCCGTTCTGCAGCAGGTGCAGCTTGCGCGCGGCCTTCTCGATGACCACCATGTCTGCGATCGGAAACTCGCCCGCGTGACTGACGGCCGGCGGCATCGCAATTAGCAGGCCGAGCAGTAGTCGGCCAAAGGGCATTCTTGCGCGTAAACCCCTGATCCTATTTATGCAAGCAGACAACATTTCAGGCGCAAGCCTAGCAAACCTCGCACTCATCGCATACGTCTCGCATCACATATCACTGCCGTTGGTTCACGTCTATACATTTCGGCCCACGATCCATCCGATCGCGAAGCCGATGCCGCCTGCAATCAGCGTGTAAGCCGGCAGGTACCGGAAGACCTGGTCCGGATACTGCGCGTCGCTGAACATGCCGCCGAGATTAACCGAATACGCGTAGTGCAGGTACAGGGACAGGCCGAGCGCGGGAATCGCGAATCCCAGCGTTCCCAGCGGCATACGCATGCCGCCGCCCGACCACGTACTGTCGCCGCGAAGTACCGTTATGAAGGACAGCAGCATCAGGACAAGCAGCGGCAGCAAATTCCGCAAGACGTACGGCCCATCGCGCTCGATATCGGCAATCCAGAATGCGGCCGCCACGAGGACAAGGATCACCGGCGCTAGTTTCACCAGTAACGCTGCGCGCCGAACCGCCATCAGCCGGACTGCGCGGCCGTAAGCACCGGGAACTGAACTTTCGTGCCCGGCACGACTTTTTGCAGATCGAGGCCCGGGTTGTATTGCCGAAACAGCCAGAGCGGCACATCATACTTTCTGAGCGCGAGCACCCAAATGGAATCGCCACCACGGATCGTGTATTCGGTGACACCGGTGATAACGTGGCGCCGAAAGAAACTGTCCTGCTGCTGACGGTGATACGCAATCCGGCGCTCCTCAAAGGTTTTTGCGTCAACCGTATTGAGATCCAGCTTGATGCGACGACCGACTTCGACGGCGGCTCGAAACTCGAGTGCGTTGAGATCCCTGAGCCGCTGCGTCTTTATTTCCAGCCAGTCACCGTAATGGCCCAGCGTTTCGAGGGACTGTACTTCGATGCTGCCATCCGCAGCGACGCTGTAGTCGCTGGGATCCGACAACAGGTTAGTTTGCATCGCGGTAGCCGGAACGGCGGCCAGGCTATCCGCCAGCGTCGTCGGCGTGACCTCCGAGACTTCGATCTCCTCCTCTATCGCGGCAGGCGCGCTCACGGTCGCGGCAACGACTGGCGGCTCCGTGGCGCTAACAGTCGCCGGTTCCTCGGCGGCCACGGCTGTCGGTTTGGCGGCGGCGACAGCGGTTGGTGCCGGACCCGCCGCCGGGAGCCGCAAGTTCTGACCAATGCGGATTCGGTGGCTGCTGCTGAGATTGTTAATTGCAACCAGCGTAGAAACGCGAGTGTCGTATGCTCGCGCGATTTGCGAAAGCGTGTCTCCCCGAACAACCTTGTGATACAGGTCCGGGAGCTGCTTGTCGTGGACGCTGTCGGCCGGCAGTCCCGCCAGGATTTCGTCGAGCGGCTGCCGCAGCGATTGTGCGGGGATCCGCAGCACATAGCCCTTCGGCACGTGCTTGCTGCCCTGCCAGACGGTGGCCTGCAAGCCCGGGTTATGCTTTGCAAGCTCGCGCTGCGTCGTTCCCAACGTCCGCGTCAGGCCGGGCACCGCAACGTAGGCGGGTAAACGGGCGGTGGAATAATCGACCGGCTTGTCGTAAGTAAGGCCGGGGAAATACTTTTCGACGTTCTGATCCACCTCCTTGGCGGCAAGGAACGCTACATAGAAATTTCGCGAGGCAAAACCAAACGTCCGGCCTCTGTAATTTCGCAGTATGTCGACGTAGGCCGTGTCGCCGTACTTCCTCATCGCGCGACGGACTCCGGCAAGACCATGATTGTATGCCGTAATTGCCATCGGCCAGTTGCCGGTGATCGAATAGTTATAGGCCATCAGGCGGCCCGCCGCGCGAGTGGCGGCGTACGGATCGTTGCGTTCGTCGACGACATGATCCACGCGCATGAAGCGTCGGCCTGTGCTGCGCGTAAACTGCCAGATACCGGACGCACCGACGTGAGAACGAGCGTCCGGATCGTAGGACGACTCGACGTGCGGTAGCGCCGCAATCTCGACCGGGATGCCCAGCGCGGTGAACTGTTCGTCGACGAACTGTCGCCAGCGGCCGGAACGTTGCAGTCCCTCGCGAAAGCGATTCTTGAGGCCCTGTTGAAACCGAATTTGCTTGGCCGCCGACTTGAGCGTGGCGCTGCTGACCCCGTCCGGCCAGAGCGCAAGTACTCTCTTCTCGAGATCGCTCAGGTTGTCACGTTTTCCAGACGCGAGCGAACGCAAGGTTGCCTGTAGTGTCCTGCGCCGCGCTTCGACGCGACGCTGCCGCTCACGCCGCGACAGCGTCGAAGGAGTGTCGATGCGTTCGTAAACGACGGCGAGGTTGCGATTATCGTGCAGTACGCCTTCGTCCGTCGAGTAGCGGGTAAAGATCGAAACCCAGAAATCAACGTCGCGCTGCAGCTCCGGGGGTTGCGGGAAGGCCTCCTCGGCGCTGGCAACGCCGCTCAGGAGGACCAAAACGAGCAAAAAAAAGCGGCAAATACTTGTCTTTTCAACTATTTCAGGTTTCAATCGTAATCTCTTGATTAGTTCACAGAAATACGCGGTACTTTACCGTATCGTCGACAATAATAATGAGCCTGTCAAAACCTCAATCTGATACTGTTTCCGGCGCGCGCCAATTCCTGGCGACCCTGGCCCTTTTGTTGCCGTTTGTCGCTGCACTCGCGGGCGAGCCGTCCGTCGAGCGGACCGACAACGGCACCGACATGCTGCAGGATTCGACCTTCGACGAAGATTCGCGTTCCAGCGAAACTGCCGCCGTTGCCGAGGAACTCGTCGAAGCCGTTCCCGCGCACGAGCACCTTGTGCCCCTCGCCGAAGCGGTAACCACCGCCGAGGGACTGGCGGAACCCCTGCTGCTGCTGAACACCGAGATTATGCCCGGCACGGCACATCGTTTGTCCTGGTCGGCGACGGAGCTGTTCGAGGGTGTTCCGGTCTCCACCCCGGTGCTGGTCGTCAACGGATCGACGCCTGGTCCTACGCTTTGCCTGACGGCGGCCGTGCACGGCGACGAGCTCAACGGCATCGAGATGGTTCGCCGCGTGCTGCACGAGATCGCGCCGGGCAAACTGTCGGGAGCGGTCATTGGTGTCCCGATCGTGAACGTTCAGGGATTCCGTCGCGGCTCTCGCTACCTGCCCGACAGGCGCGATCTGAACCGCTATTTCCCTGGCAACCCGAACGGCAGCGCCGCGGCACGGATTGCAAATGCGCTATTCAATGACGTGATCGCGCACTGCGATGCGCTCGTCGATCTGCACACCGGGTCCTTCGAACGCGCCAACCTGCCCCAGATTCGAGCCGACTTGAGAAATCCGGATGTCGTCACGCTGACGCAGGGATTTGGCTCCATGGTCGTGCTGCACAGCACGCCGACGATCGGCACTCTGCGCTATGCAGCGACGCAGGCCGGAATTCCCGCGGTAACCGTCGAAGCCGGCGGCCCATTGCAGTTGGAACTGGCCGAAGTAAAGCGTGGCGTCAAGGGAATCGAGACGTTGCTAAGCACGCTCGGTATGACCAAGAAGCGCCGTACCTGGGGCCACCCGGAGCCGGTTTACTACCGATCGTCATGGGTGCGCGCGGACAATGGCGGAATCCTGCTTGCGGACGTCAGTCTTGGCAGCACGGTTCGAAAAGGCGACCTGCTTGGCACCATTACCGATCCGATGAACAACCAGCGCACGGACGTGTATTCGCCGTATGCGGGACGCATCATAGGGCTGGCACGCAACCAGGTCGTCATGCCCGGTTTCGCCGCGTTTCATGTCGGCATCGAGACGGACGAAATTCTCACTTCCCAGGAGCAGCCTGAACCGGCGCCGAATCCCAAGCCAGCCACCGGTGGTTACGTAGACGGTATGTCCGAGTAAACTGCGTTCTCCATGAGCGGTGAACGCAAACCCCTCTCCAGTTACTGGAGTCCGCGCTATTGGCCAGTCTGGCTGGGCATGGGCTTATTAAGGCTCATTTGCCTTTTGCCACACCGGATGGCTCTGTCGTTTGGACGACTGCTTGGTCGCCTTGCGCATCGCGTGGGCGGTTCCCGCCGGGCCGTTGTCCGACGCAATATCGAGCTCTGTTTTCCGGATCTATCGCCGCAGCAACGGGACGCACTTGCGTTCGAACATTTCCTGGCGCTCGGCATGACAGTCATTGAAATGGGTCTTGGGCGCTGGGCCAGCGACCGGCACCTCAATTCGATCACGAAATTGACCGGCATCGAGCACGTGCGAAATGCGCTGGAATCAGGAAAGGGCGTCATACTCCTCAGCGCTCACTTTACGACGCTCGAAATAATGGGACGTGTGCTGGCTCAGAACATGCCGCCATTCGATGCCGTTTTTCGCCGCAACCGCAGCGAGTTCATGACCGAACTACAGCGCACCGGCCGCGAACGTTCGGCCGAGTCGACCATCGAGAAACGTGACATCAAGAAGATGGTTCGTAGCCTGCGCGCCAAGCGCTCCGTCTGGTACGCACCGGACCAGAGCTATAACCGCAAAGGTTCCGAGGTCATTCGGTTCTTTGGTGTGCCCGCAATGCACACGACAGCCACGTCGACATTGGCGCGTCTCGGCGACGCGGCGGTCGTGCCGTTCTTTCCACGCAGACTGAAGGATTCGACCTACGAGCTTAGGTTGCTGCCCGCCTTCGATAATTTTCCCAGCGACGACCCGGTTGCCGATACGAAGCGCTATGTCGAACTGCTCGAAGAGCACGTCCGAACCTGTCCGGAGCAGTATTTCTGGGTGCACCGCAAATTCAAGGATCTGCCGGACGGTCACCCCGATTACTACGCCGATCTGGACGCGCTGAAATAACCCTGCAGCAGTTGCTCCCAGTCTGGCGCGCGGAAATGCAAATTCGGATCCTGGTTAATGATTTTACGCAGCGAGCGATGCAGGCGAGCGAGCGTCGCCTGCTGCCAGGGACCACGTGGCCGCAAAGCGCCTTTGTCGAAGTCCAGCATCCACAGCGTCCCGGATTCGTCGATCTGCAGGTTGTAGGCGTTCATATCCGCATGATAGACGCCGGCCGCGTGAAACTTGTAGATCGCCGCCCCGACCGACTGCCAGAATGAGTCGTCGGGATCGTTGTCCGCGATGAACTCGGACAGGGCGACCACGCCAGGAATACGAACCGTAATAATGTCGGCCGTATAAAACGTGCCGCGCTGCTGGTAGCGAGCCGCGGCTGGTCGTGGCACGTGATAGTTGTTGGATGAGAGTTTGTCGAGCAACCGCCATTCCATGAACGACCGTGTTTTGTCGGCCCCGGAAAAAATAAAGCTGTCCCGAACGAATTTGCCGAACAGCCCACCCCGCATGTAATGACGCAAGACGAATTGTCGCGGTACATTGCCCACGAACATCGTGTTGCCACGCCCGCTTGCCTGCAACCGACATTTCAGTGCTTCAGCATGCGGCCATCCCTGCGGCGAGAAGCGCTCTTCCGAAATCTGGTTGATGATAGCCTTATCGTATAGGATGGCGCCGGTCGCCGTTTTTTCGACGGTTTCAGTCAAACCCCGCGCTCTCCTTCGTCGACTTGTCTGATTTGATGATGCCTGATTTAGCCGTTCAATCGAAACCAGGAACAATCTGCGTCGTACGCCTCTCGGCCATCGGCGACACCTGTCATGCGCTCGCCGTTATTCGGCGTTTGCAGGACAATTGGCCAGACGTGCGCATTACCTGGATTATCGGCAAGACCGAAGCGTCACTGATGTCCGGCATTGCCGATATCGAGTTTATCATCTTCGACAAGTCGAAAGGCCGCCGTGCCTATAAAGACGTCAAGGCACAGCTGGGTACGAAGGTTTTCGATGTGGCCCTTTGCATGCATGCGTCGATGCGAGCCAACCTGCTGTGTCGTGTCATTCCGGCAAGACTGCGATTGGGTTTCGACAAAGCGCGCGCGCGCGATTTCCAGTGGCTTTTCACTGACCGACGCGTTGCCGCCGCAGACGGCGAGCATGCGCTCGAGGCGATGATGTGTTTTGCAACAGCGCTTGGTGCCAAGCCGCGGGACTTGCGGTGGGATATCCGTCTGTCGGAGACGGATCGGGCGTTTGCCGGGAAGCTCGTCGATGGTCGAACACCGCTGGTCGTGATTAGTCCCTGCAGCAGTCAACGCAGCCGAAATTACAGAAACTGGGACATTCAGAACTACGCGGCGACGATTCGGCATCTTCGAGACAAGCATTCGTGCACTGTCATACTGACCGGCGGTAATACGGACATCGAGCACCGCTATGGCGCCGCCCTCGCCGGCAGCCAGGCGCCGGACATATTCAACATGATCGGAAAGACCTCGCTCAAAGAGCTGCTGGCGCTGATCAATGTTGCCGACCTCGTAATCTGCCCCGACTCCGGTCCCGCTCATATGGCAACCGCCGTCGGTACACCTGTGATTGGGCTCTATGCAACCTCGAATCCAGCGCGAACAGGACCCTACCTGTCTCAGGAACTCACGATCAATCGCTACCCCGACGCGGTAAAGACGTTCCTGCAGCGCGACGTTGATCAGATCCGCTGGGGACGGAGAGTACGTAATGCCGCTGCGATGGACTTAATCACGATCCAAGAAGTTACTGACAAGATCGACGATTTTTTCGGAAAATAGTCAAACTTTGTTGACATTTTCCCGTATCTTGCGTGCATCAGCGCTGGCAGTCTGGACACGATTCAGAATTGTTTCCGGCCTGAGGTCCCTGAGGCAATTCAGGTGCCCGAGCGGGCACTCCCGCTCAAAGCAGGGGCTGCAGTGCAGTCCGAGGTAGTGGACGTCATGGCGATCGGTCAAAGGCGGCGTAAATTCGGGTGACGAAGAACCATAAACGCCGTGAACATGGGTACCAACGGCCGCGGCGATGTGCATCAGCCCGGAGTCGTTACTGACCGCCTGCTCCGCGAGCCCGAGGAGGTCGATAACATCGGCCAGCGAGGTCTTGCCGCAAAGATTGACGGCCGGGCTATGCTCGGCGACGTACGCTCCGGACGGACGGTCCTTCTCGGAACCCATTATCCAGATCGTGTATCCGGCATCGGAGAGTTCGCAAGCAAGTGCCGCGAAATAATCCAGCGGCCAACATTTGGCCGGCCCGTATTCGGCGCCAGGCATCACCGCAATAACAGGGTGCGTGACATCCAGCCGCAGATCGTCGATCAGCTGTTGCTGGCGTTCGGGATCGAGTGTAAGACCGGGGTTTTCGAAAGCGGGCAGCGGCTGTCCACCGTCAACGCCCAGGGCGATGAATCGTTTCACGGTCTGATTGAGTATGGCGCGATCGAACGCTCGCACATCATTGATCAGGCCAAACCTTGATTCGCCGCGGAAGCCGGTACGCCGCGGAATTCGGGCAAGCCAGGGAATCAGCGCCGCCTTGAATGATCTGGGCAGCACGATGGCGCGTCTATAGCGCTGTTCTTTTAGAGACCTGGCAATCCGCCACCGCTTGCCGAAGCCGATCTCCCCGTGTCGAGTCTCCGCCGCGATAGCGCGACGAATTTCTGGCATGCGGGCGACGATGGGCAGCGACCAGCCGGGCGCCAGCACATCGAGCGCGGTGTCCGGATCCCGATTCTTGAGCAGCTTGAACAACGCCTGGGCCATGACCATGTCCCCGACCCAGGAAGGGCCGACGATCAGCACTGCAGGGCTCAGGGTTGTTGACGGTCGCAAAGTTGGTCCAGGTAATCCTTCACCCCGGTCTCCACAGGCCGGAACTCGACGTCGCATCCTGATGCGCGCAACTGTGTCAGGTCCGCCTGTGTGAAGCTCTGATAGGCACCTTTCAGGTGATCGGGAAACGGAATGTAGCGAATCTTGCCTCTGCCGTGCCACTGGATGACGGCATTGGCAACGTCGTTGAAGCTCTGCGCCCGCCCTGTGCCGGTGTTGAAAATCCCGGAAACTCCGGGATTGTCAAGAAACCATAAATTTACGTTGCAGACGTCATCGACATAGACGAAGTCGCGCAGTTGCTCACCATCCTTATAGCCGTCGGTGCCGGTAAACAGGCGCGCCTCGCCGTCCTCGAGAATCTGATTGTTGAAATGAAAGGCAACGCTCGCCATCGAGCCCTTATGCTGCTCGTGCGGGCCGTAAACATTGAAGTAACGCAGACCCACCACCTGGCTTTCGGGCTGCGCAGCCACGCGACGCACATAACGGTCGAACTGCAGTTTCGAATAACCGTAGACGTTTAGTGGATGCTCGAAAAGCGGGTCCTCCACAAAGGATTTCGAGCCGCCATAAACCGCCGCGGACGACGCATAGATATAGGGTGTGCCCTGCCGCAGGCAGTGATGCAGCAGCCGCTGCGAATACTCGTAATTGTTCTTCATCATGTAACGGCCATTCCACTCCGTCGTCTCGGAGCATGCGCCCTGATGAAAGATGCTGCTAATCGCTCGCGCAAACGCCTTATCGGACACGACCCGACTCAGGAAGTCGTCTTTATCCAGGTAGTCGGCAATGGGCAAGTCCGCGATGTTGACGAACTTGTGGCCATCCTCCAGGTCATCAACGATGACGACATCATCATGGCCACGGTCAGCCAGCGCGCGAACAAGGTTGCTGCCGATGAATCCAGCGCCGCCGGTTACGATGTCCATTCTGATGTCTCCCTGCAGGCGCCGGCAGTCCCTCTACTCGTCGTCCGCATCGGTCAAATGATACTGCGCCCCGCAATAAGGGCACTTGGCCTCGCCGGTCTCTTCGATCGGCAGATAGACCTTGGGGTGTGAATTCCAGAGATACATACCTGGCATCGGGCAGCTGAGCGGCAGGTCTTGCCGCCGAACTCGGTATTTGTGCTGCGCGTTCGCCGGAATAAGCTTCTGGTCGATGGTTCCTGCTCGGGCGGCCACGGGAATCCTTTGTTCTTGAGTTTGATGGGAGGCAAATTATAAGCGCTGGGCCGCGTCGCGGCCATGCTCAATCCAGCCACTGGCCCCAGATCTGCTCGACAAATGTGCGCTCGGAACGAAACTCGTCGGCGCTAGCGAGCGGCGAACGACCGTCGATCACCAGGTGGTGTTGTCGCAATCGGTATGCTCGGTAGCAGTCCTGCAGCTTCTCACCGACTTCTGCATCGAGACAGCCCGCCTCAACCAGGGCGTCGAGCTGGCGGATGTTGTCCGAGTAGAAGATGACGTCCGGATGCGATTTCGCCAGGTTGAGCACCAGGAACTGAACGAGAAATTCGATATCACCGATGCCGCCTACGCCGTTCTTGAGATCGAACTCGAGCTCGTTGCTGCGATCGAGTTCCTTGCGCATCCGATGACGCATCGAGATCACGTCTTTACGTAGCGAGTCCCGCCGTACACGCTGGGTCAGCGTCTCCCTGCGAATGCGTTCGAATTCCGCGGCGACAGCAACGCTGCCCGCTACCGGGCGCGCCCGCAACAGGGCCTGGTGTTCCCATGTCCAGGCGTTTTCCTCCTGGTAACGCTCAAACGCCTCGGTGCTGGTGACGAGCAGACCGGATCGACCGTCTGGTCGCAGCCGAGTGTCGATTTCGTACAGCGCGCCGGATCCTGTCTGCGTGGTCAGAAAATGGACGAGCCGCCTCACGAGGCGCGCAAAAAACCGCGTATTATCGAGCGGTTTTTCGCCATTCGTCATGCGCGACTCGCCCTGCGAGTCATGCAGGAAGACGATGTCGAGATCCGAGGCATAAGACAGTTCCAGGCCGCCCAGCTTGCCATAGCCGACAATGCCAAAACCCGCCTCATGCCTGGCGCCATCGACCACGTAACATGGCAGCGCCTCCTCGAGCACGCATTCGGCAAGCCAGGTCAGGCCGTCGCTGACCTTCATGATTGGCAGGGTAGCGGTAAAATCGGCCACGGCTATACGAAACTTCGTTGCTGTCTGGTACTGCACGATCGAGTCCATCACCATCTCGCTATCCTGTCCGGCGACTCCTGTGAGCCTGTGTCGGAGCTCTGCCGACAGGTCCGCCCTGGTTACTGTCGGCGCATAGACGTGCGGATCGAGCAGCTCGTCGAGAAGGACGGGGTGCAGCGCGATCTGATTCGCGATGTAGCGACTCCTTCCGCAGAGGTCGACGAGACGCGTCAATGCTGCGGGGTTCTCGTTAAGCAGTGAGAGGTAAGCGCTGCGACGCAATATTCGCTCAACGACGCCCAGCGTGCGCGTCAGCGCCGATACGGGCGTTGCGACGTTGCTCAGCTCGAGAATCAACGCGGACATGAATCGCTGCAGTCGGGCGGTGGCGACAGAATCAACCTGTTGCGTCGCAGGCGCGTTGGCGAACGCCACAACGTGCGTTGCCAGATCGGCAGCGTCAGACAGGCCGGCGCCTTGCAACAAGTCTCTCCACTGCGCCTCGTCCGCGTTGGACTTCCATGCAGTCGCGAACTGCTGGCGCAGCGGCTTATCGCCAGTATCTTCGCGAAAAGCGATCTGCTCAAATTCCCGCGATATAGCCGAGCGATGTACCTCGAGATCCGATCGAAGATCATCCCAATCCGTGTAGCCCATCGCCACGCAGAGTCGTGCCCGATCCATGGTATCGCCGGGAAGATCATGAGTCTGCTGATCGCGAATCGCCTGTATGAAATTTTCGACGCGACGCAGGAACCGGTATGCCCGTCGCAAACGCCGGGCACCTTGTTCCGACAGGCCCCGACTGCCGACCAGTCTGGGTAGAACGGCCTGCAACGCGCGTCCCTGCAGCGCCTCGTCGCTGCCGCCGCGTACCAGCTGGAATGACTGCACGATAAACTCGGCTTCGCGAATGCCGCCGGGCCCGAGCTTCACATTGTCTGCAAGTTCGCGACGCCGGACTTCGGCTGCAATCATCGCGTGCATTTCTCGCAGGGACTCGAACACGCCGTAGTCGAGGTATCGGCGGTAGACGAACGGCGTAATCAGGTTGCCATACAGCTCATCCTGCACGGCCGCTTCCGGTTTCGGGCCGACGATGCGTGCCTTGACGTAGGCGTATCGCTCCCAGTCCCGGCCGTGCTGCAGAAGATAGGATTCCAGCGCGGCAAAACTGACCACGGGCGGTCCGCTCGCGCCGAACGGCCTTAGCCGTGTGTCGATGCGAAAGACGATTCCGTCCATGGTCGCTTCGTCGATCAGAGCAACCACCAGACGCGTCAGCCGAACGAAGTATTCCTGGGCACTCAGGCGCCTGGCGCCGTCGCTCTCACCCTCCTCCGTAAACAGGAATATCAGGTCGATGTCTGACGAGAAATTGAGTTCCCTGCCGCCAAGCTTGCCCATCCCGAGGATAACGAGCGGTATCGTCTGACCGTCGCTATCACGCACATTGCCGTAGCGGGGTTGTAACGCACGAACTGCATGTCGGGTTGCAACGTCAAGCACCAGATCGGCTAATCCAGACAGCTGTCCGAGCGTTTCGTCCAGGCTCGCGAGCCCAAGAACCTCTCGCCAGAGTATCCGCAACATCACGCGATTCCGAAAACGGCGAAGCACGGTTTTGAGCGGATCTGTCTCCAGATCGTCGGCAAAGCCGGCGTCCGCAAGATCTGCGTCGAGTCGCGTTTCATTCTTGAACGATTCCACGCTATCGACGAACCACTGCCAGTCTTTGCGGACGACGGTGGCGCCGAACTCGCTACTGGCGACCAGGCGCACCAGCGAACGTACATTCTCATCCGATATGGATGACAGGCTCTGTTGCTCCGCCAGCCGTTCGAACCACTGGCCCACCGGACGGCCAAGATCCGTCGGCACGGAATCAACTGCGGCGGCAATGCGTCTTTCGACGGCGTCTTCCATAGAACGCAGTCTATCGAAAAACGCGCGGGACTCCGGCACTATTGGCGGTGTGGCAGACAAGCATCTACTCATCGTGTACCACTCTCAGTCCGGCACGACGCAGCGCATGGCGGAGGCTGTCATTCGCGGCGCGACGCATGCAGACATCGACGGTGTCGAAGTGCGCTGCAGGACAGCGATTGACGCTGACGCCGATGATCTCTTGTGGGCCGACGCTTTTATTCTCGGTACGCCGGAAAATTTCGGGTACATGAGCGGCGCGATGAAGTACTTTCTGGATCGTGTCTACTACCCCTGCGAAGGGAAGATCGGCGGCTGTCCCTGGGCCCTGTTCGTCAGGGCCGGGAACGATGGGACAGGGGCAATTTCGAGTATTCGTCGTATCCTGACCGGCCTGGCGGTCAGGGAGGTTCAGGAGCCGGTATTGATCAAGGGTGAATTCGACGAGAACCGTCTGGCCGACTGCGAGGAACTGGGGCTGACAATGGCTGCGGGACTCGAGGCAGGCGTATTCTAAACGTCTAGGTTACCGAGACGTCTACACTACCGAGGAGCGCAGCGCATCGGTGAATCCGGCAAGCACCTCTGTGAGCGGTACCGGCTTGCCAACCAGATGACCCTGCGCGAAATCCACGCCGAGCTTGGTAACAAGCTGTCGCGTCAAGTCCGACTCGACGTATTCGGCGACCGTCTTGAGTCCCATCACGACGGCAACCTGCGTAATAGCGGCAACCATCGATTCGGAGATACGGTTCTCACTGATATCACGAATGAAGCTGCCGTCGATCTTGAGCGTATCAACGTTGAAGTTTTTCAGGTACGCGAACGAGCTCAAGCCGGCCCCAAAGTCGTCAAGCGCAATGGTGCATCCGTGCTTCTTCAGGCTGTCGATCACCGACTGTGCCTTTCTGAGATTCGAGACCGCTGCCGATTCGGTGATTTCGAAACACAATGTGGACGGCGGTAGATCGCCGTGCCGGAGCTCCTCCTCGATGAAGCCGAAAATTTCATCGTCGCCCAGCGACTGGCCGGACAGGTTGACGGAGAAGATGGCGCCGCTCTCGACAATGGCATTCCTGTTTTTGACGAGAGCTGCAATCGTCGTCGACACGACCCATCGGTCGATCTGCGGCATCATATGGTACCGTTCGGCAGCCGAGAATAACGCATCCGTAGGCACCCGGTTGCCATCCGCATCTGCCATACGTAGCAGGATTTCGAATCGTCGACGACTCGAGCGACCGCTGAGACTCACGATGGGCTGTGCTCGCAGCTCGAAACTATTGCCGTCCAGCGCCTGCTGGATTTCGGAAACCAGCTGCATGTCGTCGTAACGCCGAATGATACTCAGGTTGCCCTCGTCGAAGACCTCGATGCGATCTCTGCCATGGTCCTTGGCCGATTCACAGGCCATGCGCGCGGTCGTTAATGCGCTGCCTTCATCGCCATTGGCGTGCGAAAACTCCGCAATGCCGATACTGATCGTTACCTGCAAAGACTTGTCACCCTGCAGGTAGCGCAGGGCCGCCCGTTTCTCGCGAATGTCGTTCGCGTGCTTGAGCGCGGCCTCCGAGTCTGCATGCGTCAGCAGTATGCAGAATTCATCGCCGGCGAGGCGCGACAGCACGGCGCTGTGCGGCAGGTCTTCTTCCAAGAGGCGAGCAAAGCGGGTGATCACCTCGTCGCCGGCTTTACGGCTGAAATTGTCGTTGACCAGCTGCAGATTATCGAGATCGAAATAGATCAGCTGGTGCGTGTCCGTGCTGGAAGACAATGCGTTCCAGGATTCCTGCAGCTGGGCCTCGAAACCCGAGCGATTCATGAGCCCGGTCATTGCATCGAAGGACTGTTCGATCACGTACTCGACTTTGCGAACTATATGCGACATGAAACGCCGGTCGCTGTTGGTGAACCCCTGCTTGTCGACTCGTCCAAGTTGAGCGAATACGCCCTCTACGTTGCCGTACCTGTCCATCAGAGGACTAAGCAGCGCCTGGTATCCCTGCTCCACCTTGTGCAGCGAACCCGGTATTGCAGGGACCTCGAATATGCGTGATTTCCGGTGTCCTTCGAGTTTCGGTAAGAGTACGTCGATGAGGTAGCGGTCGAGCGCCGTCCGGTTGACTTTCTTCCAGCTCGCGTGTGTCGCGCTGATGCGAATTCGCTTCGCGGGAATCAGCAACACGCTGTAATTGATGCCGAGGTATCGGCCACTCTGTGCGACGAGTTGAGCAAGACTCGAGTGCCGCCGCGACACGCCGTGGATTTTCTCGTCAACTTCGTACACGAGCTTTAGTTCGCGTTCGACTTCCTTTGCCCGACTATTCGATCTCGCCAGTTCGTGAGCCGCCCTGAGGTTCTCACCAATAAGCTCGACAGCGGGTTCGAGAATACTTTTAATGATGCCCGGGTCGAAGGACGCGGATTTGCCGGCATTCTTTGAGAACACCGAGACCAGAAGACCATTAACCTCCCGATCTTCGTCGAATACGGGAAGCACCAGGGCGGTCCGGGCAGAGTCCAGAGTTTTCCTCAGCGCTTCTTCCCGGTCTCCGAGGCCGGCAATCAGGCGCTCGGACAGTTCGCCAACGAAACTGTTGACCTCGAAATCATCCGAATCCCCGCTGGTCCAGGTGCACTCGCGATCGAGCGTGTAAAAAAAGAAGTTCTCCGCCCGTGGCACAAGAGACCGCAATAGTCCGGCCGCCTTGCTGACATTCTCCCCGACTGTTTGGCTGGGCATATCTGTGGGCACTTGCGCTCCGGTCCCTGCTAGGCATAGTAGAGCGCCCCACGATGCCAGCCGCAGCGGTGGGCCGCTGTGACACAGGTCTCAGCTGTAATCTAAATCCTCCGTTGATTCAGCCAATTACGCGAATTTCGGCTGGTGTCCGCCGTGCCTTCCGGCGATCACCATTCACCGTCGCAACACTACTGAGTCGCCAGCCAGTCGTCGTCGGAACCCTCGTTGACGCCTTCGAACAGTGGCGTACTCAGGTAGCGCTCGCCGGTATCCGGCAGCATGGCGAGAATAACGGAGCCCTTTGCTGCGTCCCGGGCCACCGAGAGCGCCGCAGCGAGCGTCGCGCCGCCCGATATGCCGGTGAATATGCCCTCTTTTGCAGCGAGTTCACGCGATACCGCGATCGACTCGTCGTCGGTAACGGGCACCAGGTCATCGAAGACCTCACGATTAAGGACGTCGGGAATAAAATCGGGCGTCCAGCCCTGTATCTTGTGCGGGCTCCATTCCTTTCCGGCGAGCAGCTGCGCGCCCATCGGTTCGGTACTGACGATCTTCACGCCGGGGCGCGCCACTTTGAGTACCTCGCCGACACCGGTCAGTGTGCCGCCGGTCCCGTACCCGCTAACCCAGTAGTCGAGGCGCTTGCCCGCGAAATCCCTGAGAATTTCCGCAGCCGTCGTTTGCCGGTGAAACTCCGGGTTGGCCGGGTTCTCAAACTGTCGCGCCAAAAACCAGCCGTGCTTCTCGGCGAGCTCCTCGGCCTTCCGGACCATGCCGCTGCCGCGCTCGGCAGCCGGCGTCAGGATCACCTTCGCGCCCAGTCCCCGCATGATCTTGCGGCGCTCGACCGAAAAGGAGTCGGCCATGGTTGCAACAAACGGGTGGCCCTTGGCGGCACAGACCATGGCAAGGGCAATGCCGGTATTACCCGATGTCGCCTCGACGACCGTCTGCCCCGGTTTCAGGATGCCGCGATTCTCAGCGTCCGTCACAATGGCGTAAGCGAGTCGGTCCTTGACCGAAGCCATCGGATTAAACGACTCGACCTTGACATACATCTCGACGTCCGCCGGCGCCATGCGATTGAGATGCACAACCGGGGTGTTACCGATGGTTTCCAGAATGTTGCTGTAGATCATTTGATTTTCCCTGTTGTCCGATCATGTCCTTTGTTTAGCACAAAAGGTGGACGAATGCCTGCCCACCGTCGCGTCTGGCGCATCGCCTGTTGAGCTGACCACGACCCGATTGCCCTCTGCATTGGAGGTCGCTAACTGACGGCGCGCAAGCTGAATCGCATGCGTCTTGAAGACCGTGGCAAACGCCAGACTTTTTCGGGCGCAACAACCAGTGTCACAACGGGCGCCCAGAACAAAATCTGCGCTTTGCGCAAAGCACGCCGCCGAGGACGGGCAGGCACGGCCTGTGGCGGCCTGGAACATAGTTAGTTTCCGCCGTAATAGCCACGCGTTATCTGAATCTGTTATACGTAGCCCACGTCTCGCCAAGAGAATTGAAACTGATTGCCAGCGGTGCGGTCCTAATACCTGAGCAGCGTTGTGCGGTAGCAGCGATGAAACTCCAACAACTCAAATATCTGCTGGCTATCGTCGATAACGGCCTGAATATAACTTCCGCGGCTGAGCGGCTATATACATCGCAGCCCGGCGTCAGCAAGCAGCTGAAGTTGCTCGAGGAAGAGCTCGGTCTGCAGCTTTTCTCGCGGAGGGGCAAGAGTCTGGACAGCATCACCCCGGCGGGCGAGCGTGTGATCGAGCGGGCTCGACTCATCATGCAGGAAGTCGAGAATATACGAAGCCTGGCTTCCGATTATTACGAGGAAGAGGAAGGTGCGTTATCCATCGCCACGACGCACACGCAGGCACGTTATGTGTTGCCGCCGATTATTGGTGAGTTTCGTGACCGTTACCCGAAAGTCGGTCTCAACCTGCACCAGGGCACGTCCGAGCAGATCGCCGACATGATCGCGTCGAACGACATTGATTTTGCAATTGCAACGGGTTCGAAAGACCTGTTCTCCGATCTCATACTCGTGCCGAGCTACCACTGGGATCGTTCTATCATCGTGCCGAAAGGACACGAGCTGACAAAACTTGACGGCAGAATGACCCTGGGCGACCTGGCAAAATACCCGCTGGTCACCTACGTCTTCAGCTTTGGTGGACAGTCTTCGTTAAAGCGTGCGTTTGCCGACGAAGGCCTCGATCCGGATGTCGTTTTCACGGCTCGGGATGCCGACGTCATCAAAACGTACGTTCGCATGGGGCTCGGCGTCGGGATAGTGGCGAGCATGGCAGCCGACTGCGCTGACAAGAAAGACCTTCACGTCATTGAAGCCGAAGGCCTGTTTCCCCGCAGCACGACCTGGATTGGTTTTCGAAAGGACACGGTGCTTCGCAAGTACATGCTTGACTTTGTTCAGCTGTTTGCGCCACACGTCACCGCCCAAAAACTCGACGACGTGCGCCGTGCACGTTCCCAGGCCGAGATTGACAAGCTCTTCGACGAAACCGAACTGCCGGTGCGAACCGGCTGCGCGGATGGCGTCATCGAGGCTGCATAGTCGTATTGACCGGGCCGCGTCCGACGGCGACATTTCCTTGCGCCGATCAGTAAATCCGAATTCCGCCGTGGCGTCTACGGCTGCTGCGATCGACCCACCACAGACCGAGCAAAAAACCGCCGACGAGGCAAACGCCGATCGCTGCCGCGACCCAGGTGAGCGGCAGGCTGCCTTTGTACCGCTCTTTCAGGCCCTGGATGCTGGCGTTTTCTTTCCTGAGATCGCTTATCTCCTCGTTCGCGTCACTCAGCTTCGTATTCAGTCCGGCGACGTCGTCCTTGAGGCCCTGAATCGTCGCAGCGGGGCCGGCAAACGCCTGCTTCGTCTCCTCGAGTTCGGCGCGCAAGGCATCGCGCTCCGCGGCTGTCTCGGCCACGATAAGTTTCGCCGGTTTCTCACTGACGAGGTACGCTGCCTTTACATACCCTCGCGCGCCGTCGGGAAGCTGCACGTTGGCATAGTTACGGTCCCTTGAGATGATTTCGAGTTGCTGGCCGCTTTCGAGCATGCGGAAAGCGCGGTCACTCGTGTCTGCCCTCTGGTGCAGACCCAGCCGCAGGTTGTCAGTAATATAAGCAGTCTCGGCGACCGCGATCACGGGCAACAAGACAAGAACCACAATTACCAGACGCATCTCGAATCTCCGTTACTGGCGCGAGTGTACTACACGACAAACGCTTTGCGACGTGAGCTACTGGTCATAAAGCCAGCGCAGCAGCGCCTCCTGCACCTCACGGCCGGGACCCCGATGCACCTCCCTGTGGTTTTGCATCGCGACAACCACGAGACGTCGACCGGAGCGTGATTGCAAGAAACCTGCGACGGCAGATACATGATCCATGGATCCGGTCTTGAGGTGCGCTTTTCCTATAAGCTGCGTTCCTTTAAAGCGACGCGACAAGGTGCCGTCAAGGCCGGCGATCGACATCGACGCAAGGTACTCGGGCATGTACGGCTGCCGCCAAGCAAATCGCAACAATTCCCCCATGGCCGCTGCCGAAATACGCGAGTCCCTCGAGAGTCCAGCGCCGTTCTCAATAGCGCACTGGCAGGACTCCAGGCCGTTTTCGGCCAGCCAGTTTGCAATGACCTGCCGGCCGCCGTCCTCGGTGCCGGGCGGCCCGCGCAATTCGGCGGATAAGGTGTAGACCAGCTGCCGTGCCATTACATTATTGCTGTGCTTGTTGACGCGAGCGATCATGTCGATGAGTGGCAACGAATCAAATGACACGATGGGTTTTTCGTCCGGATCGATAATCGCTTCGCTTGCCACATTCTTCCAATCACCGTCGAATGTGCCGCCCAGCTGCTGCCACAGTACCCGGAAAAGGCCATAGACGAATTGGTTGTGGGAGAGCGCCGTGCGGTCCATCGCATAACGCTTGCAACGATTCGGAAACTTCCCCGAAAAAGTGACTTCGTCGACCGCATCGTTTGCGGTGATGGCGATACCGCGCTGGTAGCCTCGACAGCTTCGCGGCGCGAGCGCCAGCCGATTGACCACGCGGAGATTATCCAGTTCGGGGTCGAGCATGATATTGACAGCATTTGAATCGTGGTCGGGCTCGAACCAGTAGCGCACAACCTTGAAATTCATCAGCAGCGCGTTTGGCGCGACATTGTATGCGCGCAGCGGCTGTTTATCGAATGCGCCGGGATCATAGTCGCCAACGTCGAAGTAGCTGTCGTCGATCAGCAGATCGCCGTCTATTTCGCGTACTCCGGCGAGCCGAATTTGCCGGAGCAGTTGCCAGACACGCTCCGTAACGAGAAACGGATCGCCGTAACCCTTGAGTAACAGGTCACCTTTGAGTCTGCCATCGTCGATTTCTCCCCGCGCATAAACATCCGTCGTCCAGCGGTAGGCCGGTCCAAGAACATCGAGCGATACGAGTGTCGTAAGCAGCTTGATCGTCGAGGCCGGATTGCGCTGTTCAGTGTCCAGCCATTGCAGAACGACGTCGCCGCTCTCGAGGTCCTCGACGTAAATGCTCAAGGTGTCGTAGGGCAACTCGCGAAGATTCATGACGCTCTGCACGCTCGGCGGCAGCGCAGATGCTTCCGAATGCGCGATAACCGGTACCATCGCCAACACGGCAACGAGCATTGTCAAGCGTTTTAATAGAGGCGAGCTGTTTGCAGTGGGGTCACTTCGCATCGTCGATGTCCAGTGTCGGCAGATGCCTGGCGAGCGCGCGACTGGCCGTACGATGGATCGCCCAGGTCAATACAACAATCGCGACAATGCCGGCGGCAGCAAGCCAATAGCCAAGCTCCGAAGGCGGCGCCTCGCCCGATAGAATCTGACCCAGGTCGCGAGCCAGCGTGCCGAGATAAACATACAGTGCGACAGCGGGCAACATCCCTATTGCCGTCGCGGCAAGATGCGTGCGCGTCGTGACCGACGTAACGCCGTAAGCATAGTTGAGAACATTGAAGGGGATGATCAAAGACAACCTCGTCAACACGACGATCAGGAAGGCCTCTTCCCGCAGACCCTGCTCGATCGCTTGTAGTCGCTGATTACCAGAGACTCGTCGCTCGACCCACTGTCGCGCACCCCATCGACCGGTCAAGAAGGCGAACTGCGCGCCGATCGTAGTGCCAACGGCCGCGAACAGAATGCCCGGAGCCAGTCCGAACAGGAACCCCGCAATCATTATCGAAACGGAGCCGGGTACGAACATTACGGTCGCCACTACAACACAGGCAACGTATATCGTCGGTCCAGCGATCGGATGCTGTTTTGACCAATCAGCGATCAGCGCGACCCACTCTGCAAACGGCAAGCCATACAGACTATAGGCGAGTGCCAAGAAAACGGCTGTTAGGGCAATCCTGTTGACGGTAATTCGATTCAAGTGGGCGAGTCCGACCGGCGGCTATTGGGAGGGCCGCTTTATTCTATAGGTTCGGACGCGATCGGCCAGCGTCGTCGGTTTCACACCCAGCAACTCGGCGGCTCCGCCCGCGCCTGATATCTTCCAATTCGTCTGTTTCAGAGCCTTGATGAGATTTGCCTTCTGCAGCTCTTTTATTTGTTTCTCCGTCAATACCTCATCGTTTTCGCCGGCGAGAGGGGCCGCTTCGGTGTGTTCGGTCTTGAGACCTGGCATCGACAAATCGAGTCGCAACACCTTGCCTTGAGAGAGAATCACGGCCCGTTCGATGACGTTCTTTAATTCGCGCACGTTGCCCGGCCAGTCGTAGGCGCGCAGATTGGCGGTTTGGGCTCGGGTAAGGGTCAGCACCTCGCGCCCGAAGTCTTTGCAGGTCTGCTCGAGAAAATGCTGCGCCAGCTGCACTACGTCATCACCGCGTTCCCGAAGGGGCGGTACGTCGACCGGAAAGACGCTCAATCGATAAAAGAGGTCTTCACGAAAGCTTCCGTTGACGATTAGCTCTTCCAGGTTTCGATTTGTCGCTGCGATAACGCGGACGTCGACGGAACGCGTAACGTCGTCGCCGACGCGCTCGAATTCGCTTTCCTGCAAGACGCGCAGAAGTTTCCCCTGGGACTCGATTGGAATTTCTCCCACCTCATCGAGAAACAGCGTGCCACCGTCCGCCAGCTGAAACCGACCGACACGATCGCGATTCGCACCGGTAAACGCACCTTTGACGTGTCCAAAAAACTCACTCTCGAACAACTCTTTGGGAATCGACGCGCAGTTGACCTTCACGAGAGGACCGGCAGCTCGTGGCGATCGCAGGTGGATCGCATGAGCAACCAGCTCTTTACCAACCCCCGACTCGCCCTGTAACAACACGCTTGCGGGCGTCTCGGCAACGGCTTCCACTCGCTTCAACATCCGTCGCAATGCCGAACTGGTGCCAGCAATTCGCCCAAAGTTCATTGCGACGTTCACTTCTTCGCGCAGGTAATCGCGTTCCCGTGTGAGCTCTTCGCGCAGCCGCGCATTTTCGGCAAGCGTTCGGCGCAGCTCCCGTTCGGCGCGATTGCGTTCAGTCACGTCTTTTGACGCGACGAGCAGGTGATCGACTCCGCCGGTGTCATTGCGATGGGGAACCGCAGACATAACGAGATCGATTACCCGGCCATTCTTGGTCACCATCTGCCGTTTCAGATTCTTGAATGAGCCTTCCTTAATCAGACCCTGCAGGCGACCGTCAGCGTACAATTTGCGATCCGCGGCACTGAAGAAATCGGTAATCGGACGGCCAACGACCTCTTCCCTCTCGAAACCGAGCTTCTGCAACCAGTGATCCGTCACGGTAACGATCAGGCCGTCGTTGTCGACAGTATGTAGCATCGCCGGCGTCGATCGATACAGCGTTCGATACTTGAAGTTGACTCTGGCCTGGCCCGAAATCTCGGAGTACATCGCAACCGTTCGCAGAAACTCGCCTTCACGATCGAACTCGACGATGGCATTGGTCAGGCAGTCGACGATTTCGCCCGACTGGCTGACGAAACTAACCGGTTTGTTTTCCAGTTTTCCCGTTCGACGCAGCACGGGCCGAAGTTCGTGACGCATGCGCTCGATCGTCGCCGGTGTCGCGAATTCTTCCGGACGGTGACCCACCATCTCTTCACGCTCGTAGCCAAGCCGCTTAAGCGTTGCGTCGTTGACGTCCAGGTAAACGCCGTCCTCGCCAATCGACGTTGCCATGACCGGTGCCTTGCGAAACAGCCATTGATAGTCATCGGGTGTAATCATTCCCGAATCATATACGAAATTTCGTTAATTAGTTTACGGTTTTTCGTTAATTACGGGTTTTCGTAAATTTGAAAATCTTGTAAGTTGTTGTTTTTAAGTGCTAATCAATGTTGGCACGGCTTATGCAGTAGGGATGAGCATAGATCGGCAAATTGCCAGAATCCGAATTCGCGGTGCAGTAGAGACCGCAGGACTTTGCTTAGGAAACAGACAATGAAAACCAGGAACTTTGAGAACAAATTAGCCACCATCGGAGCGTTTTTCGTCCTGATCGGTGTATTCGCGGCCGCGACTTCGGCATTTGCTGAGGAAGTGGCCGCCAATGCGGCCAACACGTCGGCTGTTCGCGGGGCCGCCGAAGAGACGATCGCTGGCGCGCAAAGGGCGAATGCTGAGTCGGCCGCCGAAGCGGTCAAAGCGCTCGAGGCCGATACCCGGTTCGACCTTGAAAATCAGCTTTCAGACATTACTTCCACATTGGTTGCGGCCAACAAGTAAACGGCCGACAGACCCCTCCGGGGGCACGTCCGCCAGGTTTCTCCCCCCCTTTATATCCTGGCGGGCGGCCACCGGAACCTCCGGATAGGAATCCGGATATTCGGACCACGAAGGTCCGGCGGCACCCCCCTGCCGTTTGCTTACAAGGTGCCGGGGACCGCTCCGTGTCGGATCGGCCCGCTGTTTCGAACCACGAATTCAGCTCCCCGGCGCCTTTCTTTTTAGTCCCTCACCCGAGCCTGCTGTGCTTCGGCGCGACTGTGCCGATCATTTGCGTTGCGCCTGCTTATCGCCTCCCGGAGTCGCCTGAGCCAGAAGCGCGCCCACGTGAATTCGATACTGAGTATGGCGAGCCCTACCGGAATGACCACGATAGCGGGCCCCGGCGTTACGATCATCACTACGCCGATCAAAAGAATCGTAACGCCCACCACGGCCACGACGATGCGCCTGGCGGCCTTGTACGTCAGATGTACAGCTCTCTTGATCAAAACCTACTCCACACGATTCTTGATTTTACTGAGCCTTACCGTAGCCTTAGTACGATGAGGCCACGAAAGATTCCATTGCTGCTCACAATACTGTCTTGCGCACCCGAGATTGTAGCGGCCGAAACCGTATTAACGGTACATGCTGTTGAGGCTACTTCACAAATTGAGCGGCGCGACAAAGATCATCAGCGAACCCGACTACCCTCTCTCGAGTTGACCTTGCACGCCACGTTCACTTGCCCTGCAGAAGCGACTGCCGATTCACTCACTGTAAGCATCTCGGATACGCATCGGCGTTACGACTTCGACAAAGACGGCGAAATAACGTCACTCGAAGCATCTCTGCGCGTACCGGCCGAGCAAATTGCGCCGGTCACGGCGCCTGGCTTTTGCATAAACGATGAGGCAGCGGACGACCAGGGCCTGCTGCTGCCGGGCATTGCGACCGCGCAGGTTTCATTGCGCTGCCGCCATGAAACTGATATTTCGTCAGTTCATTTTGCCAGCGTCGTGATTCCACTCAGGCTCCATTGCCTGGCGGAGCACAATCAGGACTCGCCTTCGGACAGGTGGCGATCCAGGAAATCGAGGGTTCGCCGCCACGCGTCGGTTGCCGCCAGTTCGTCGTAGTTACGGCCGGTCGGATTTGCGAAAGCGTGACCCACTTTGGGATATACATGGATCTCGTAGTCCTTGCGCAGACGCGATAGCGCGCCTTCGAAGTTTCTGACGGCCCCAACTCGAATGCCTTTGTCTTCGGCGCCGAACAGACCCAGGATGGGGCTGTTTACCGGGCGAAGCTTTTCTTCGTCATCCGTGACCTGACCGTAATAAATTACCGTCGCAGCCATGGCGTCGGGAAACAGCAACGCAGCGTTGAGCGACCAGGCGCCGCCGAAACACCAGCCGATCGAACCGACCCGTGGCGCCCCCGCCGTATTGCTGACGAAGTCATAAGCACTACGAATATTTGCATTCGCAGATTCCGGATCCTCGACCACCGAGAGCATGAACTGGCGAGCCTCCGCAGGATTTGTGGCAACTTTTCCGCCAAAGAGATCGACGGCAAGAACGATGTATCCCTCCGCGGCCAGCCGATCGGCCGTCGCCCGGATATTGTCATTCAAGCCCCACCACTCGTGAATCATGATAACGGCCGGCAGCGGCTCGAACATGTCGGCCGGGGCAACAAAATAGCCATACACAAGTTCGTCGCCCACTTCTCCATACGGCATGTTCTCCGAGATGACCGCTCTTGCTGGCGCAATAAGGGCGCCAGCGCTGGCTTTGGTACTGTCGTTTGCATGCTCGCGTGTCATTGCATCGACGTGCGCACGGCCTGCGGCTTTGTCGCTACCCGGCGCGCTGTCGTCGCCCCCGCCACAGGCACCAAGGATCAGCGCCACCGAACAGACGGTCGCCATCGCTGCCGCTCTACGAATTCCAGCTATCAACATACGCGTATCCTGCAGTATTCTTCCGCCACATTTATGAAAGCACCAGGCCGGGCTTGTTCGGCCAGTAGTGTAATCGAAAACACGGATCAGGAACCAATATGAGTTTGCTCGGCGAATCATTAGTCTATCTGCTCGCTGCCGTCATCAGCGTTCCCATCAGTCGGCGTCTCGGATTTGGCTCGGTACTCGGATATCTCGCGGCCGGAATCATCATCGGGCCATTTGGCTTTTCGTTCGTTGACGACGCCGAGCACATACTGCACTTCGCAGAGCTCGGCGTGGTGTTCCTACTGTTTATCGTCGGGCTCGAGCTCAAACCGGCTCGACTCTGGGTCATGCGTAACATGGTATTCGGACTTGGCGCTGCCCAGGTCATTATAAGCGCAGCTGCCATCGCGCTGGTTGCGTGGGCGCTTGGGCTCGCGAACGATGCCGCAATCGTCGTCGGCCTGATTCTTGCGCTCTCTTCAACAGCCTTCGTCCTGCAGATGCTCGCCGAGAAAAAACAGCTTGGCGCGGTACACGGACGAGCCGCTTTTTCGATTCTCTTGTTTCAGGATCTCGCGGCAATACCATTGATCGCTTTGCTGCCCTTGCTCGGCGCTAACGCGTCGTCCGATGACGGCATCAATTTTGTCCAGATTGGCCTGATGATAGGCACTATCGCCGCACTAATCGTTGGCGGGCGACTACTGCTCAGGCCGGTATTACGAATGGCAGCCAGCGCAGAGATTCCTGAAATATTGACGGCCACGGCGCTGCTCGTTGTCATTGGCAGTGCCCTGTTGATGCAGGTTGCCAACATGTCGATGGTATTGGGCGCGTTTATCGCCGGCATGCTGCTTGCCGACTCCGAGTACCGACATCAGCTCGAAGCCGATATCGAACCGTTCAAGGGCCTGCTGCTCGGGCTGTTCTTCATCGCCGTCGGAATGATGGTGAACGTGGGACTGCTTGTCGACATTCCGGGCCGAATCCTTCTGATCGTGGCGCTGCTGATGGGGACGAAGGCGCTCATCCTGTATCCACTGGCGCGACGCTTCGGAATGTGCGACTGGCGTGCCGCGCTGAAGCTCGCCGCGGTGCTGGCACAGGGCGGCGAATTCGCTTTCGTGCTCTTTGGTATCGCCAGGACTGAGCAGGTCTTGTTGCCGGGACTGATCGACGAGCTGATTCTCGCCGTTGCTGTTTCGATGATGATGACCCCGCTGCTGTACGCACTTGTCGAACACCTGGGCGGCAAAGCGGAGAAGACCGCCGAGCCGGATTACGAGGTTCCCGAAGGCGATCAACACGATGTGCTGATCGCCGGATTCGGGCGTGTTGGCCAGGTTGTGGGGCGACTGCTGCGTGTCATCGGCCGACCGTTCACGGCATTGGAAAGCGACGCTGCGCAGCTGGATATTGTTCGCCGCTATGGCTCCACGGTGCACTACGGAGACGCCTCTCGCCTCGACCTCTTGCGCGCGGCCGGCGCCGAGCATGCCAAGATCTTTGTTTTGGCGATTTCGGATCTTGAGCAGTCCATGCGAGTCGCCGAAGCCGTAACAAAGCACTTTCCTCACCTGAAGATTATCGCCAGGGCACGCAACCGGCGCCACGCGCACAAGCTGATGGACCTTGGGGTCGAACATATCTTCCGCGAGACACTGCTTTCCAGCCTGGCGATGACGGAGATGGTCTTGCTCGACCTCGGGCATTCCAGCGAAGAGGCCAAACAACTCATAGACACATTTAGCGAGCGCGATGCGAAGCTCCTTGTGGAGCAGCACGCCATCCATGACTCGGAAGAGAAACTGATTCAGTCGGCTAAGGAGACCGCGGATGAACTGGAAACACTGCTGCGGGTAGAGTCGCGATCCTGATTACCAGTCGTCGTCGTCTTCCCATTCCTTGAGCTTGCTCTTATCGACCTGCTGCCACTGCTTTTCGCTAAGCCGGACGTACTGAACAACCCTCACGATGGTGTAGATGATGATCACCGCAATCATGATGAGCAAGAAAACAAGGCCTTTCGGCATGGCATGGCTACCGAAGCTTCATGAACACATAGTCTAGCACCCCGGCACCCTTCGATAATGAGCGACAGCCACAATCAAGAATCGACTCTGCGGCGCTCGGTCTCCCTCGTTAGCGAAGCCCTGCGCGACAACGACGAGGACTTTACGTCCGGCCCGATTCGTCGAGCCCTTGCCCTGCTCGCAATACCGATGATGCTCGAGATGGCGATGGAGTCGATTTTCGCGGTCGTCGATATCGCATTCGTCTCCCGGCTCGGTACTGACGCGATCGCCGCAGTCGGAATTACCGAAGCGTTGATCACCGTCCTGTATGCCATCGCCATCGGCCTGGGTATGGGCCTTACCGCAATGGTCGCGCGTCGAATCGGAGAAAAGGACGCCGAGGCAGCCGCGCTGGTCACCGGTCAGTCGATCTGGATCGGGTTATTGCTGTCGGTTGTCATCGGCATCGCCGGCGTTGTTTATGCCAGAGACCTGCTGGTCGTCATGGGCGCTTCCAGCGGTGTAATTGCGCAGGGCACCGGCTTCATGGCGGTGCTGCTCGGGGGTTCGTTTAGCATTATCTTTCTGTTCCTGCTGAATGCGGCATTTCGCGGTGCCGGCGATGCCACAGTTGCGCTCCGATCGCTGTGGATTGCAAACGGAATCAATATTGTCCTCGACCCTTGCTTTATCTTCGGACTCGGCCCGTTCCCGGAAATGGGCGTAACCGGCGCGGCTGTCGCGACCACAATCGGGCGCGGTGTCGGGGTGTTCTACCAGCTCTGGTACATGCTGGGCGATCGCGGTCGTATCGCCCTGCGCACACGCCATATGCGCCTGGTACCTGCGTTGACGATGCGGCTCCTGCAAATATCCATTGGCGGGATCGGCCAGTTCCTTATCGCGACCGCAAGCTGGATAGGCGTCATGCGTATTGTCGCAGTCTACGGCAGCTCGGCGATTGCAGCCTACACGATAGCGTTGCGCATGATGGAATTTACGTTCCTGCCGGCCTGGGGGCTCGGTAATGCCGCGGCAACCCTGGTCGGTCAGAACCTGGGCGCGAAGCGGCCCGAGCGTGCTGAAGAATCAGCTTGGCAAGCGGCAAAATACAACGCCGTGTTTATGGCGGTCGCCGGCGCGCTGATGCTTCTTTTCGCCAAAGCTATCACCGGGCTCTTTACCCATGACGCCGATGTCTTGTACTGGGGCACGCGCTGCCTGCAAATACTGGGAGTAGGATTTCCAATGTACGCGGTTGGCATGGTAATGATTCAGTCATTGAACGGGGCCGGTGATACGGCAACGCCGGCCCTGCTGAATTTCGTATGCTTCTGGTTGATCCAGATTCCACTCGCCTATGCCCTGGCAATCGGGACGTCGCTAGAGCCCAACGGCGCCTTTATCGCGATCGTAGTGTCAGAGTCGCTGCTCACCGTGCTCAGCGTGATAGTGTTCCGACGTGGAGCCTGGAAGCATCATGCCGCCTGAAGCCAAACTCATAGAGATTCGGAACGCGACCATTTGGCGGGGAACCACCTGTGTATTTGAAAACCTCAGCCTTGTCATCGATCAACACGAGCGAGTCGCGATCCTCGGCCCCAATGGCTCCGGCAAGACGACACTTTTGAAAGCACTGAACCGTGAGCTGTATCCGGTCGCCAGGGCAGGTTCGTTCATTCGCATTCTCGGCCTCGAAAAGTGGAACGTGTGGCAGTTGCGTAAGCACATCGGCGTCGTCTCGCACGACTTACACCAGCGCTATACCCCAACAATGTCAGCACTCGAGGTGGTCGTTTCCGGGTTCTTTTCGAGTATTGGCGTACACGGAACCCTGGCAAGCCGTGTCACGCAGGAGCAGCTGGACTCGGCTGTTGCAACCATGGAGCAGCTTGGCGTTGCGTCACTTCGCGATACCCCGTTGAAAGCCATGTCTACTGGCCAGCAGCGGCGCTGCCTCCTGGCTCGCGCGCTTGTACATCGACCGGACACGCTGATCCTCGATGAGCCTACCGCCGGTCTCGATTTTGCCGCAAGTTTTGATTATCTCGAGCGGTTGCGGCAGCTGGCTCAGGAAGGCCGCAATATTCTGATCGTGACTCATCACCTCAATGAAATCCCGCCCGAGGTCGATCGGGTCGTCCTGCTGAAGGCCGGAATCGTCGCCGCTGACGGCCCCAAAGAGGCTGTGCTGACCGCCGACGTATTGAGTCACGTCTATGAAACCCGTATTCGGGTTGCTGACATTGACGGATACTATCTGGCATACCCCGGTTAGGAGCGCAAAAACGTGACCTGTTACGATGTATCGGGAGGCTGACGGGTCTAATCTGTCCATTATGTTGAAAACCGCGAGAACCCTGCTGACCGCTGCTCCACTGATCGTGCTACCCACGCTCGCCGCAGACGCAGACGTTCAAACTGGCATTACGAGCGTCGGGCCGGCCGTATTCATCTTCATGATTGCCGCTGCGCTGCTGTTGATGCTGGTATTTCGGTCCACGACCAATCACGCCGCCCGGTTTCTCACCGCCCGCATCGGTCAGCGGCGTATCAAGTCAGCCCTCAAGAAACTCAGCCCGAATGTCTTGCACGATTTCATTCTGCCGGGAGCGTACGGCGGCCTCGCGAAGGTCGATCACGCCATCCTTACTGCCGGCGGTATCCTTTGTATTCAGACCAAGCATTACAACGGAATCGTGTTCGGTGGCGAAGACGAGCCGCAGTGGACAAATGTTGATGGCGTCCGGCGGCGACGCTTCCTCAACCCGATCATCCAGAATGAAGGCCGCAGCCGCGCGTTAAGACAAGTGGTACCGGATGTGCCTGTCGCGAATCTCGTCGTATTTACCGGAGCAGTCGAATTTACTTCCGCGCCACCGCGAAACGTCATTCACGTTCGCAATCTCGAAAGCTTCATCGCGAAATTCGTTTTCGGCCCGAGCAAGGTCAAGGACTGGGACACCGCTTGGCTGACGGTCAAGGCGGCCGTGATCAGCGACGCCAGCGCCAAAAAGGACCTGCAGGCCCAGGTGCTGTTCACCTGATATCTGTTTGGCAACCGTCTTACTTAAGCGTCACGCGGCGATCGAAGCTATGATTTATACTCGGCTACGGTTAGCTGACGCAAGGCATGTCGAATGGAAACCGCGGACGTATTAATCTCATCACCAATCGGTGTGCTCGCAGTTCTTTGTATCGTTGCTGCTTTCTTCTTTATGCTTGCAGAGTTCAGCGGTGCGCGACTGTTCAATTATGTGCCGCCTTTACTTTTCATCTACGCCACACCGGTGTTCCTCAACAACTTCGGCGTAATCCCGAGTAAATCAATCGTATACACGGGCTTGAGCCAATTCGCCTTACCCGTGTTCATCGTACTGATGTTGATCAAGGTAAACGTACCTGCGGTTATTCGCGTCATGGGCAAAGGCGTGCTGGTCATGCTTATGGGAACCGCCGGAGTAATCGTTGGTGGTGTGGTTTCCTATATCACCGTGCACAGCTGGCTGAGCGATGATGCATGGAGAGGTTTCGGGACGTTGGCGGGCAGCTGGATTGGCGGTACAGCCAACATGCTGGCCACCAAGGAGATGCTGGACGCTTCCGACGCACAGCTCGGCCTGGCTGTCATCGCCGACAACGTCGTGTACGTCGTCTGGCTGCCGCTATTGCTAATGTCGCGCGACTATGCCGACAAGTTCAATAAATGGGCACGTGTGCCAGCCGATCGCCTGGCGGCAATGGATGCCGCGGCCGAGCTACATGTCGAGGACAATGAGGCGCCCACGATGTCGCAGTACCTGTATCTCGCGGCCGTGGTCTTCGGGGTTGCGGCCCTGGGGAACGCGCTGGCGCCCGCCGTGGCAGACTGGATTGCCACGACGTCGCCGACGCTTGCCGGAATATTCTCGGAGACAACCACGCGCATCCTGCTGGTTACGACGATAGCGCTGGTCCTGTCTTCGACCGCGGCGTCGAAGCTGCCGAACTCAACTGCGATTGGCACTGCGCTGGTCTATATCTTCGTTGCCGGCATGGGCGCGAGAGCCTCAATCGCCGGTCTCGCGGAGGCACCTGCGTTCGTGCTCGGCGCCTTTATCTGGATCTTCATACACGGCGCATTCTGCGTGGCCGGCGCCTGGATCTTCCGCGTCGATGTTCATAGCGTCGCCATCGCCTCGGCCGCGAACATCGGCGCCGCTGCGTCGGCACCGATTGTCGCGGCGCATCACCGTCCAAACCTGGTACCGGCCGCGATATTAATGGCCTTACTGGGCTACGCCATGGGTAATTACCTCGCGCCGCTGACCGGCCAGCTTGCGAGAATCGCTGCAGGTCAGTAGCAATGTGGAAACGACGTGCGAAAAAGGCGGCCGTCTTCCTGGTACTGATCATTGTCGCTGCCGGCGCAGCCGTGACCTGGCTATGGAGTGACCGGCCGAATCTCAATGACATTCGTTGGCCCGCGGCTGCCGCAGCTACCGCCTCCGTTCCCGATCGGGTAACTGTTACCTGGCTCGGCGTATCGACGCTGCTGTTCGATGACGGCGAGACTCAGATCCTCATCGATGGTTTCTTCTCGCGACCGTCGCTGGCCGACCTGGTTCTCGACCGTCCCGTGGAAAATGACGCCGCTATCATCAACTACGCGCTGGACGAGTTTCGCATGCGCCGGCTCGCCGCCGTCATTCCGCTGCACTCACACTTCGACCACGCGATGGACGTCGGCGCGATCGCCAATCGTACAAGCGCATCGGTAATCGGCTCCGCATCAACCGTAGAAATCGCGCGAGGTGCAGGTGTTCCCGAAGATCAGATAACGCTGGCGGTCGAGAATCAGGCCTACGAATTTGGTCAGTTCAAGGTTACGCTGTTGCCCGCCCGGCACGCACCCATCGGCTGGCGTGGCTCCGTCCCCCTGGCCGGTGCGATCGACGCGCCTTTGATCCCGCCACAACCGGTAAGCGCCTGGCGCGAGGGCGGGAGCTACACGGTCCTGATCTCTCATCCGGAGGGCACGGCGATCGTGCACGGCAGCGCCGGGCTCCTGGAACGTGGGTTGCGCGATGTTTCCGCGGATGTTGTCATGCTGGGCATTTTTGGGCTGGACAGTCTGGGCAGGGACTATACCGAAACATACTGGCAGACTCTGGTTACCGCGACGGGAGCACGCAGCGTGTACCCTATTCACTTCGACGATTTTACGAGACCGTTCGGCGAAATCGTGCCTGGCCCGAAAATCTTGAGCGATCTCTCGAAAACTGCGGCATGGCTCGAAGCGCTGCGCGACCGATGGGACACGGGAACGACGCTGCACCTGCCAGAGTTTGGAAT
The DNA here is from genome assembly GCA_947259285.1 of uncultured Woeseiaceae bacterium. Classification (GTDB taxonomy): domain Bacteria; phylum Pseudomonadota; class Gammaproteobacteria; order Steroidobacterales; family Woeseiaceae; genus UBA1847. The sequence continues at coordinate 24,047 of CAMYMR010000004.1, read as the reverse complement.
GCCGATTGCGATTTATCAGCAGGCTGCGCCTGAAGCCTGATCCTCGGCAGACCTGTAATACAGGTCATCTAAAGAAGCCTGACCGCGAATAAGTGCCTCTTTTCGTGCTTTTCCGAGTTGCTTCACGCGATACTCGAGCGCGGAGGCGGTTGCTCGGTCGCCGACTTGTTCGGCAAACACCAGCCGCAGCGGACCTCTCCCTCGAAGGTATTTCGAACCGCGAGCGCTCGACGCATGCTCTGAAAGCCGTTTTTCCACGTCAGCCGCGATCCCGGTGTACAGGCTGCCATCGGCACAGCGAACGATGTAGAGGCTGTAAACCACGCTGCTCATCGAATCGGCGGCTCAGAGGCGCCCAGATCAGGCATTGCCACCCACTAACGTATCGCCGAAGACGCGAAATGCGCCGGCCTCCATACTCTCCTGGTTATCCATCGTCTCCGCATAGGTGAGTACGATCTCAGTAGCGCCTCCCAGAGATTCCGCCGGCTCGTGCAGCCGCAGTGTGAGTACGTTACCGGTGAGAGCCGCCTCGCGAATCAGATCGTGGCCGCCAAATTGTTGCTCGTTGATCTCGATGTAGATCGACTGGTCAAAATCGTCTTCCACGGTGCGCATAAGCAGCAGATAGTCCTTGATTTCGCCCTCTTCCGAGGTCTTGGCAAAGAACAGCATTGTGGCATTGTCGCGGACGTCGAAAGCAACGGTGTCATATTGGCGGCTGGCAGTCATGGCGTTCTCGATTGATCCAGTATCTGTTGTATCAGTTCGTCCTTCTCTTGCCAAATATCGCCGAGCCAGCGGTGGACGCGGCGGCGAAATTCCCGATCGCCCTCGTAATCCCCGGATCGTAACCAGTCCTCGATGGATCGCTGGCGAACGTCGATAATGACGGGTACATGACCACCGCAGCACATGTCCCAGAACTGTGCGGCACCCTCCGGATACACCATCGTTACGTCAAGAATAAGATCGAACAGATTACCCATCGAGGACATAGCGACGGCAAAACCACCGGCCCGCGGCGGCAAAAGGTGCTGATACGGCGATTTCTTGGAATCGCGCTTGGCAATACTGAAGCGCGTACCTTCGACGAAGTTGATCACCGAGGTCGGCGTATGCCGGAACTTCTCGCAAGCCTTCCGCGTCCTTTTCAGATCCTTGCCTTTCATGTGGGGATTCTTTGCCAGGTAAGAGGGCGAATAACGTTTCATGAACGGCATGTCCATCGCCCACCACGCCAGGCCGAGTAGCGGGAACCAGACGAGCTGCTGTTTGATGAAGAACTTGAGAAAGGGTATTCGTCGATTGAATACCTTCTGCAATACGAGGATATCGACCCAGGTCTGGTGGTTCGACATGACCAGGTACCAATTATCCCGACGAAGACTCTCCACGCCGCGTGCCTGCCAGTCGATCGATCCTGCGACACTGAGCATCGTCGAATTAACGCTAACCCAGTTTTCGCCAATCGCCATCAGTACGCGAGTGATTCCACGTCGCAGGGACGGCAACGGTACGGCCAGCTTGATGATGGCCAGCAAGAAGATCGGCACAAACCAGACGATCGTATTGACCGTGAACAGCGAGAACACGGCGATACCACGCAGTTGGCGTAGGAGTGCGGTCACAAAACCCGGGATCAACAGGGACAGGACTGCATTCTAGCGTGAAATCGACGCGCGCGTTGCCAAATAGCGCGCTGTAAAACGCCGGCGCCGGCGCGTTTTCTTTACGGACTGCTACGACGGCGTTACCATTCGGCGCGCCCCTACCATCTCACGGAATAAATCAAAATGACGGCTAAGCGCATCGATGGAAAAGCCAAGGCAGAACAGCTGGCAGAAGCTATCAAGGCGCAGACTGCTGTCCTCTTGAAAGACCACGGTATAAGACCCGGACTCGCCGTCGTAATCATCGGAGAGGATCCGGCAAGCCAGATCTATGTCCGCAACAAGAAGCGACGTGCGGAAGCCTGCGGCTTCCACTCGGTGCAGCACACCCTGGACGAGAACGTGTCGCAGGCAGACGTACTTGGACTCATTGACGAACTCAACAATGACGATGCAATACACGGCATTCTCGTGCAGCTGCCACTGCCGGATCATCTCGACGAGCAGACCATCACGCAGTCGATTCTGCCCAGCAAGGATGTCGACGGATTTCATTTCGTCAACATTGGCAAATTAACTGCCGGCCACACGCAGGATGCGTTTGTGCCATGCACGCCAGCGGGCTGCATACTAATGATCGAGGACGAACTCGGGCCTGATTTTTCGGGTAAGAACGCCGTGATAATCGGGCGTTCGAATATTGTCGGCAAACCGATGGCCAGTCTTCTCATGCAGCGCAACGCGACCATTACGGTTACCCACAGCCGCACCAGCGATCTGCCCTCGGTCGTGCGCAACGCCGATATTGTGGTCGCCGCTGTTGGCCGGCCGGACATGGTCAAGGCAGACTGGATAAAACCCGGCGCTGTCGTTATCGACGTAGGTATCAATCGGGTCGAAAAGACGATCGACGGCGAGACCAAATCACGTCTGACTGGCGACGTCGACTATGACGATGTCTGCAGGGTCGCCAGCGCCGTTACTCCCGTCCCGGGTGGTGTCGGGCCCATGACCATTACCATGCTGATGTCGAATACCTTGCGCTCGGCACGACTGTCCGCGGGTCTGCCTGGCTAACTCTGGCCTTTCCAAACCGTCGGGTTCTTCCAGATAGCGTTAGCGGTCCGGTCAGACGATGCCCTGTTCTCGCAGGGCCTCGCATTCTTCGGCAGAATATCCCGCCAACTGAAGCACCTGCTCGGTGTTTTCGCCGGGAGCAGGCGGCGGTGATGTAGCTTCCGACACTGTTTCGCTGAAGCGCGGCGCTGGCGCCGGCTGAGTGACACCGGCCAGCGTTGTGAAAACACCTCGCGCGCGGTTGTGTGCATGCTCTGGCGCCTCTGCAAAATCCAGAACTGGCGCAAAGCAAACGTCGCTACCCTCGAGTTTGTCGCACCATTCTCGGCGCGTGCGCGTTTTGAAGATCTCGGCGAAGCGCTTTTTCAGCCTGGGCCAGCTTCGATGGCCAAACTGGTCGGCAAATTCCGGATCATCATCGAGCCCAAGCTTTTCGAGCAGCAAGGCATAGAATGGAGGTTCCAGCGGTCCCAGCGATACATACTTTCCATCGGCGCACTCGTAACAGTCGTACCAGTGACTGCCGCCATCCAGCAGGTTGGACGCTCGATCAGTACTCCAGCGCCCGGCGGCGAAAAACCCGTAGATTAGTGAGGTCATAAGCGCCGAACCGTCCGTTATCGCTGCATCGACAACCTGTCCTTCTCCGCTTTGCTGCGCATGGACGATAGCTGCAAGCATGCCGACGGCCAGGAACATGGCTCCGCCGCCGATGTCTCCGACCAGCGTCGCAGGAGAGGTGGGTGGTGATTCCGATCTGCCGGACATGTGCAGCGCGCCGGAAAGAGCGATGTAGTTCAGGTCATGACCGGCGGCGTGAGACAGCGGGCCATGCTGGCCCCAGCCCGTCATGCGTCCGAAAACAAGTGCCGGGTTTGCGTCCAGGCATCGGTCCGGGCCGAGCCCCAGGCGCTCCATTACGCCCGGGCGGAATCCTTCGATCAAGCCATCGGCTTTTTTGACCAGTCGCAAGACAATGTCCACGGCAGCCGCCTGCTTCAGGTCGAGGGTGATCGATTTCTTGCCGCGATCCACGATTCTGAACCTCGAGTCGGCATCTGACCGGGTGGCGACGCCACTCGCGTTCGGGTTCTCCACGAGTATGACCTCGGCACCCATGTCGGCAAACAACATTCCGCAGAACGGGCCCGGCCCGATTCCGCCAATTTCGATGATGCGTTTTCCAGCTAGTGGTCCCATCGCCGGCACTCCCAGTCTCCAGCTTCTCTTCTAACCCACGCGCGACCTGCAAACAATGCCAGCCGCCAACAATCCGTCGTAGAATACTCGGCATCGCTCTGCAGGACGAACCCATGCCACAACGCGGCGAAGACTTTCGCACCATCTGGCTCAAACCGGATGATCCGAAGGTCGTGCAGATAATTGACCAGCGCTTATTACCGCATGAGTATCGAGTTCACGACCTTCGATCCTGGGAGGATGGGCTCGTCGCTATTGCCGACATGTACGTGCGCGGCGCACCGCTGATCGGTGCGACAGCGGCCTGGAGTCTGTATCTTGCCGCAGTTACCAGCGGCGAGCCGGAACGGGCTGTCCGCGCGGCCGCCGCGGCTTTGCTGAAATCCCGGCCAACGGCGGTCAATCTGCGGTGGGCGGTCGATCGTATCCTCGCTATTGTTGACCGGCATCGAGGCGACGCTGCGCTGGCCGCGCTGATCAGGGCCGATGCCCAGGCGATCTGCGACGAGGACATTGAGATCAGTCGCGGAATCGGCAAGCACGGTGTTGCGCTGCTCGAGGCTATTTCTTCGCGCAAGGGCGGGGCAACGGTGAACGTCCTGACGCATTGCAACGCAGGCTCTCTGGCCACGATAAACTGGGGCACGGCGACGGCCCCCATTTACTTCGCGCAGCAGCAGGGCATCGACGTTCATGTATGGGTCGATGAAACGCGGCCGAGAAACCAGGGCTCACAGCTAACGGCCTGGGAACTGGCCACAAACGACGTTCCACATACGTTGATTGTCGATAATGCTGGCGGTCACCTCATGCAACACGGCGAAGTCGATATTGTCATCACCGGCACCGATCGGACAACGCGTTGCGGTGACGTCGCCAACAAAATCGGCACCTATCTGAAGGCGCTCGCCGCCGCCGACAACAACATTCCCTTTTACGTCGCACTGCCGTCGACGACCATTGACTGGCAGAGCCGTGATGGAATCGAGGAGATTCCGATCGAACAACGCGATCCGGCGGAGGTGAGGGATATTTACGGGCTTTGCGACGGCAAACCCGTGCGGGTTCGAACGACGACCGAAGACACGCCGATCAGCAACTTTGCGTTCGACGTCACGCCGGCGCGGCTCGTGACCGGGCTCATAACCGAGCGCGGTATCTGTGAAGCCTCGGAAGCCGGATTGCTCGGGCTGTTTCCGGAAATGGCAGCGTCGTGACCATCGATGAAGGCTACGTCAAGTACCAGAGTTTCTGGACCAAGGCCCCGGTGCCCCACGCTGCGGCGACGGAAGAGCTCGAAACCTGGCGTCGGCCGCTACATGCAGCCGGCCTTATTGGCTACTACGAAGAACACGGAATCGGATACGGCAACATCAGTATCCGCTGCGGCGAGCCTGGTCAATTCATGATCAGCGGCACCCAGACGGGCCACATCGAGACGACCGACAAGACGCATTATGCGCTGGTCACCTCTTACGGCATTCATTTCAACAGGGTTTGCTGCGTCGGGCCGGTACAGGCATCTTCAGAAGCCATGACGCATGCCGCGATCTACGAACTCGACAGCAATATTGGCGCGATCGTGCACGTACACAGCGGCAAACTGTGGCACAAGCTGATCGACAGGCTGCCGACAACGGCAGCCGACGTCGCTTACGGCACACCACAAATGGCCGACGAGTTTCGAAGGCTTTTCCGGGATACAGAATTCCGGCGAACAGGACTCGCCGTCATGGCCGGTCATGAAGAAGGCATCTTGAGCTTCGGCACCAATCTCGAAGAAGCGGCGACCAAAGTACTCGATCTGAAAACGCCCCCACCCGGCGACTAGTTGGTCGTTTCCTCCACCACCGGCTCTAGCGTGAAGCGAAAAGTCCGGCACGCTTTGATTCCGGACATCGAGGCGTCACGCGGCAACGGTTCGTAGGTCGAAGCGCGAACCGCACGAATCGCCGGTTTCTCGAATACCCTGTGGGTGCTCTTTCTGACCGCAATGCGTCGCGTACGACCGTCACGGGTGACATCGAAACAGACCTGGACTTCGCCCTCGATTCGATCGCGGCGAGCGACTTCCGGATAGTCGGGTACCACCGTCAACAGGGGCTTTCGTTCGGCGTCCTGTTCGCCGGACTGCGACGCATCCGCTTCGGCGAAGCACAGCGCCAGTGCAGCCACGAAAGCGATCGCGATCAGCGCCGCATAGTGGCGCAGTCGGCTAGTCCGCGACAACATCAGCCGGTTTGTCGTCAGTGCCTTTGGCCGCCCGGCGGCGTTCATCGATTTCGATCTTTGGGGTCACGGGTTTGGTCTCGTCCAGATACATCCCTTTGACGATCTTGAGCTTCCTGGAATTCGGCCTAAGCGCCTGCCCTTTGCGGATATCCTCTTCCGCCTCGTCAAAGCGCTCCAGGCGCATCAGGACGAGGGCACGATTATTGTATGTACGCCAGTGTCGCTCATCTCTGTCGAGCACCCAGTTGCAGTGTGCCAGCGCTTTACCCGGTTCGTTGATCAGCAGAAATCCGGCGCACAAATTGGAGTGTGCTATTTCTTTCTCGCGGGCGTTCTTCGCTGCGTTCAGGCCGAGCAAGGTGAGACGCACGCCCTCTTCGCCATCGTGGGCCATGAGCGCGTTTGCCCCGTCGTAAAGGAATATATTGTCAGGCCCGAGGACAGTTTTCGCCTCCTCGCTTGCCAATGCCGGCGACACGACCAGCAGCAGAACGAACACGCAATGTAGGAATATCGGGCGCCTCATGGTTTTTGCTCGTGATGAACGACGGTCACCGGCCGGCTATCCGGATTTCTTGTCCAGGTGGTTCATGAAGAATTGGATCGTGCGTTGCCACGCAAGTTCCGCCGCATCGCTGTCGTATCGCGGCGTCGTGTCATTGTGAAAGCCGTGGTCGACGTCCGCATAATCGTGATTAATGAATTTCCGTCCGCTGTCCTTTAAAGCAGTCTCGAATGGCGGCCAACTCGCGTTCACGCGCTCATCCAGTCCCGCGTGATGCAACATTAGCGGCGCCTCAACCGACGCTGCCTCGTCAGCAGCAGGATGCCTTCCGTAAAACGCGACGGCGGCGGCGAGCTCGGGCACTCGGATAGCAAGCCGCATTGCCATCGCACCGCCGAAACAAAAACCGACGGCGCCCACGTTTCCGTCGCAGTCGGGATGTCGCATCAGGAATTTCGCCGCGGCGACAAAATCTTCGACCATTTCGTCTCGGTCTCGCTGACGCTGCAGCACCCGGCCTTCGTCGTCATTACCGGGATAGCCGCCCAGTGGCGTAAGTGCATCCGGCGCGAAGGCAATAAATCCTGCGATACCCAGTCGCCGACAGACGTCTTCGATATAGGGGTTGAGGCCGCGGTTCTCATGAATGACAACGACGGCGGGCAGTTTATGCGAGATGACCGCTGGGCGGACGTAATAGCCCTGCATGACACCAGCGCCTTTCGGCGACGCGTATTTCTTGTAACCAACTGAAATTGAATCGTCATCGGGATCGACCTGTTGGGCCAGCGCGTAATCCGGGCTGAGACTGCTCAACAGCGCTGCAGCCGTAACCCCCGATGCCGTGAACGCTGCAGCCTTGTCCAGAAATTCGCGTCGGGTGATTTGACCATGCACGTAACCATCGAAAAGTCGCATGACCTTCGGGTCCGGCTTTATCGGATTCGACATGCCTGCCTCGTCTCGCGCGTTAGCTTTTTATGTACTGCTCGAGCTGCTGTATTTCTTCCTGCTGGTCGGAAATGATCGCCTGCACAAGATCACCAATTGATATCAGGCCCACGACCTTGCCATTTTCGATCACGGGCAGGTGGCGAATTCTTCGCTCTGTCATTGTCGTCATACAATCGTTCACAGTCTGGTCCGGTGCCGCGGTGCACACTTGGGTAGTCATGATTTCCTGGACCTGAGTGGACTTCGATGAGCGACCTTTAATGATCACTTTGCGAGCATAGTCGCGTTCCGTCACGATGCCCTTCAGCTCATCGTTCTCCATGACCAGCAGCGATCCAACAGAGCGTTCTGCCATTGTTTTGATCGCGTCGAGTACCGACGCATCGCCGACAATCGAAATAATGTCCCTGCCTTTGGAGTCGAGCAAATGCTTTACGAGTTTCATATTGCCTCCGGGTCGACCGAGCAGGCGAGCATAGCCGCCTTATTTTTATTCTAGCAGCACGAAGGGAAGACCGGGTCGCACCAGGGCTCTGGCCCCGGACTCACCGCTCATTCTCTTTTGAATACATAGACTTACAAATACGCGCCAAGGTCAGCCCGGCTAGTCTTCCCGATTGCGGTACTTTTCGAGGCGCGATGCGATTGCTGTTTCAGACAGCCACAGGCCGCGCAGCATTACGCCGTGGATTCTCTGGCTGTTCGCGATGTCATCGAGCGGATTCGCATCCAGTAACAACAGATCCGCGTCTCTGCCAACCGCTACGACACCGGTATTCGTCCCGAGAAAGAATGCGACCGCCGTCGTTCCCGTCTGCAGCGCCTCGAACGGTGTCAGGCCGGATGCAACAAGCGTTTCGAGCTCGCGGTGCAGTGAGAATCCAGGCACGTTAAACAGCTGGGGCGCATCGGATCCGAGCAGCAACCCGGCGCCTGCCTCGTGCAAAGCGAAAATCAGCCGGCGCCGCACTTCAATCGCCAATGCAGCAATATCCGGATCGAATCCCCGCTCAGCGAGTCGCGCCTGCTTGCGCTCTGCCCAGCGCTCTACGGTGGACTCGGGCATGTACGTCATCTCGGCCCGGCCGACGAGTTCGTCGGTCAATTCATCCGACACCATATTCTCGATCAGTACCTGGGTCGCTACGTTCCAGGTGCCCGCCGCCGCCGTTGCCGCCGCGATGGCGTCGATACCGTCCGGCTCCAGTTCCGCCGCAAGCATCACGTCGAACGGTCCGCCATAGCCGCCCGATTGATAGCTGTTCGCCGGCAACAGTGCGACAAAATAACCGTCCAGGTGATCAATTGTGGCCATTCCAAGTCGCAGGGCCTCATCAATACCGGCCGCAACAGGCACATGACCGGCGAACGGAATTCCGAGTTCATTAGCAGTTTCGGCAATCGCCGTAAATTCTTCGCCGCTGAGGCCCGGATGTATCTTTATGAAATCGTAGCCGAGCGCGGCTTGTTCGCGAACCTGTCTGCGCGCATCCGGCACGCCGGAAACGCTTCGACCGTTCAAGGAAGGTCCTGAGGTTATAAGCCTCGGACCAAACACATCGCCATCCAGCAGCCGCTGCCTGAGCGCGAGATGCGAGGGACGGCCGAGCATGCCGCGGACGGTCGTTACGCCATTCGCAACAAATAGACTGAAGTATCGGTCGAGTTCGGCCGATTCGGCATCCGGAACATGCGCATGCATCTCCGCCAGACCCGGCATCAGGTAGCGATCGGTACCGTCGACCATCTCAGCATCTTCCGGAATTGGTACGGTGTCAACATCGCCAATTGTCCGAATTACTCCGTCCTCGACGATGACTGTCTGCGCTGTGAGCAAAGACTCGGAAGACATCGGCAGTACGTTCACGTTGACGAACGCGGTGGTCTCTGCAGCAAGCGGCTGCACACCCAGCATCGCAATGGATATTGAAACCCAGGCCTTCACGCTAAACTTCATACTGCTTTCCTGTTTGCCAGGTCTCGGACCTGCTCAAGTTTCTGCCGGCTGATATTTCCACCGCAAATGATGACTACGACGTTCTGACCTCGCACCGATTCGCCAAGTTCCAGCAGCCCGGCAATAGCAACTCCGGCCGCACCCTCGATGATATCGCCCTCGGTTTCCATGAATCGTTGCATTGCCTCGGCGATCCGTTGCTCCTCGACGAGTACAAACTCATCGACCACCAGACGGTTGAGCGGAAACGTAATTGCGCCTGCCTCGATCCCGCCTGCAGTGCCGTCGGAAAGCGTTGGCGCGCTCTCGAGTTCGACGATTCTCCCGGCTGCTATCGAGTGCGCCATGACAGCTGACGCCGCCGGCTGGCAGCCAATTATGCGGATACCTCGGCTCTGCTGCTTGAGAACGCTGCCGACGCCGGCGATCAGGCCACCGCCGCCCACGGCAACAAACACGCTGTCGACGTCGGGTAACTGCCTGGCAATTTCAACACCGCAGGTCCCCTGGCCTGCGATCACGTGGTCATCGTTGTACGGGGACAGATAGGTCATGCCGTTCTGTTGGGCGAATGCGCGGGCATGCTCCTCGGTGTCGAGGCCGTCCGTACCAAAAAAGACGACTTCGCTGCCATATCTACGAATCGCATCGACTTTTGTTGCGGACGTCTGCTCAGGAACAAAAATGGTACCGCTCGTATCCAGCTTTTGCATCGCACAGGCTACAGCGGCTCCGTGATTGCCACTGGACGCGGCGATGCAGCCCTTCGAACGGGCAGCATCGGTTAGGGTCATCACGCGGTTGGTGGCGCCGCGCAGTTTGAAGGAACCGGTTGTCTGACGGTTTTCAAGCTTGAAGTAGACGCTGGCACCCGTCATGTCGCTAAAGGCAGTCGAATAGACCAGCGGCGTTTCAACAACGAAATCACGTATGCGCTTCGCGGCCTCGCGCGCGTTGCGTGCGGTTCTTTGTAACCCGTCGAGGGGCTCAGACCTGGTCGACACTGAATGTATCGCAGGCGTCCGGATCTCCGCTCCTGAGCCCCGTGCGGAACCATCGCTGCCTCTGGGCAGCGGTGCCGTGCGTGAACGATTCGGGCACAACCGTACCGCGACTTTGGCGCTGCAACGTGTCGTCACCGATCGCGCTGGCAGCGTTCAGTGCCTCGGCGATGTCGCCGTCCTCGATGATATTGCGTGCCCTGTCTGCGTGATTCGCCCAGACGCCCGCAAGGCAGTCGGCCTGCAGCTCGAGCCGCACCGAGAGTGCATTGCCTTCTACCTGGCTAACGCGCTGCTTCATCGAATGCACCTGGCCCGATATCCCGAGCAGGTTTTGCACATGATGTCCGATCTCATGCGCGATGACGTAGGCCTGTGCGAAATCGCCGGGCGCTTTGAATCGGGTCCGCATTTGATCGTAGAAACTCAGGTCGATATACACATTCTGATCCGCCGGGCAGTAAAACGGCCCCATCGCGGCCTGCCCGAGACCACAGGCCGAACGGGTCGCGGCGCTGAACATGACGAGCGTCGGCTCCGCATAGCGGCGGCCCTGACTCGAAAAGATGGCCGTCCAGACATCCTCGGTATCGGCGACCACAACGGACACCATGTCCGCAAGCGGATCGTCCTTGAGATCCTGGGCCGACGGGCGTGTACCCGCTGTCGATGCCGATGGCGTGCGCTGGATGTCCTGCAGCAGAGGCGTCGGATCGACACCGAAATACATTGCGACCAAGATAAGAACAATCGTTCCGATGCCGCCGCCCAGCAGCTTTGGCGCCGCGCTCGCGCCGCGCCGATCTTCGATGTTCGAACTTCGCCTGCCACCGCGCCACCGCATCGGCCTCTCCGATCAACCAGGACCCGACATTGTCGGATATTCATGCCCGGATTGCCAAGAACTCAGCCAGGTCACATTTGGCTCTCGATGGGCAGGAAGCTGAGTAACTTGGTCTTGAAACGACGCCACCAGGTCGTCTGCGGTTCAGTCGTTATCAGCTCGTCGCCGCTTGCAGCCTGCAGTCGCCACTGCAGCCGGCCCTTCTCGGAAAGCTGAAGCTTGTAGGCGATATCCGGCAGCGACGCGAGAATACTTTCCGCCATCGAACCCGCCAGCTCATCCGATTCAACAACCATTCCCATTTCCGTATTCAGATACAGTGAGCGTGGATCCAGGTTAAATGACCCTACGAACATCTTTGCTCGATCAACGGTTGCTACCTTCGAATGCAGCGTCACTTTTGTAGTGGCGTCCGACGACTCCAGCTGCGGACGCAGCTCATGAAGCTCGACCCCCCGTTTCAACAGCGGCTTGCGGTAGCGTGCGTAGACTGCATGCACGCTGGAGTGATTGGTCGAGGCCAGCGAGTTACTGATGATAATAACGCGCACCCCTTTTCTGACCAGCCTGCCGAAGAACTCGACGCCCTGCTGCTGCGGAACAAAGTAAGGAGAAATGACAATGAGTTCGGTTTCGGCAACCGCCACCATCTGCTGCAGATAAACACTGGTAATGCTGTTCGTTCTGGGCAGAAGCTTGCGGATCTTTTCCGGATAATCGAGAACCACGTACGCCGCTGCCGGCACCAGGGCCAGGCTGCCGCCAGTTAGCCTGGCTGCCAGTTCATCGTTGACACTCTTCAGGAACTCGCTGTCCCTGTGCTGCTCCAGGTACTTTTCGCCTTGCTGTGTTGAGTCTTCGAGTGAACTGTGCGGCACCATCGTGTTGAAGGCATTGATGGGTATCGCCTCCTGCGAATTCCAGTATTCGTCGAAGCCGTCAGATACATCATCGACCACGGGCCCGATGGCAAGCAGGTCTTCATCGATAAACTCGGCCTTGCCGCCCGATTGAAAATACTCGTCCGCAAGATTGCGTCCACCGACGATTGTGACCTGGTTGTCGACGGTAAACGATTTGTTGTGCATACGGCGATTCAGTATGTTGAAGTTCGCAATAAAGCTGATGAGGCGCGAACGCCGCCTCGGAAACGGATTGAACACGCGGACCTCGATGTTTTCGTGCACATCCAGCGATAGCAAGCCAGCATCGATCGTATGCGTTAGAGCGTCGTCCATGAGAAGGCGAACGCGGACGCCTCTGTCGGCGGCAGCGGCCAGGTGAAGTCCGATCAGGTTGCCGCTAATATCGTCTCGGATCAGGTAGCTTTGAATATCGATCGTGCGCTCTGCGCGATCGATCAACCCAAGGCGAATGCCCAATGCGTCGCTTCCTGAGTTCAGTCGGAGAACACCGCAAACAGCGCCATGCCGGTCGTGCCAGCGCAAAGCCGCTCGCGCCAACGCTGTGCCCGCGGTATCACTGTCTTTCCAGGAATCCATCCGCGCGGGAAGCTTGAAAAACTTGTGGTATTTGGCCGGTAATCGGGTACCGACGAGCGTCGTTAGCATTCCCATTTGACGTCTAATTTAACAGAATATTTTTTCGCGGCTTCAACTCATTGCAGCAGCCTCGAGACTGTGCAACGATGTCGCTTCGATTGACAAAGGCACACCTGTCGAAAGGCAGCGTCGCAAAGCTTCCGGTCTAAGGGCAAAACCTAGGACAGCGGGGTTACCGATACGATGCTTCATCGCGTTCGCGATGATTCCGCTGGGTGTCTTTGGCAAGTTTTGGAACGGCTGGAGACATTATCGATGCAATCACCCGGATTTCGAGACACAGGGAAGTTCATTCGGCGTCCCGCACGCCCTGGCGTATACACGCCCGCCAATCTCAAAAAACTCATGCGCTGCCTCGAGCCGCATTCCAACATAGCGTTACCGATACGCATTCGCGGCGCCGGCAGCGCATCGACCGACTGTAATGAAAGCGTCAACGGAAGCGTGATCCGGACGAACGCCCTAAACAGGATTGTTCGTATCGACACCTACAATCATACGGTCACCGCGGAAGCGGGCGTCCGCCTTGGCACCCTCGTTGACGCGCTCGCCGACAAGGGGCTTGAGCTCATCGGCAACCACGACCAGATGGAACGGACGTTGGGCGGAGCCCTGGCCTCGCCATGCATGGGGCCGGGAATCGGCGACCAGGCTGCTTACCTCTCGAGACAAGTTATCAATATGAAAGTTGTCACGGCCGGCGGCAAGTTAATGACTGTCTCGGAACAGAAGCCGCACCTGTTGGCCGCGTTTCGCATGAGCTATGGCTTGTTGGGCGTAATCTACGAGGCGACCCTCCGTGTACGGCCGATTACGACCTTCGCTGCCAGTCACCGGAGCCTGTCGATCGACCGCTTCTCTGATGTTGCGGATCGCCTGTCCAGCAGCAACGTCGGCCTTAAATTCTATGTGCTTGCGCACCGGGATCGCGTCTATGTCGACTTACGACGTTACAACGCGGAACCGGGTAATGCTTACGATACCCCCTGGAAGATCAAGGACTGGGGAGAGAGCACGGTATTGCCGCAGGTATTCCGCTCACTCGGTCGGGTCATGCCGATACCGGCTGTACGATACAGGCTCATCGACGGCATCAGCGCGGCGACACACGGCCTGGTCACCACCAAGTTCGTTAACCACGGCAACAACGTTACGACCGCTGGTCGAAGGCGCCGCGGCAAACGACAAGGCCTTTTGTATTCGACGTGGTGTTTTCCTGCGATCGACTTTTCGGTTGTCATCAAGGCCTACGTCGATTTTTGTGCGCAGGTACTGAAGGCGAACGGCTATCGCTGCGATATGCCAGCCGTTGGCTTTCGCGTAAGCAAGGACGCCTCGGCGCTGCTGTCGCCGTCTTTCGACGAGCCAATGTTTGCGTTGCAAACGATCTCGACGGCACGACACGGCTGGGACGACTTCGTGATCGATCTCGCCCAGTTTGCCGAGACCTGGGGCGGCATGCCCTTGTTCAGCCAGTCACGTGCGTTTCGCGCTGAACACGCGTCACAGTCCTACTCGTCGCGGCTCGACTTTTTCAGAAAGATCCGGCGACAGCTGGACCCGGACGATCGATTACTCAATCCATTTCTCGCTCAGAATTTCAGCTGACGCGGAAACACCGGCACCCGACTGACATCCGCGGGAACAGCGCCCGGCCGGGCGTGCAGCCGCGATTTGACCGCCCTATTCGGATGATTGCGCGGCCCGCCCGGGCAAATGACTGCAATCCGGAAACTATCGTCGAATCGATCAATCCAAAACCCAGGTTGAGGCATCTAATCACTAGACAACCGGGTGAATTCCTAGGGAAAACTGTAAGTAACTGAACTAAAAGTTATTTTTATTTCTTGAATTCTACAATCCGGTGTTGCGTTATACTCAACTAGTGTTATACTTAACTATAACACTAAAATAGATGGTTCAAGACCAATGCAACGAGTTATACCCTTCGCTTCTTTACTTACGGTTGCTGCCGCAGCCTTGCTGTCAGGGTGCGGCGTCGGCCAGGCCAGCGCGCCCGATCAGGCGGCCATCAATGATGCTACGCCGGTGCCGGTGGAGACCTCACATCCCTACCGGGCGGATGTCTACGCAACCTACGAGGCAACGGCGGCTATGACGTCAGATGCCGACGCGCCCGTCGTCGCGCGAGTCGCGGGCGAACTTGTCGAACTCCTGGTTGAGGAAGGCGATAGCGTGGTAGCGGGCCAGGTGCTGGCGAAACTCGACGGTGAGCGTCTGCGTCTTGAGATGCTTGTTGCCAGAGCCGACCTCGTGAGAGCGCGCAAGGAATACTCGAGGAACAAGGGACTGCATGAGCGGGGATTGATAAGCGCGTCTATGTTCGAAGGCCTCGAGTTCGAGCTTGCCGCACTCGAGGCAAACTACAAGCTCAAACAGCTGAACTACGACTACTCGAACATCCGCGCGCCGATAGACGGCGTCGTTTCCGAACGCAAAATCAAACCCGGACAGAACGTTGACGCCGGCGACGTTGCGTTTCGGATTACAGACACGAGCGAATTACTTGCGCACCTCAAGATACCGCAGGCAGAGCTAGCGAAGTTTCAGGCGGGTCAGGCTGCCACAATTCGCGTGGCCTCGATGCCCGACACCGAGTTTGAGGCGTCGATCATTCGCATCAGCCCCACGATCGATACACGGAGTGGTACGTTTCGGGCGACAGTCCAGGTCCAGAATGAAAACGGTGCTCTGGCGCCCGGCATGTTTGGCCGTTTTTCCATAGCCTACGAACAGCATTCTGATGCGCTCGTCATCCCGACGGCAGCACTGCTCGACGATGACGAGCAGGCAACCGTCTACGTCGTCAGTGACGACGAGGTTGCAAGGCGCGCGGTCGAGACCGGTATAAGAGCCGATGGCCAGATCGAAATACTCGACGGCCTGAGCGAGAACGAGCAGATCGTGATAATCGGACACGGCAGCTTGCGCGACGGCAGCAAGGTTCTTGCGAGCAGCGCGCTTCCCGACAGCCTCAGCGGCTGACGTGGCGGCTGACTGACCGCCGACAGCGTCACTTCGGTTCGCGGCGTGCGGCTTTAAAGGGAGGAGTCAATGAAGCTACACCGGATTAGCGCGGCAGCTCTTGCTTTCATTTTGGTGCTTGCCGCGTGTCAGAAGGGTGATAGCTCGAAAGACAGCGGCAAGGACGAATCGCCGCCGATTCCTGTGGAAGTCAATCTGCCGGTCCGAGGCGACGTGTATGCGGTTTACTCGGGTACAGCCCCTATCGAAGCCTTTGCTCAGGCGGACGTCATCGCCAAAGTCCCCGGCGAAGTAAGGGAGATCCTGGTTGAAGAAGGCGATGACGTAGAGAGCGGCCAGATATTGGCCCGCCTGGACGGGGACCGGCTGCGGCTGGAGCTCAACGAATCGCGAGCAAGACTCCGAAAACTCGAGCGCGACTATGAGCGGAACAAGGATCTGCGGGAAAAAGGCCTGATCAGCGAAGGCGACTTCGAGAAAATACAGTATGAGTTGGAAGCGCTGCAGGCCTCGTACAACCTGGCCAGCCTCGAACTCGATTACACGCAGATTCGAGCGCCCATTTCCGGGGTCGTCTCAGCGAGATACATCAAGCGCGGCAATACAATCGAGATCGGCGCGCCGGTCTTTCGCGTGACGAGCTTTGAGCCGCTCGTCGCCTATCTGTTCATTCCGGAGCGCGAATTCCGGCAGATCGCGCCAGGTCAGCCGGTACGCATCGATATTGACGCATTGGCCGAAGCAGAATTCTTTGCCGAGGTTACTCGCGTCAGTCCGGTGGTCGATCCCGAGACCGGCACATTCAAAATTACCATAGAGATCAACGAGGCGGAGCGGCGTATCAAGCCGGGAATGTTTGGTCGCATGACCATTGTCTATGACCGGCATGAGAACGCACTGCAAATACCGCGCAGCGCCGTTATCGAGGAATCCGGTGTAACGAGTGTTTTCGTGGTGGAAGATGGCGTTGCCGTACGCAAAGCGGTTCGGACGGGCTTCAGTAACAACGGCCTGATAGAAATAAGCGAAGGCCTCGTCGACGACGATCGCGTCATCACGGTGGGACAGATTGGACTCAAGCCTGATGCAAAAGTCACGGTGATCAACGAAGCGGATCATGTGCCGGCGGTCACGCCCGAAGACCTGAACGCACAGACGGAAGGTGCCGACTGATGCACCGCCTCATACGGCTCGCAACCGAGCGACGTGTGACGATCGTGATGCTGATGGTCGCGATCGTCCTGTTCGGCGTGGTATCACTGTCGCGGCTCAAGCTGAACCTTCTCCCGGACATTTCCTATCCCACGTTGACGGTTCGAACAGAGCTGACCGGGGCCGCACCCGTCGAAATCGAAAACCTGCTAACAAAGCCTATCGAAGAGTCGGTTGGCGTCGTTCGCAATGTCCGCCTGGTTCGCTCGGTATCGCGATCCGGGCAGTCCGATGTGACGATCGAATTCTTGTGGGGCACGGACATGGATATCGCCGGCGTCGACGTTCGCGAGAAGCTCGATATTCTGTCGCTCCCTCTGGAGGCCGACCGCCCGCTGCTGCTGCGATTTGACCCTTCCTCGGAACCGATCGTGCGGCTCGGCCTGCTGTTCACCGACGAAGCAGCGGTCGGCGGCGACACCCTGGAAGCGCGACTGAAAACGCTGCGCAGACTTGCCGAAGACAGCATCAAGATGGACCTCGAGGCTGAAGAAGGTACGGCGGCGGTCAAGGTCAGCGGCGGCCTCGAAGACGAGATTCAGATTCGCGTCGACCAGCAGAAACTGTCGCAGCTCGGCATCAGCATCGAAGACGTCGCCAACCGGATTCGGGCCGAAAACGTCAATCTATCGGGTGGCAGACTCGAAGAAGGCAGTCAGCGCTTCCTGGTTCGCACGCTCAATGAATTTCAGAGTGTCGACGAGTTTCGCGGCGCTATCGTCGCCAACGTGGCGGACCGTCCGGTTTACCTGCGCGACGTTGCTACCGTTGAGCGCGGCTACAAAGAGCGCGAGGCCATCACGCGGGTCAAAGGCCGCGAGTCCGTAGAACTAGCCGTCTATAAAGAAGGCGATGCGAACACGGTCCAGGTTGCCCGTCGTATCGACCAGCGTATTGAAGCTGTTCGCGAATCACTGCCGGCTGAAATCGAATTGGTCAAGATCTATGACCAGTCGAGGTTTATCTCATCGGCGGTCAGCGATGTCCGGACTGCGGCAATCCTGGGTGGCCTGATTGCCATCCTGGTTCTTTACGGTTTTCTCCGTGATGCGAAGGCGACAACGATTGTCGGAATTGCAATTCCGGTCTCGGTCATCGGCACATTCCTGCTTATGTACACCAACGACATTTCGCTAAACATCATGTCACTCGGCGGCATCGCGCTCGCCATCGGCATGCTGGTCGATAATTCGATCGTCGTGCTCGAGAACATTGTCAGAAAAAGAGAACAGGGGCAGGGAATCGTCGAAGCAGCACAGAACGGCACTTCGGAAGTTGGTAGTGCCGTTGTTGCCGCAACATTGACGACGATCGCCGTGTTTTTTCCGATGGTCTTTATCAGCGGTATTGCCGGGCAGCTGTTCCGTGACCAGGCGCTGACAGTAACGTTCGCGCTTGTCTTTTCGCTGATCGTCGCACTCACGTTAATTCCGATGCTTGCCTCACTGGGCGCTCGCAGTCGCTATGATGATGGCGATGACGGCAAACCGGCAGGACGCTTTACGCGCTTCGTTGCCTTCTTCGTGCGTCTGTTCGGCCTCGTTTTCTTCGGCATCCGGCGGGTCTTCTGGGTCATTCTATGGGTGCCGACCTGGCTCATGCAGCGCTTGTATTCGGCAGTAGCGGTCGTCTATCCCGGCTTGCTGCGCTGGTCTTTATCGAATCGCTGGCAGGTTGTCGCCGCAGCTACCCTCATCTTCGTCGCAACGATGTCACTCGTACCTCGCCTTGGCAGCGAACTCATACCGCAGTTCTCGCAGGGTGAGTTTACCGTCGACATGCGTCTGCCTCCAGGTGCGCCGCTGGCTGAAACCGACCGGGCCGTTCAGGCCGCGCAGCGTGTTGCCGCCGGTATCGATGCCGTCGCGCTGGACTACTCCGTAGCCGGCACCGGCAACCGCCTCGATGCCAATCCGGTCGACGCGGGTGACAATACCGGCACATTAAGCATCTCGCTCGAGCCAGGGTCCGGGCGGCAGACCGAAGACGCCACGATGGACGCAATGCGCGCGCAACTGGGTCGGCTGCCCGGCGTCCAGTACGAATTCAGTCGTCCCGCACTGCTGTCGTTCTCCAGTCCACTGCAGATAGAGATTTCCGGCTACGACCTTGACGGTCTCGCACGGGTTAGCCAATCCGTCGTCGACGCGATGTCCGCATCGGACCGCTTCTCGGACATCAGGACGACGGTGGAACGCGGCAATCCCGAAATCCAGATCGTATTTGACCAGGAGCGTGCCGCCAAACTGGGACTTGCAGTCCGCGATATCGCGAATCGGGTCGTTGCAAACGTGCGTGGTGAGCTGGCGACGAGATACACGTGGCGGGATAAGAAAATCGATGTGCTTGTACGCAGTGTCGACGCACGCCGATCCAGTATCGAAGAGATCCGCGGTCTGATCATCAACCCTGACTCCTCGAGACCTGTGACGCTCGAGGCGATCGCCGCGGTCAACGTATCGCAGGGGCCCGCGGAGATCCGTCGTGTCGCACAGGAACGCGTCGCCATCATCACGGCGAATCTTGCCTATGGCGATCTCGGTGCGGCCGCTCTCGAAGCCGGTGACATCGTCGATCGAATTCCCATGCCGACCGGCGTTTCTGCGCTGGTGTCCGGACAGAGCGAGGAAATGCAGGCGTCGTTCGAATCGATGCAATTTGCGCTGCTGCTTGCTGTCTTCCTCGTCTATCTGGTGATGGCCTCGCAATTCGAGTCGCTGATACACCCCTTCGTTATCCTGTTCACGATCCCGCTCGCGCTCGTTGGCGCGGTGCTCGCTTTGTTCATTACCGGTACGACGGTCAACATCGTTGCGTTTATCGGTGTGATCATGCTCGCCGGAATCGTCGTCAATAACGCGATCGTTCTCGTGGACCTGATCAATCAGCTGCGTGCCCAGGGAATGGAGCGTCATGACGCGATTCTCGAAGCCGGCGCGGCGCGCTTGCGGCCGATTCTGATGACGTCCCTGACAACCGCACTCGGCCTGCTGCCTATGGCGATGGGGTTCGGCGAAGGATCGGAGGTCCGAGCGCCGATGGCGATAACAGTTATTGGAGGGCTGGCAGTCTCCACATTGCTCACGCTGCTAGTGATACCGGTCGTGTACTCGCTGATGGATCGAAAACGATGGCCAGCGGCGGCGCCAAGCCTCGAGACGGCCCAGTGAAACATACCGAGGTCGCATTGCGCCGCCCGGTAACGACCGTGGTCGTATTCGTTGCCCTGGCGCTCGTCGGCATCATCGCCTCGCGACTTTTGCCACTGGAGAAGTTTCCGGATATCGAATTTCCAGGCATTTTCATTCAGATCCCGTACGCGGGGTCGACACCCGAAGAGGTAGAGCGATTAATAACGCGTCCCGTCGAGGAAGCGCTTGCCACACTGTCCGGCGTCGAGCAGATGTCCTCGAGCTCGCGCGAGGGCGAGTCTCAGGTCTTCCTGCAATTCGGCTGGGACCAGAGCATGGGCACAAAAGGCATCGAAGCGCGGGCCAAAGTGGACGGCATCCGCCATACGCTTCCCGATGATGTACGACGGATTTTCATCTTTACAGGCTCGCTGGGCGACCAGCCGGTTCTTCAGCTGAGAATCTCCAGCGAGCGAGATCTGTCAAACAGCTACGATCTACTGGACCGTCTGTTGAAACGACGGCTCGAACGCATTGAAGGCGTGTCACGCGTCGACCTGCATGGCGTCGATCCGCGCGAAGTGCGAATCCTGATGAAGCCCGACATGCTTGCTGCTCACGGTGTCGATATCGCCGCGGTTCGCGACCTGCTCCTGCGCAGTAACTTCGCCGTCAGCGCCGGCAAGATCACGGCGGGCGAGCAGCGCCTGAGTGTCCGGCCAAGTGGCGAGTTTTCATCCGTCGAAGAGATCCGTGATCTCGTCGTAAACCCTTCGGGCCTGCGTTTACGGGATATAGCCGACGTCGAGTTGCGCGTCCCCGAGCGAACCTACGGACGTCATCTCGACCGGGACTATGCGATCGGAGTCGCCATTAACAAAACGACTGGCTCAAACCTCGTCGAAGTAACCGATCGTGTAATCGCCGAGGTTGAGAAGATCAGCCTGTTGCCGCAGATGCGGGGCATCAATATCTTCGCACTGGACAACCAGGGCGACAGCGTACGCGAGTCGCTGTCAGATCTGTTGAAAGCCGGCGCCCTGGGCGGTTTGCTTGCCATCATTGTCCTGTACCTGTTCCTGCGCCAGGTAACCACGACGTTGATCGTAACCGCATCGGTGCCCTTTTCTTTGATGATTACGTTGGGTGCGCTGTATTTTGCCGGCCTCACGCTAAACATACTTTCTATGATGGGCCTGATGCTGGCCGTCGGTATGCTCGTCGACAACGCCGTCGTAATTACCGAGAGCATATTCCGGCATCGCGCGGAGAAGCCCGCCGAACCCTTCAGTTCCACACTGGCCGGCGTCAATGAAGTCGGTGTGGCCGTCATTGCAGGTACCGCAACAACGATCATTGTGTTCGCCCCGATCATTTTCGGCGCCCAAATCGATATCACCATATTCCTGACGCATGTTGCGATCACGATCATCGTTGCGTTATTGGCTTCGCTGCTGATCGCCCAGACCCTGGTGCCCATGCTGGCGGCGCGTGTCGCGGTGCCGCCACGGCCGAAGGCCGGTGCGTGGATAACGCGATTGACGCAAAGGTATGTGCGAAGCCTGCGGTGGATACTCGGGCATCGCTGGTGGTCGGCTCTGGGCATTGTGCTCGTCTGCGTCATCGGCGTACTGCCGATGATCCTGAATCTGGTGAAGTTTGATATGTTTCCGCAGGATGTCGGACGACGCCTCTACATGCCGTATTTCGTCGAGGGTCAGCACCCGCTTGAGCGCGTCGAAGCGACCGTGGATACCATCGAAGACTATCTGTACTCGCGCCAGGAAGAGTTCAACATCAAGTCGGTCTACAGCTATTTCGATCAGGGTCGCGCGGAGTCGTTGATCCTGTTAACCGATGAAGACGACGCGACTTTGTCGACGAAAGAGATTATCGAGCGCATTGAAAAGGACCTGCCGGCGATCGCGATCGGCAAGCCGAGCTTTCAATTCGAACAGCAGGGTGGTGGCGAGGGCTTCACCGTGCAGCTCAGCGGAGACTCGACGGAGGTGCTTAATCAGCTGAGTGTCGACGTGGCACGAGCCCTGTCGACCGTAGACGGTCTGAAAAATGTCCAGAGTGACGTTGAGTCGGGCGATCGCGAAGTTCGCGTCCTTATTGACAGGACCCGTGCTGCCGCGGTGGGACTCACAGCCCGCGCCATCGCACAGTCAGTCAGCATCGCGATGCGCGGCGAGAACCTGCGCGAATTCCGCGGTGAGTCTGGCGAAATCGGGGTTCGACTCGCGTTTCGTGACGACAGCAAGCAAAGCATCGAACAGCTGGGCGACCTGCCGCTATACACGCCGGACGGCAGACGGATCACGCTTGGGAGCGTTGCATCTTTTCGCATCAGCAACTCGCCGGACACGATCCGCCGTACCGATCGCCAGACGGCGGTAATACTGTCAGCGAATCTCGAGGACGAAGTCAGTGCCGCCGATGTGCGGCCGCGTGTAAACAGCCTCATGGAGCAGATCGAGCTGCCGCCAGGTTACAGCTGGAAAGAGGGTCGCGGCTTCGAGCGCCAGGATGAAACGGCTGACATGATGATGCAGAACATTGTGCTCGGCGTTGCCTGCATCTTCCTGGTCATGGCCGCATTGTTCGAGTCGTTGTTGCTGCCGTTCTCCATCATACTCGGTTCGATCATCTTCTCGATTTTCGGCGTGTTCCTGTTCTTTGCGGCAACCGGCACAACGTTCTCTTTCATGGCAATGATCGGCATCATGATCCTGATAGGCGTCGTCGTGAATAACGGCATCGTGCTGGTCGATCATGTCAACAACCTTCGCCAGGACGGCATGCCGCGAGAAGAAGCCATAGTCGTAGCCGGCCGTGACCGACTTCGGCCTATCCTCATGACCGTCGCCACAACCATTGTCGGCCTGACTCCGCTTGCGATGGGCACAACCCAGGTTGGCGGCGATGGTCCCCCTTACTACCCTATGGCCCGTGCAATTATCGGCGGATTGGCCTTCTCAACTGTCGTTTCTCTGCTCGTAGTCCCCGCGCTCTACGTTTATTTCGACAGCCTGGCTGCGTGGGGCCGAAAAGTGATGCGCACGGCGCGCCGAGAGCATGCTGTAGGTCAACCCTCTACGCTTAACTGATGTTTCCGGCGCACAGCCCCGGCGCCCAGTAATCCGAGCAGAAGCCAGCTGAGCGAGCCGCCGCCGCCGCCGGAGTTCACTACGATCTGCGTGGTTCCGGCCGGCGTATCTCGACCAATGTCCTCGAGAGGCAATATTGCCAGTTCCGACGTGTCCTCCGGGCCGAAGGTCGCTACCAGAGCATTGTCGTAGGCATCGTACAGTTCTATGAGAATGTCGTAGTTGCCGGTCGGATACCCTTCGACAAGATCGGTCTCCACGACATACTCGTCGCCGGCCGAGGCCCCGAATATCGAAAATACCTCGGTCTCGGCGTACTCGTTCCAGGGTCCGTATTCGTAACTAAGATAAAGAACGGCATAGACGTCTGCGACATCGTAGTACGTATCTGCGTCAAACAGCAGATCGATACCGGTGTAATAGCCATCAAGATCCCTGTCGAGGAACAGCTCGACATCGGCCGTGTAGAACCAGAAGTCGGAATTCAGCGCGGGGGCTGCGCTGGCTGTGACCTTTTGTTGTCTGCTGGTCTGTGCCGACTTGCCCCGGTCGCCCGTCAATACCAGCGCCCCATATTCGTCCGTGTCTGCGCCGCCGTTGGCAGCCCGGCCACCCTGGCTGACCAGACCCTCGGACGTAA